>JANLYZ010000074.1:0-4369 GCA_031365905.1 Chloracidobacterium sp. | reverse complement strand
TCAAACGCAATGCGGTCGGCGAGAAAGAAGCTGATGAGTGAACACGCGCCAACTGTGATTACATTCGCCGGAGTGACAGGAAGATGGAAGCGTCCCACCAGAACGCTCATCAAAATGAGATTGCCGGCGATTGAAACCAGTCCCGTCGTAACGTTGAACTTCGCCAGCCGGCGCCAGGTTTCTCTTCTGGTCACCGAAGGCCGATCGCTCCACGTCCAGCGTTGATGCCAGATGAAGTTGTTCAGCACAGCTAATTCCACCGCCACGGCTGTCGCGGCGAGGTAGCTAATCGAATACGCGGTGTGCGTGAGAACAAATAGAGCGGCCGATTGCAGCACGAAGCCAAGCAGGCCGACGACGTTGAATTTTATCCAGTGAACCATAGGGCAGAGGTCCCCGCGTAAGCAAGGGCTAAGTACTCAATTCCGAATCAGCGAGCCTGCAATCCGATTCGCGGCGTTGCTTCAATGGCCGGTCGCTACCGCTCCCGGTTCTGATTAAACCTTGGGCAGTCGCTCCAGTTCATAAAGGGCATGTGTATTCTTGATTGACGAGAACACGAGAATCGCTCCCATCGCAACGGCGCTGATCACGCCGCCCACATCAAACAGCAGAAACCGGTGGCCGAAGATGCGCGTGTGTGCGCTGTGCAACAGCGCGAGATTTCCGATAATAAGCACGAGCCGAATTTCGGTCGGACCAAATATTCCCTGGGATATTTTGAATATGCCCAGCGAGTAGGCCGCGAGGTAAGAATTGATCGCCAGCATCAGAAACACGACCAGCACCGCGGCGGCGACGCGCTCTGTCATGTAACCGGAAAGCGCCAGGCCGAGAATCAGGAACATGGTGCCGAAGGTGTCGATGATATGGTCGACGTAAAATCCGTAACGCGGGCGCTGGCGATCGCGGTAGCGCGCCAACGTACCGTCAAGACTATCGCCAAACCAGTTAAGAAAGATGCAGAGGTTGACGAGGTGCAGCAGCAAAGGGTTGCGCCCGCTCGCCGCATAGAAAACGCCGCCGAGAAACATTGCCACCAGTCCGAGCAACGAAAGGTGATCTGAATTCACGTAGGCCGGCATGCGCCGCACAAGGCCGCACAGTGCCGCTCGCTCAAGCGGAGCCAGCAAACTCTCCTGCTCCCGCTTGGCGTCTTTGAAATTACTATTGCTCATCTAATGCAACTCCTTGGAGGGCGGTGACCTGTCACCGCTTTCGTAGGCCGCGACCTGTCGCGACCTGAAGTTGAGTAAATCGAAAGCTGCGGCGTCAAGCCGCCGCAGAATAAAGCGGTGACAGGTCACCGCACTCCAAAGAGTACCCTACATCCCGCTGGCGATTTCAGGCTTGAAGGGCTCACGCAAACCCTTCTTCGCTTCCTCGTGCGCGGCGTATATGTCCGGCCGTGTCAAAACCTCACGATACTGCGACAGCGCATCCTCGCGTTTGCCGGCCAGATCAAAAGCACGCGCCGCATAGAGATGCGCCATCGTTACCAGCGTCGGCTCTGCGTGTTCGACTCTTGTCGCCGCCAGAAATTCTTTCGCCGCGCGCTCACCTTCGCCGGCCGTCAGCAATACCTCGCCATACTTGAAGTGAACAAGATCGAGCGCGCGCGACACTGTGTCACGAACTGTGCGGTCGTGCAGCAAATCTTCAAAGGTTGCAAAGGCTTCGCGTTCAGCTTTCACTGCCGCCTCGATATTCTTGTTCTTGCGTTCGACTTCAGCCTGCGAAACCAGCGCGTCGGCCGCTTCCAGGCGGAAGAGATAGTTGCGCGGATACTTCGTCATCAGATCGCGAGCGTAGCCGAGCGCTTCGGGATAACGCTTCTCACGCGTGTAAAGAACAATCAAGAGTGTCTTGGCATCATCACGCGACCAGTTTCCTTCCTGCGCAACGTGTTCGATCATTTCCAGGCCTTTCTTCTTGGAACCGCGGAAGCCGGTGATGCCGGCGAGAACTTTAACTGGCAAAGGCAGCGAGCCCACCGCGTATTCGTAAAGGCCGATCGTAATGCCGGCATCGAGGGAAGTTTGATCGAGCTTGAGCACGTCGCGGTGATGGTCCACCGAGTCGTTCCCATCGCGCAGTGCGGCAAAGTGACGCCGCTCGACTGCTTCCTCGAAGGTAGCCTTCAATCCTTCGACGGCGCCGAGCCAATAGAGCGCCTCAATGTCTTGCGGATTTTGTTTTAGCCGCGCTTCCGCGAGGCGCTTGGCTTCGCGCGTCAGGTTGCGAAAGTCGGTTACCACTTTTGGATCAACCTTATCCTCACCGCTCGAATAGAAACTTTCCGAACTGTAAAGCGATGATTGCAGGCGCCGCGTCTCATACAGCGCCTTGATCCAAATGCGCGCCGCCAATAGTTGCGGTCCCGCCGGATGGCTGGGATAGAGACGGACGATCTCCTGAAAATCTTTTTGCGCCTTGTCGTAGTCGAGATTGTAAAGCGCTTCGATGCCGCTCTTGCGCAGCGAATTAAAATGCGGGCGGTCCGTTTCACTTATCCAGCCCGGGGCGACGGTCTGTGCCGTCACGGTAGTTGCGAGGGTAGCAAAAATAAATAAGAGAACTAACTTCTTCACTGTTCGTGCTCCTTGGTTACTCTTCATATCCGAGATGTCAGAACCACCTGCGTAAGCGGGTGGTCCGTACTCTCGATTACGATCGCTCTTGCCGTGTCTGGCCACCCGCTGACGCAGGTGGTTCTGACATCAACTAAAAGCTTCCAGGTATTTCACGCCCGCACCGGTATTGAACAGCACGATGCGTTCGTCGGTTCCTACTTCACCCGCGGCCATCAGCTTTCTCAGCGCCGGTAAACAGGCGGCCCCCTCCGGGGCGCAGAACACGCCCTCGGCTGCACCAATCTCCCGAGTCGCAGCGATCAACTCCTGGTCGTTGACCGCGAGCGCCGTTCCCTTTGAGGCCCGGATCGCATCGAGAATTAGAAAGTCTCCGATGGCCTTAGGTACTCTGAGTCCCGACGCGACCGTTTCAGCATTCGGAAACTCATCCGCGAAACGTTTACCTTCATCGAAGGCGCGGACGATCGGCGCGCAACCACTCGCCTGCACCGTCACCATCCGCGGACGCTTCGGTCCGATCCAGCCCATCTGTTCCATTTCAGCAAACGCTTTCCACATCCCGATCAATCCAGTACCGCCGCCGGTCGGATAAATAATCACATCGGGCAGTTCCCAGTTGAACTGCTCCCCGAGTTCATAACCCAGCGTCTTCTTGCCTTCAACGCGATAAGGTTCTTTCAAAGTTGAAACGTCAAACCAGCCTTCTGCTTCTTTGCGTCGTGCGACTTCCGCGCCGCAATCAGTTATCAATCCCGCCATCAAGGTGACGTGCGCACCAGTCTGCTCACATTCGACAACGTTGGCACGGGGCGTGTCGTCAGGCATAAAGATGAAACACTCGAGACCGGCGCGGGCCGCGTAGGCTGCAAGCGCCCCCGCTGCGTTTCCGGCGGAAGGCACGGCGAGTTTCCGCGCGCCAAGTTCCCTGGCCATCGACACCGCCGCCGACATGCCGCGAGCCTTGAAGCTCTGCGTCGGATTCTGCGACTCGTCTTTGATGTAAAGATGATTGATTCCAAGTTTGTTTCCCAACCGCTCTGCGTGGAGCAACGGCGTCCAACCCTCGCCAAGCGAAACGATGTTCGCGTCGTCGTCAACCGGCAACACCTCACGATAGCGCCACAGATCGGACCGCCTGCCGGTTAACGATTCTTTTGTCAAAGTGCGCGCGGCGCGTTCCAGGTCGTAGCGCACCAGCAAAGGTTTTCCACACTCACGGCAGAGGTTGAGCAACCGCCGTGCCTCGTGTCGCAAATGACAGGCGGCGCATTCAAGGTGCGTAACGTTCATTGATTCAGGCCTTTCTCGCAAAGATTTTGTCTCTCGAACACTGTGTCCGGTTGAACTTGCCATCGATTACTGGCGAGTGGAGCAATGATCCGGCAGTAAAGAAGACAGCTTCAATATCTCATTAGCACTGGCTTCAGCCAGGTGACAAGAGAACGATTACACCTGAAACCGTTTTAAACTGTTTCCCTTGTCGCTCGCCCACATCATCACCAGGCTGAAGCCAGGTGCTAATGAGATCAAAGGTAGTTTAACTGAAGGCGTCTAAAGCGAGGGCAAGTGACAAATGATCCTCGACCAAGTATCTTGTCATCCATCCGATCAACTTATAATTTTTAGGAGACTCGCATGCCAAATCGTACTGCTGTTATTCAAACCAACAAAGGCACCATTAAGTTTGAACTGCTGGAATCAGACGCGCCAAAGACGACCGAGAACTTCATCACGCTCGCCGAGCGCGGCTATTACGATGGCGTCATATTCCATCG
>JANLYZ010000067.1:0-11101 GCA_031365905.1 Chloracidobacterium sp. | reverse complement strand
AGCACGATGCCATTCTTGATGTTTACTATTTCTTTCAACTGCGCGGGCAAGTTGAAGTCGTTGAAGTTTGGCGGATTGGTGGGAATCACACGCATGACGATGGCGTAGGTGCCGCGCTGCTTGAAGATGTTCACGCGGAAGCGCGCCCCGCCGGGAACGCTAAACGAAAGATCAGCCGAACCGCTCTTTTCCAGACTCTCGTTGGCGCTGTTGTGGTTTCCAATAATCACTTTGGCCATGCCCGCAGTATGGGCAGGCGTCAGCTTTCCCAGCCCGGGAAAGGGCACCGGTATTAGTTTGCCAGCCAGTTCTACTTGTGGCGGCCGGCCGGGCGAAAAAAGCAGATCGCTGACTTTGTCGGATGTCTTCAACATTTGCCGCAATACGGCTATGAAGTTGAGGGGCGGCGCGGCAGGTGGCGCGTCTGGCGTGATCGGATTACTCATTTTCTATTTGGGAACTTTTCCTGATTCCAATGAGTCCAAAGGTTGTCGTGAATCGTATATTACAGCGAACGAACGCGACACGAGTCGCTTACATCAAAGCGACAGTATGCAGTGATTGAAAGCTGCAACTCAAACTTACTTAAGGAGGCGCGCGGGGAAGATGGCAACCTACAGAGATCCTGTTAGCTGTTTTGCACCACTTGAAGTGCTCGAGCGCCTGTTGGAAATTCGCGCTGAAGCGGGCTTCATGCCCGCCGTTTATCTCCTATCACCCGTTGACCTGGCAGACTATCTCGACGCGTTTGGCTTCGATGTCTACGCTTTTTCTAAAGCTGAGACCCAGTTTCACTTCGGAGACTATCGCGCGCCATTGGCGCCGGGAGGTGATCACGCTCACTGTTCGCCTACTACTCACTGAGCCTTGATTACAAAAAACGTGACGTCGTCAGTAGCGCCGTGCCCGTCAGTCCATTCAAACACTTCTGCGTGCAGAGATGCGATAAGCTCGCGGGCACCCAGTTGGCGATTGAGCCTCAAGGCTTCTGCTAGTCGCTCGCGTCCAAATTCTTCACCCGCCGAGTTTTGCGCCTCAGTGACACCATCGGTGTAAAGCATGAGAATATCGCCCGGCTCCGTCGTCAGGTAATACTCATGGTAGCGGGTGTCTCTGAACATCCCCAACGGCATGCTGCCTCGATCGATGAAGCTCAAGTCGCCGTTTTGCTTTAGAAGGATCGGCGGATTATGGCCCGCGTTCGTGTAGGTCAGGGTTTTGTTCGTGACATCGAGAATGCCGTAGAAGGCAGTTACAAACTGATTGCGCTCAATGGATTCCCAAAGCAGATAGTTTACTTTCGCCATCGAGATGTGCGGCGAATAACCAATGTGCGTCGCGGCGCGCAGGCTCGCGCGCAGAAAAGCCATCAGCAAAGCCGCCGGCACGCCCTTGCCCGAAACGTCGGCGATCACCAGACCAATCTGATCGTCGTAGATCTGCACCCAGTCGTAGTAGTCGCCTGACACTTCTTCCGTCGGGAAGTTGTAAGCGCTGATGTCGTATCCTGCTAGTTGCGGATCCTTGGCCGGCAGCAGTTCCAACTGAACCTGACGCGCAACTTCAAGCTGGCCTTCGAGACGTTTCTTTTCAATCAACTGCTCATGCAGCATTACCTTCTCGATGATGATGGCAACCTGCGACGCGAGCAGCATCAAGACCTCAAGATCGTCGTCCGAGTAAGCGTTGAGTTCATCGCTCTCGAGATCAAAAACGCCGATGACTTCCGTGTTGGAAATGATCGGCGCCACCATTTCCGAGCGCGTCTCGCTGCGTGCATTAATGTAGTTTGGGTCCTTGCGCACGTCGGGAGACGTAATCGGCTCGCTGGTGAGCGCCACCTGGCCAATCAGCCCTTCGCCCAGTTTCAGGTGCAGATTCGTCAACTCATCAATGTCATAACCTCTGACTGATTCCGCCTGAAACACGCAAGGCTCTTCGCCCGCTGCAACCACGCTCTTTTCCGAGCACTTCACCAGGAAAATGCCGGCGGCGTCATACGGGATAACGGAATCGAGCGTGTCCATCACGAGGTTGAGGACCTCCTGCAAGTCGAGTGAACGACTGATCTTCTTCGTGATGTCGAGCAACATGCGCAGCTTGTCTGTAGTAGTCAGACCAGGCAACGGCAGCTCTTTTGTTTGTTCGCTCATGATTGAAGCACGGATTATAGCGTTCAGGCTCAAAGTAGGACAGGCATTCTTGCCTGGTCCTGGTCTAGCCCAATTGCGGTTGAGTCTCGCCGGACATTGGACAGGCTGGAATGCCTGTCCTACTTGTCCCAATGCGCGGCGCGATAAGTTTTCCAAAGCCGCGTTACTTTTAGTCGATACGCGACAAGCTCGCGGCTCACGTGGAAATGTTTAGCAATCTGTTGCGACGTTTGGCCGTCGAGCACAAACCTACGCAACGCTGAAAATGGAAGAAGCGCGGCGGCGCCCGTAGCGTACGCAGCTTCTTCGTCCGCTTTTCTATACTCTCGCGATACGGTCCGGCCGTCTTTAGTTTCGGCTACCATCTTAAGACGACTTGGCTGGTGTCCCAGGAAAACGTGAGACACCTCCTCCATCAAAGTCGCGTTCGTCCTCAGGCGCCCGTGATTGGGATTGAGTATGACAATTCGGCGACCGTCAGGCAGCGGAACCGAGCAGGCGCCCCCCGACCATTTTTCAGAAGCCTCACCCAGCAGGTGTTCACGCGCCTTTGGGTTGAGTCCCTTGATTTGATCGAAGCCGACAACGAGCAACTTCGCAAACTTCGCCAGCCGAAAAGGATCGAGCGGCACATCAGGACGCACGCCCGCGAAATCGCGAAAGCCCAAAGCGTATAACTCAAACTGCCGCCACTTCTCCCCGGGCGGTAACTCGTAATCGATCATGCGTGGAATTATAGCGTGCGTCGAGGATGAGAGGCCTAGCGCCGTTTACGAGGCGCACCGCTTTGTTCGTTTCGGCTAAACTGCGAATAGGCGACGCGAAACAACTGCGACAATGCGTCAGCCGTTTCAGGTGATAGATTGCGGTCGGCGCGCAGATGCGCCTCAACGATTTCGGGCGTTGACTCGTGCGGAAAATAAACCACGGCCTTGGGGTCGCTCGCGTTTTCGCGGCCGCGCATAAGGATGCGTTCGAGCGGCACGTCCAGCCAGGTGGTCAGCCGCGCAATGTTATCGGCATCAGGCTTCCCTGTTCCGTTTTCGATGCGCGAAAGAGTTGACGCTGAAACGTTGGTCTGATCAGCGACATCGCGGAGACTAAGCCCTAGTTCCTCGCGACGGCGCCGAATTGCTCGCCCTAGTTCTTCGGTGTTGATTAAGGATTTTGCGGTGCGCGGCATTGGATGTAAGTCCTCGTTTCGCTTCGAGAGAATATCACAGTCCGGTTTTAGACGCAAGATTCTGTCTTACGGCTGAAACAAACGTAGGACAGGCATTCCTGCCTGTCCACTTCCGAGAATTCGTGAATGCGGGATTAAGAAAGAGGACAGACAGGAATGTCTGTCCTACAGACTACGGTTGCACCTGGTGTTTCGTGGCCGACATCGCGAGATCGCGGGCGCGCGGTAACACGTCAACAGCTTTCGCGACCTGTTGGTCGTCGCTGGTAATCGGCACCCGGTCAGCCATGATGCGGCCATAAGCGGCAGTGACGATGTTGAAGCGCAACTGAGTATCCACAAACGACCGATTGTGATCGAGGAGTGGAGCCAGGCTCTTGAAGGTTGGATCGCCAGCGACAAAATCCTTGAAGGCTTTGAAGGCGGCTTCCGAAATTCGGAAGTCGGACGGCTCCAATTCATGTTTATAGTTGATTCCGCCCCCGACTTGATAAGACTGAAGACCGGAGATGCGGCCATTCAGGAGCTCGCGTGCAAATGCGAACAGTGGGGCTAACAAACGTCTCTGGGCCACCGTGAAGGTCCGCGGTTTCACACTTTCATCCGGAGCGATGCCGCCACCGCCGTAGACCGACCTGCCGGTATCTGTTTTCTTTTCCGGTCCGACCGGCCTGATGTCGCCTTCTTTTTCGTCGAGGCGTTTGGAGCCGCCGTGCGTGTAGTAGTCGTAAAGGCTGCTGTCCGCGTAATCGCGTTGAATCAGACGGCCGGAAGGGGTGTAGTACTTTGCAGAAGTTAACGTAAGTCCGGCACCGTAGTCGAGCGGGATAATGCTCTGTACGAGGCCCTTGCCAAAAGTTGTTTGGCCCACAATCAAAGCGCGATCGTGATCCTGCATGGCGCCGGCAACGATCTCCGAGGCCGAGGCGGTGTTGTCGTTGACTAAGATCACGAGAGGAATGGAATCCGCCGATCTGTTTCTTGACTTGAAGCTGTTATCGCGCAGCCCGTTTCGGCCTTTCTGCGTCAGAATCAATTGACCCTCCGGCAAGAACACCTCAGCAACCTGAATCGCCTGATCCAAAAACCCGCCGGGATTGTTGCGCAGGTCCAGAACCAGCGAGGTTGCGCCTTGTGAATGGAGGAATTGCAAGGCATCTTCTAATTCATCAGTCGTCGTGTAATTAAACCCTCGCGTCATGTCTACATAACCGACCCCGGGCTTGAGCAGATACGCATCTGGAATCGAAGGCTGTGGCACCACGTCTCGCGTTATCTCGATGACTTGAACACGTTTGTCGGCCGCGCGCTCGATAGTAATCTTCACTACCGAACCCTTTGGTCCACGAATCTTGTCGCGCACGTCGATCGACGCCTTGCCCGTCATCGCGACGCCGTCCACGGCAAGAATTCGATCGCCAAAGCGCAAACCTGCGCGCGCTGCGGGGGAGTTTTGAAACGTGGCGGTAATGAATGTATCGGGCTGCTCGCCCAGCAGGTAATTCTGTATTGAGGCGCCAATGCCGTAGTATTCCGAATGCTGGTCGGTCTTCAGTTCTTCATACTCATCGCGATCGAAATAGTTTGAGTGGGGATCGAGCGACCGTAGCATGCCGATGATTGACGACTTGAAGGCTGCGTTGTAGTCCAGCTTCTTTCCTTCCACGTAATTTTCCTGAATCACGCGCAGCGCCTCATCGAAGTCTTTTTCGATCAGTGGAATCGCCGTCGAACTCCCGCGCACCGTGCGACGGGTCGCAGGAGTGGCCCCTGCCGGAGCCCGGCCTGCGGATGTGCTTGGCGGCGCCGGAGCTGGTTTTTGCTGGGCAAAAACGAAAGGTTGAATGCGAAGTGTGAGCGAGCAAAATGCGACGAGCAAGAGCAAGAATATTTTTTTCACTACAACCCTCTGAAGACCGCGAGTTTGAAAAATTAACTGCCCGCCTAAGTTGAACTCGCTTGAAGCCGATCGGCGCGGCAAGGTTCCGGTAAATAGTAGCGAATGCGAAACCACCGAGCAAGGTCAACTCGATTCTGGCCTTCTCGCTTCATGTGAGAAGCGCGAAGCGCACAAATGGATTGCAGCGCAGCCGCAGGAACTGCACGACTGCGGCAATACGCCGCGCTCCAGACTTAGAGTATCAGAGACGCTCCGCTTGACGATTCTTCGAGCACATTCGTAGAATGAACTTAACCGAGATCAAGAACGTAGTTAGTAACAAGTGTTAGCGAATTCTTGGTCGAAGGAGTTTTTCAAAATGAGCAATGCATATCAGAGCGGTCCTTTTAAGAAGGAAGACGCGGGCGCGACAGAAACGGTTGACGACTTGATGCTCAGAGACGATGAGGCCGAAGGCGATGCCGAAGCGAGATCGCGCGCGGCGTCGTCAGTAAGAGACATCGCCTCGCGAATTCCAGAATCGCTGAGCGCAATTGGACGCGACATCAGCCGCACTATCGAACGGGCCATTTCAGCGAAGGATGATTACGTTGTGGCTGTCAAGGTTTCGCCGGCAGCTCAGGAAAAAGTCGATCAACTGGTGGCAGCCGGAATTTTTAGGAGCCGCGCTGAGGCTGCCGGATTTTTAGTTGAAGAAGGAATCAAGACGCAGACGGCGTTGTTTGAGCGGGTGCAGCAGAAGCTAGCCGAAATTGAACGCTTGCGCGCCGAGCTGCGAGGCATGGTAAACGAGCCACCAGCTTGATTGTCCTGAGCAGTGGCCCCCTTGTTTTCCCTTAATCTGAGCGTGCCATTCCCACCGAGGGAGAGGCACGCTCAGCAAGAGCTCTCACGAATCGAGATCAAAGTGGCCGAAAGACCAAAGCTTTCACCAACCCCAATTCAACAATTCACTCTTGCTAATGGCCTCCGCGTGATTTTGTGCGAGGACCATGCGGTGCCGGTCGTCTCTGTCGCCCTTTATTACGACGTGGGTTCTCGTAATGAAAAATTCGGGCGCACCGGGTTTGCTCATCTTTTCGAGCACATGATGTTTCAAGGCTCGGAAAATGTTCCCAAGGCCGCTCACTTCCAGCACATCTTCAATGCCGGCGGCACTATGAACGGCACGACTTCCACCGAACGCACGAATTACTACGAGACGTTGCCGGCGAGTCATCTGCCGCTCGCGCTTTGGTTGGAAAGCGATCGCATGCGGTCATTGAAGGTTACTCAGGAAAACCTCGACAACCAGCGCAACGCAGTACAGGAAGAGAAGCGACTGCGCTACGACAATCAGCCTTACGTCAACGCTTTCCTGCGAATTAATGAACTGATTTTCAAGAACCCCGCGAATGCGCATTCGACCATCGGCTCGATGGAAGACCTCGACGCCGCGACGATCGAAGACGTGCAGGAGTTTTTCCGCATCTACTATGCGCCGAATAATGCCGTGCTGGGTATTGTCGGCGATTTTCAAAGTGGCGAGGCGATGGAACTGGTGCGGAAGTATTTTGAAGACATTCCTAATCAGCCTTCTCCGCCGGGCGTCGATGTAAGCGAGCCGGAAGATGTGGCCCAGAGTCAGGAAGTTTACGACGACAAGCTTGCGCCCGCGCCCGCGTTTGTGCTCGGCTGGAAAATTCCGCCACGTCGGACCCCCGATTTTTACGCGCTTTCACTTGCCGCCGATCTCATCTTCGAAGGCGATAGTTCCCGACTCTATCAAAAGCTGGTCAAGGGCGACGAGTCAGTCGTCTCGATTCAGGGCGGTATTGACGAGCGCCGCGGTCCTTCCGCTTTATACATTTTTGCGTTGCCGAAACCTGGCGAAGAGGTCGCTACAATTCGCAACCAGATCTTTGATGAGATTCGCGCATTAAGAACTTCCGGACCGTCGGCCGCTGAGATGGAGAAACTGCAAAACGGTTTATGTAACGACGTCGTTCGCGGTCGACAGTCGACCATGTATCGCGCGCAAAGGTTGGCCGAATATGCTTTGTATGACGGCGACCCGACGCTCTTCGATTCCGAGATCGATCAATACCTTGGGATTACTCCCGAGCAGATCAGGAGCGCAGTCGGGCGTTATCTCGACGTCGAGAACCGCGTCGTCCTCGACATCGTTCCGGCGGCCGCTCTCGAAGAAGCAGGCACTGAAGACACAGCAGTTGAAGTTGCGCCTGCGGCAACATCTCAGCCGCTGGCTGATGCCAAACAACCAACTGCGCCGCAGCCTCAAGTTCCATCTGTGCCACCAATAGAACCAGCCGCAAGTGCCGGTGGCACGGTGGGCGCTCCAGTTGGCAACCAGTTGGAACAACAACAGCCCGCAGATCCAGCGAAGCAAACCGAACGAGGATCGGGACCATTGCACACCTAACTTTGCGTACCTAATAATGAGCGCACAAACAGACTTTCTAAAACATTCGCCGCCGCCGCTTCCCGTCCGTCCCATTAAGCTGCCAACCGCCCACGAAACCTTTCTGCCAAATGGTCTCGAGGTGATTGTGGTTGAAGATTCGCGCTTACCACTCATCAGTTATCGGTTAGCGTTTCGCACCGGTGACGCGCATGATCCGGCGGAACTGCCGGGCTTGATGGACATGATGACCGGTCTGTTGACGGAGGGAACTGAGACGCGCACCAGTCGGGAGATCGCTGACGAAGTAGCGCGGTTGGGCGCTACGCTCCAAGCCGGGGCAAGCTCCGATCACACTACAGTCGCAGCTTCATCGCTTACCGTCTTTGGTGACGAAGTGCTCACGCTGCTCGCGGATGTAGCTTTGCGTCCCGTGTTTCCCGAGAGTGAAGTAGAACTAACGAAACAGAACACCAAGGAAAGTCTGAAACAGCAACGGGCGCAACCATCCTTTTTGGCGGGCGAGATGGTGGCGCGCGTGATGTTTGGCGAGCACCCTTATCACGTCACGTCGCCGACGCCCGAATCTGTCGATTCCACTACGCGCGAGCGCCTAGTCGAATTCCATCGCTCGATGTTTGTTCCCAATAACGCGGTGCTGTTTATCGTGGGCGACGTGCAGCAGAGTTTGGTGTTGCAACAGGTCGAGAGTTTGTTCGGCGGTTGGCAGCCGGGAAACATCATCGGCGACAAGTTCCCTGCCCCGCCGGTCAGAACATCTCGCGCTGCCTACGTAGTCGATCGGCCTGGTTCCGCCCAGGCCAACATCGTGATTTCGAACGCCGCCATAACTCGCACGAGCGCAGACTATTTCCCGCTGCTGCTGATGCACACGGTGCTCGGCGCGAATGCTTCCTCGCGTCTCTTCATGAATCTACGCGAGGACAAGGGCTACACCTACGGCGCTTATTCTAGTCTTGACGCGCGCCGCACTGCCGGCACATTTCGCGCGACTGCCGAAGTCAGGACGCCTGTAACCGGCGACTCGCTTAAAGAGTTTTTCTACGAGTTGGATCGCATCCGCAACGAGCCGGTTTCAGAAAAAGAGATTAGCGACGCCAAGTCGTATCTCACCGGAGTGTTTCCCTTACGGCTGGAAACTCAGGAGGGACTGGTCGATCAGCTTCTGCAGCTCAAGATGTTTGGCTTGCCCGCAGACTATCTCGAGACCTATCGCAATCACATCCAGGCCATAACGATTTCCCAGGTCCAGGAAGTCGCGAAGAAATACGTCAAGCCTGATGAAGCGGCAATTGTGATCGTGGGCGACGGCGCGCAACTGCTGGAGCAAATAAGGCCCTACGCCGGCGAGATAGAGTTTTACAACACGGCGGGAAAGAAAAAGAACCGGCCCGCTCCTGCATCATACTCGGCGGAAGCTGCCGCCGCGCTCGCTGGAAATTGGTCGTTGCTAATCGAGACACCGCTGGGCCAGAGCATTCCCGCAACGCTGATCCTGCAGAACATCGGCAAAGGTTTTTCGGGAAAAGTTACTTCAGAAATGGGAAACGGTGAACTGCTGGCAGTGACCTTCGACGGCGAATCATTTGCGGGGACTATTTCATTCGACCTTGCGGGCCAAACAATGGAAGCCCAGATCGGAGGCGAGCTGGCCGACAAGCAAATGGAAGGCAATATCAGTTTGGAAAGCGCGCCGCCCCTACCCTTCACCGGCAGCAAAGAGATGTAGGACAGACATTCCTGTCTGTCCAGCGGGCGTGAACCATAGTCGTAACCAAAAACCCGACAGACAGGAATGTCTGTCTTACTTTCACAGCTCGTAGCGCAGCAGCATGCCGGCGCCACCCACAGCCCAACCGGTTTTCTTCACCAGAGACAAACTGTAAAGATTCTGTTTAGTTCCTGACTCCTGTTCGATCCAGGTTAGTCCGCCGTCATCGCTTCTCAGGATCGTGCCGCTGCGACCAACCGCCCAGCAGTGGTTATCGGTAACGAACTGAACATTCAAGAGCGTCGCGCGCTTCTTCACGACAATCGGCGTCCAGGTAATGCCGCTGTCCTCGGTTCGCAGGATCGTTCCCCGTTCGCCAACCGCCAGTCCTCTTTTCTCGTCACGAAAGTCGATGTGGAAGAGCGTCGCTTTGGTTCCGGTCGCTTGTCTGGTCCAGGAGGCGCCGCCATCCAGGGTAGTAAGAATCGTGCCGTCCGCGCCCGTGATCCAACCGCGTTTGTCGTTGGCGAAATCAATATGAATTAGCTCCAAACGACTCGGCGCGCGCTGCCTCTGCCAGGTTTCACCCGCATCGTTGGTGTAGAGCAGAATACTATCGATGACGTGATCGCGTTTACTGACTGAACCGACCACCCAGCCTTTCTTCTTGCTCAAGAAGCGCACGCTGTAGAGTTCCACGTCGGCTCCATCAAACTCAGCAGGCAGGAAGCGGCGCACCTCGATCCAGTGCCCACCATTATCACGCGTCGTAAAGATCGCGTTGCCGGCAATTAGAAATCCCGCATCCTTGTCGCGAAAGTAGATGTCGTTGATCGCCGACGTCGTTTGCACAACTTGCTTGACCCAACTGTGTCCGGCGTCTTCAGTGCGGCTCAGAAATCCACCGTCGCCGCCAATCCAACCGCGTTTGTTGTCGAGAAAGTAAACTGCATTCAGATCCTGGGCGGGCGGCGCCACCTGCGTCGCCACCCATCCCTGCTGGCTACGGATCGGCGCCGCTAAGCCGATCAGAACAAGCGCCGCGACTGCCAACCGGTTGCTGTTATTCCTGGATGATGTCATTCGACTGATACTCCTGACTCGAGAGCGGTGAATTAGATTCCGGTTCGCACACGCGCTCGAAACGATTTAGAAATGCGTTATTCCAAATTGAGTTTGATTTAGACTTGTACCCTAAGACCTTGTCCCAAGACAAGACTGCGGATGATGCAGTTTGAACGTGACGAGCAACTTTTTGCTGGGACCGCGGGCGTCCCGCCCGCAACGCGCCGCAAGCGCGCAGTCTTGGGAACTCGCCCTCGCCAATTCTTTTCGCGTTTTGCGCTCATTGCGGGCGGGACGCCCGCGGTCCCAGCAATCACCCGACCGATTTCATTCGAGACGCGCCCGGGCTTTCGGTCAATTCGCCGCGCTAACGCGATAGACCCTCCCGTCAAGGACTACTATCACGCGTTCGCCCAACGAGAAGAACGTCGCGAGCTGTGGCTTCTGTTTCAACAGTGCAAAGTATTCGTCGCTGCTGAATTTGACCACTGTCTCCGGCAGGCGGGAGCCGGCCTTGAACTCCGCGTCAGTCCACACGCCTTCGACAAGGTAAAAGGTCTTCCCGCCGGCAGTCTGGATCGCGGAGGAAGAGCTGTCCCCTTCAACCCTCAGCGCCTCCTGCTGTTCGCGCGCGCGCTTGCTCAACTGCACCGCTCCGGCGCCTGTC
>JANLYZ010000034.1:0-8285 GCA_031365905.1 Chloracidobacterium sp. | reverse complement strand
CACCACGAGTGAACACGACGCACTCGTGACTGGGTTAACTAATGGAACCCAAACCCGCGCCGACGTGCTCAGGAGTGTTGCCGAGAATCAGCGGTTCGTAGACGCGAAGTCCAACGAAACGTTTGTGATGATGGAATACTTTGGCTACCTCAGGCGTGATCCGGATGAGAGCGGCTATCAGTTCTGGCTGAACAAGCTGAATGAGTTTGATGGCAATTTTGAACGCGCGGAGATGGTCAAGGCATTAATCGTTTCGAGTGAGTACCGCGACCGCTTCCCAAGGTAGGAAAGGGCAATAACCCGGAGGGTTATGCAGAAAGTAGCCGGTGGTCGAAGCGGAGCGTAGACCACCGGATCACGCGCGTGATGGACAGCACCCTGGAGGGGTGCAACATCTCCTGGCTTTGGTCTGGCACCTTATTCAAGGTGCGAAGCAATCTTTATTCTTTCCGGTGGTCTGCTCTTCGCTTCGACCACCAGCTACTTTCTGGCAGCCCTTCGGGCTGGTTACTGGTTCTCAAGCACCCTCGCTGGACACCCCAAGAAGTTGCGTGTTAACTTATTTCGACACTTAATCTTAGCGGTTGCCGCTGTTATAGCGGTTTTCTGCTGTTCTGGAGGATCATTTTAAGCAGTGCCATTAGCCAAAGAAACGAAAGTGCAGATACTTAGCGATTTTCGCAGCCATGAGACAGATACAGGTTCACCACAGGTTCAGGTAGCTTTGCTCAGCAAACGAATCAACGAGCTTACCGAACACTTCAAGATCCATAAAAAGGACAATCACTCGCGGCGCGGCCTGCTCAAGATGGTCTCGCAGCGCAGAAGCTTGCTCGATTATTTGAAGCGTATAGACATTGAGCGCTACCACGAGGTAGTGACTCGTCTCGGACTTCGCAGATAAGACGCAGTGTAAGAGAGACTTCGAATCTCAGATTTCCAAAGCCCACGTCTATCGAAGGGCTTGCCCAAGGTGCCGAACGTGACGGCGTACTCCCAAGCAAGCAGACGTGTTCGGCCATAGCGCAACGCACAAAAAGGCGGCAGAGCTTCACGGTTATGAGGCTTGCCGCCTTTATTGTTATTGCGGCTCGTCAGTTAATTCGGCGCTTCACGTGACGCCGCGAAAAGAGTAGTCCAGGAAAATGTAGCCTGGCATTGAAATTCATTCAAACCAAAGGGAGCGCCACGAGACGCTCGCGAGTCTGAGTAGAACTCAGGCAATTGTCTGAAGGAGACAAAACAAGATGACAGTTAAGAAATACCTCAAAGAGTCAATAAAACTGGGCGACAAAGATTTGACGGTCGAGACCGGCCGAGTCGCTAAACAGGCGGATGGTTCCGTAGTTATCCAATATGGCGACACGATGTTGCTGGTCGCCGCAGTAGGCGCACCCCATACCCGGGAAGGAATCGATTTTTTCCCGCTGACGGTCGAGTATCGTGAAGCAAACTACGCCGCCGGTCGTATCCCCGGCAACTATTTTCGCCGCGAAGGCCGGCCCACGGAAAAAGAAACCCTGACCAGTCGGTTGATCGACCGACCGTGCCGGCCGTTGTTTGCCGAAGGTTATCGTAATGAAACGCAGGTCATCGCCAGCGTTATCTCCGCTGACCCCGATAACAACCCCGACGTTATCGCCATCACCGGCGCGTCCTGCGCGCTTTACCTTTCCGACATTCCTTTTATGAACCCCATCGCGGGTGTGCGTGTCGGACTGATTGATGGACGTTACATTATCAATCCGACCTACGACGAAACGCGCGAGTCGCGTCTGAATCTGATTGTGGCCGGAACTGAAGAGGCCATCGTGATGGTCGAAGCGGGGGCTTCGGAAGTTTCGGAAGAAATTATGGTCGAGGCCCTCATGCTTGCGCACAAGGAAATAAATCGCCTCTGTCGCTGGCAGAAGGAATTGTACAAAGCGCTCGACATTCAGAAGCGTGAAGTGGTTGCGCCGGAACTGAATCAGGAGATGCTGACAGGAATGCAGGAGAACTATGGCGAGCGCTTACGCGCAACCATGGACACGACCAACCAGGAGAAGCGTGACAGTTACGCTGCGACTGATGCGCTGAAGAAGGAAGTTGTCGAATCGTATCCGGAGGATCAACTGGAACAGCGTCTGATGGCGAAGAAGGTTTTCGACAACCTGAAAGAAACCATCTTCCGTGACGATATTCTCAATAGCCGCCGCCGGCCAGATGGCCGCCGGTTCTCAGAAATACGCCCGATAAGTTGTGAAATTGGTTGGCTGCCGCGCGCTCACGGCTCCGCCCTTTTCACTCGCGGTGAAACCCAGGCGCTAGTCACTACCACGCTCGGCACGAAGGAAGACGAGCAGTTCATGGACGATATCGAGAAGGGCGAGGTCAAGCGCCGCTTCCTGCTCCACTACAACTTCCCGCATTACTCAGTAGGTGAAGTGGGGCGGTTTGGTTCTTCAAGTCGACGTGAGATCGGACATGGCGCGCTCGCGCGTCGCGCGATCGAGCCGGTGCTCCCCGATCAAGCTGATTTTCCCTACACGCTGCGGATTGTTTCTGACATCACGGAATCGAACGGTTCGTCGTCGATGGCCAGTGTCTGCGGCGGCATCTTGTCGCTAATGGACGCAGGCGTGCCATTGAAGGCGCCGGTTGCCGGCGTGGCGATGGGCTTGGTGATGGAAGGTAACAAGTATGCGATTCTGACTGACATCGCCGGCGCCGAAGATCATTACGGCGACATGGACTTCAAGGTCACCGGAACCAAGGATGGCATCACGGCCTTGCAGATGGACATCAAGATCGGCGGCATCAATGCACAGATAATGGCAGAGGCTCTCGAGCAGGCACGCAAAGGACGCCTCTATATTCTTAGCGTGATGGAGCAAGCCATCGCCCAGCCACGCGCCGACATTTCGGCCCACGCGCCTCGAATCATCCAAATCAAGATCAATCCGGACAAGATTCGCGACGTCATTGGACCAGGCGGCAAGATGATCCGAGCGCTCGTCGAGGAGACAGGCGCGAAGATTGACGTGTCTGACGACGGCACGATTTCCATAGCCACGGCAAGCGGCGAGGCTGCTGAAGCCGCGGTCGCACGCATTCGTGGAATTACGGCCGAAGCTGAGATTGGTCAGACGTATGTGGGCACGGTTTCACGTATCGTCGACTTCGGCGCTTTCGTTGAAATCTTTCCCGGCACCGACGGCTTGCTGCACATCTCCGAGATCGCGGATCGCCGCGTCAAGGACGTGCGAGATGAATTGAAGGAAGGCCAACAGATCATCGTCAAGTGCATCGGCAAAGAAGGCAACAAGATTAAGCTTTCGCGAAAGGCTGTCTTGCGCGATGAAGATCGCAAAGCCGAAGCCGCGAATGCTGGTGGTGACTCAGTTAGCGCTCACGACGCGGATTAGTTCAGAACCGGCGCGGTAGCGACCGGCCAAACGTCATTTCGTCAATTGAGGCGTGTTGATTGTTTAGCCTTTAGCCGGTCGCTACCGCTCCCGGTTCTGACAAGAGCAAACCTCCTCATTTTATTCAGGTTTAGAATCTCACGATCGCCCGCCTGAAATTGGAATCACCTCTTCATTAAGTCTCTTTTCCTATCAACCAGCGAAACCGTCCGTCGGGTTTCAGCCAGAATCACAGTATTTACTGAGCTTCTACGCAGGGAGACGCGACGGCCAAAAAGTTTAAACGAGCAAACCCTTTTCCAGCTTCTTCAGCCAGGGAAAGATATCGAGGAGGAACTTCAAACCAATGTTGAGCCGAGCCTTTCGCCCCATTGCTGCGATACTCGCCATCTTGCTAGTCTCCGGCGCGCCCACACACGCGGCGCCCGTGGCCCTCAGCGAGGTGGTTCAAGTTCTAGGCAGCTACCAAAATCCTCCCGAGCTTCGGCTCCGCAGTGTTTCTCAAACGATAAATTCTTCGGTGAGCGAGGGAGAAGGACCTTCACCAGTGGCTACGACTGCACAACAGTCAGCCGCCGGCGACACTGCTGAAATTCCCGATACGTCCACTGGAGACGTCATCACCAGCGATTCCGCTGATACGTTGCTAGCCGGCGTTGCCGTGAGCGCTGACCCGCAAGCGGGCGTTGATGTCGTCGATCAGGGAGACGTCGAAGGCACCATTTGCGATTGCGGTGAGATAACAGTTCCGGGTGGCGGCTTTCCCAAGTGGCCCCTGCTGTTCTTAGCCGCGATACCGTTTTTCTTCATACACGGTTGCGACCATTGCGATACTCCTACTCCGCCCACTACGCCAACTCCGCCTCCCACGCCGGAAGTTCCTGAGCCTGCCTCGTTGCTTCTGTTTGGTTCAGGCCTGGCCGCGTTCGGAGCTGGTTTGCGCAGAAGGTATGCCAAAGGCAAACTGCAAACGCAGCAGCAGACCACGGAGGAGGGCTAAACAAAATGTCGAGAGCAACTTTTATGAAACCGCGTACCTACGGAAAGCTCGCGCTCGCAGCACTCTTGGCGTTTACTTTCTGCTTAGCCAACCCGACTGCCACTGCTTACGCCAAGAAGCGGAAGCTGGCGAAGTATGGTTCGATCAAAATTCTGAGTACGCCCGGTGGCTTGCCCATTGAGATTGATGGCAAGTCTGAAGGCGTAACCACAACTGACTACCGCGCCTTCGATCGCGATCCTGGTGTACACACTGTAGTAATCACTTTACCCAACGGGCAAAGGTGGACTCGCGAAATAGATCTGCAAGCCGGTCGCATCAAGTGTGTGGCGATCAATTTCAAATCATCGCCGCCGGTCGTTAACTCTCCTTGTCCCTATCCCGTCAGCCTTTCGGTTGATGCGGAGGTTAAAGAAGGCGATGTCATAACCTTCAGCACAGACACGGCATACAGCGGCAACGCTTTGCTCAACTACACCTGGACCTTGAACCCGAGTTCGGCAAAGATTCAGACCAGCGTCGGCAACAAGATTACTGTCGACTCGACCGGTCTGGGCGGCCAGCGCGTTACGGCCACGGTAGTTGTGGACGACGGCTCAGGCGAGGCAGCTTGCCGTCAAACCGCGCAGGCGACAACCTATGTCAAGCCACCTGAAGTTATAGAACATCCTTCGCGACAGTTTGACGTTTGCTGCAGTTGCTCACGCGACGATCTAAAAGCTCGTCTCGATACGCTGGCGGTTGAACTGAAAAACGATCCGACCGCTACAACCTATGTGATTGCGTATGGCAGTCGCAACAGTCGCGTCGGCCAGGCAGACGTGCTGGGCGACCTCGCCAGGACTTACTTGACCACGGATCGTGGTATCGACGCGTCACGAATCACGGTCATAAACGGCGGCTTCCGCGAAGAAGACTGTGTTGAGATGTGGATCGTTCCGAGCGGAGCCACGCCACCGCAACCAACTCCGACCGTGCAGGCCGGCGACGTCAGACCCGCTGCACCAGCGCGACGCGCGCCACGCCGGCGACGCAGAGACTAATAGCGGTTATTACACCGCTAGAACCCGGCCAAAGGGAGACAGGATTCAAAGTCTTGTCTCCTTTTGGTTTTTACTGGGACCGCGGACATCCGCCCGCACATGAGCGCTAAGCGCGACAAGTGATTGAGAAAAAAAACCGTTGAAACCAACCCCGCATCTGCGGCGCGTTGCGGGCGGGACGCCCGCGGTCCCGGAAAATCGCTTGACTGGTCCACTGATTGACGCTGGTCTGGGGTTGTGATAACAATCTCTCCATTCCCCCTTTTAATTAGTTCACCAATGCGCCCGTATAACGGAAGGAGTGGTCTATGGCAGACAATGGAGATGGTGGTGGCAGCGCTGGTGTTGTCGCCGTGCTCGTGATTTTCGTGATTGTGATTTTGGCGGCGGCGTTCGTTTTTAGAAATCGCTTGTTTGGCGGGGGCGCTACGAAAGTAAACGTCAACGTCAGCGCTCCTGCAGCGCCGGCGCCGGCAAAGTAACGAAGATCGCAATCTGTTTCTAAAGGTAGGGGCACGGCATGCCGTGCCCCTACACTAGTTGGCGCTCTCCGATCGATACCATCGCGCTCACACCGCTTTTCGTTTTCGACGCTTACCATTTACTATTCACCTTTCACCATTTACCGATATGACAGCTCCCAACATCGAAACAATTGTCTCACTTGCCAAGCGGCGCGGGTTTGTCTTTCCATCTTCGGAGATTTACGGCGGCCTCGGCAGCGCCTGGGACTACGGCCCGCTGGGCGTCGAGCTTTGCAACAACGTAAAGCAAGCGTGGTGGCGCTGGATGGTTTACGAGCGCGACGACATTGAAGGACTCGACTCGTCGATCATTCTGAATCGCAACGTTTGGAAGTACAGCGGACACGAAGACACCTTCAGTGATCCATTGGTTGATTGCCGCGAGTGCAACACGCGTCTGCGCGCGGACAAATTAACTGACGGCAAATGCCCAAACTGCGGTTCGAAGAACTTAACCGAACCACGCCCTTTTAATCTCATGTTTCGCACGCACGTCGGCGCTGCGTCCGAAGATGATGAGGCTTCGCTCGTCTATCTCCGCCCGGAAACTGCGCAGGGCATCTTCATCAATTTTGCGAACGTCCTGACGACCAGCCGCCGCAAACTGCCCTTCGGTGTCGCGCAGATCGGTAAATCGTTTCGCAACGAAGTCACACCCGGCAACTTCATCTTTCGTACGCGCGAGTTCGAACAGATGGAGATGGAATACTTCGTGAAACCCGGCGAAGATGAGGGCGCACATCAGGAATGGATCGATGCCTGCTACAACTGGTTCACGAGTCTCGGCATCTCCGCTGACAACCTGCGACTCTATGAGCAGCCCAAAGAAGAGCTGGCCCACTACGCCAAGCGGACTGTCGATATCCAGTATCGCTTCTTCCCGGAGCGTGACGAGGACGAACGGCAGTGGGACGAACTGATGGGTATTGCCAACCGCACCGATTTCGATTTGCGCACGCATTCGAAGAAACCGGAAGACGCGGAAGGGAAGCGGCTCAATCCTGATTCCACCGAAGACCTGTCTTATTTCGATGAGGCTAACAAACAGCGATTTTATCCCTACGTGATCGAGCCGGCAGCCGGCGTCAATCGTACGGTGCTGTCGGTGTTGATGGACGCATACACAGAAAAGACGAACGACAAAGGCGAAACGCGCGTGATTTTGAAACTTCATCCTTCGCTCGCGCCGATCAAAGCCGCCATTCTGCCGCTGGCGAAGAACAAGCCGGAGCTTGTGGCGTTGGCAAAGTCGATCAAGCACTCGCTGCAACCTTCAATGCGCGCGGTTTATGACGATACGGGTGGTATCGGAAAGTTGTATGCACGACAAGATGAAATCGGCACGCCGTTTTGCGTAACGGTCGACCACCAATCGCTGGAAGACGAGGCAGTGACCGTGCGCGATCGCGATACTTGGGAACAGGAACGAATAAAGCTCTCGGAACTTCAGGATCATTTGTTGAAGAGGCTTAGAGGGTAGTCCAAAGTCCAATGTCCAAAGTCTTTCTGATGGGCATTGACGTTGGACATTGGACGTTTGACGTTGGACGATAGTAAAGATGCCAGTCGTAAAGAAACGTAACGAACAAACTGAAACGCGCTTGCTGCTTGAATCAAGCGAACCGGTTGAGTTGCCGCCGGCTGAAATAGCAGACCGCGACGTGCTGGTTCAGTTTGATCAATTTAAGCCGTTCGTTCCTGAGCTGCTGGAGGAACTGCGAGACGGCACCACCGCCGAGCCAGTGCCCGTGATGCTTGATGGCTCCACCTTCGCCATTCACGGCGACACGCGCACCTTCTGGGTGAAACTCTGGCACGCAGCCGGCAGCGACATGACTAAAATCGATCGCGCGCAAATCATCAGTTGCTTGCCCTCAACGCGCGGCGTTCACATCCTCGTTGAATCACCCGAAGAATAAGTCCAAAGCCCAACGTCCAACGTCCAAAGTCCAACGTCAAGAACCGAAAAACTCGTACGCTGAAAGAATTCAGGCTCAGACCCGATGCCCTTGCTTCCGGCTGTTGACTTTAAACATTGGACATTGGACATTGGACTGTCATGTCAGCAATCACTGAAAAGGTAATAGATTTGGCCGGGGCGGTTCGCGCTGAAGGCGGTCGCGCACTGCTGGTTGGCGGCTGTGTCCGCGACCGGCTCATGGGGCAGGAACCGAAGGATTGGGACGTTGAAGTTTACGGAATTGAGCCGGCGAAACTACGGGCCATGTTGGATCGCTTCGGTTCGGTGAACGTCGTTGGCGAAGCGTTCACGGTTTACAAGTTGGGAACGGACCTTGATGTGTCGCTGCCG
>JANLYZ010000484.1:0-2460 GCA_031365905.1 Chloracidobacterium sp. | reverse complement strand
TAAAAAACTTTTTCCATTAAATCCAAGTTGCTCGCGCGGATATATGGGACTGGGAAAGCTCATGCCGATTAGACTCTTCAAGCCCTCGGAAGCTAACACCGCACGGCCGCTGGCCTGACCCGCTGGCTGGCTGCGAAAATTGACAAGAGATTTTCCGGCGATGATTCGCGTAGTGACCGAAGCGCGTGCTTTCGTTGTGCCAATCGAATCCAAATGTTTCGCAACGATGAATTCGGGCGTGAGTTTGTCGGCGCTTGAGGTGGTTGTATGAACCAGGCAAGGAGCCAGGACAGCAAGGCCGAGAAAGGCCCAAAAACAAGAACGCTTGCGAAGTTGAGTCTTAGTCATTTTGGATCGCTGGTGGCAAAAAGAAACAGCGAGACATCGTCCTGATGCCTCGCCGCTCAAGATTAGCGAAGAAGCTAGAACTGCAGCTTCAACGCGAATTGAATTACACGCGCTGATTCACCCGTCTGCACAATCGTCTGCGTCGAAGGCGGCGCCACGGCCGCGCAACAAGTCTCAGCGAAAACGCTTGATCTAATGCTGGGCGAACCTACGGACGCATCGCGCGGATTGTCGAAGTTCGGGTGATTCAGTGCATTGAACATCTCCGTCCGGAATTGCAGCTTGAAACGTTCACTGATTTGGAACGTCTTGATGAAACCAAGGTCGAGGTTCCAGTAACTAGGCGCGGTGAAAATATTTCTGCCGGCGCCGTTCTCACCGGGGGCTGGGAGACAAAAAGCCTGTGTTAGATCAACACCGCAGGTAAGCGGATTTACGGGTTTAAATAAAACCGGGCCAGCGAAAGTCTGTCCGGGAAGATACTGGAGCTGAGCTCGAACCGGCGCCTGCACGCCGGCGCGCGATTCGTGATTTCCGTTAGCAGTAAATGATCCGCTGCGAACGGCGAATGGCTCGCCAGTCTGGAACGTGTAGATGCTGTTGATCGTCCAGCCGCCGAATATCTGGTTGACGATGCCGTGGGAGGAATTCAGGAAGTGGCGTCCCTTGCCAACCGGAAGTTCCCACACTGATGCGGCCTGCAATACCTGTGTGCGATCGAAATCAGAACGAGCGCGCTCTTCGCGGAAATTACGAATGTCGGTTGGCGTGCGCGAGTTGGTAGTTGAAAGGCCGCCGCCTGACGCCGCGCCGACGGGATCGACCGATTGGTTGTCAATGGACTTGCCAAAGGTGTAAGCCATGCTCAGGCCTAGTCCGGTGCTGAAACGCCGTCTCAAGGTAAATTGCGCGGCGTGATAGTTTGAGTCCCCGCTATTGTCGAGATAAGTGATCGCGGCGAATTGTTGATTCGGCCTCAACTTCAGACCCAGGGTAGTGTCCTCAATGCGCCTGGCGAAAGCGCCCGCGCTGTTGATGTCGAGTTCTCCATTTGTTGTCGATGAGTTAAGAAACGTAGTGGCCTGAGCCGACGTAAGGCCACCCTGCGTTTGCAGTTGACCAAATAGTGGAGGGGTAACGCCGACCACGCCCGCTGGGCACCCAGTTCCGGCATTAGTACATCCTCGTGCTCGATTCTGCTGCATGACCAGGAACGAAGGAACAATCGCGGTCGCATTTATTTGGTTGATGTCGTACGCCATGAATAAATGCTCACCGCGACGCCCGATGTAGGCGGCCTGCATCACAAAGCCACCCGGCAACTCGCGTTGGAAGCTAATGTTCCACTGGTGGACTGTGGGCAGTTGCATCTTTGGCGCGAAGACTGTGACTGGAGGGGAATTGCCTCTTAGCTGCTGTGGCGGTGTCAGCAATGTCGACGGCTGAACCGCAGGCGCCGGCAGGAGCAACGGGAAGCCACCAGCGATGGTCTTGTTAACGTCGGGGGAGTTGACGCACCCGGCGGTAATGGCAGTGAAGGGGAAAGTGGTGGTGCAGCTTTGGACGAGTCCGGGAATTCTGCCGGCGGCGGCGGTAACCTGGAAAGAGGAGATGGTGTCGAAGGCTAAGCCATAGCCAAGCCGTATCACGCTCTTGCTGCTGTCACCGAAGAATCGATGCATGACGCCCGTTTTGAAGTCGGGGCTATACGCCAGGCCGAGACGTGGGCCAATCGCTCCATTGAAACTGCCCTCGTACCAGTGTCTGGCTTTGACGAAGCTCACCGCACCGGGTTGATTTACAACCGGAGTAGCCGGCAGCGGCGTCCCGGCAATCGCCGTACTTGCCACGTAGACGTTGCCGCCCGAAGTGTTGGCGGGCGAATTGATTTCCCAACGGGCGCCGTAGTTCAAGGTTAGGTTTGGTCGAAGCTTCCACTCGTCCTGGACGTAGAAATTGTACTGGTCCAGGTTATGTTTCTCCGCAAACAACGTAATGGCATCCCCAGTTCTGAATGGCAAGAACACGTTTTGCGAAAGATTTGATATGAAAGTTTGCGAGATGCGGGCTGGGAGCCCGTAAACGTTATTGATGAGTCCGCCCAGCGTGGTG
>JANLYZ010000009.1:0-6204 GCA_031365905.1 Chloracidobacterium sp. | reverse complement strand
AGCGGCATCTCGCTTGACGCCACCGTCAGTTGCAACGGCCGGCAGTTTCGCGAAAGCATTCTGATTACCCATCGCGGCTTGAGTGGTCCCGCGGTCCTGCAAATCTCTTCTTATTGGCAACCGCGACTCAGCATCATCATCAATCTGTTGCCGGACCACGACGCGTTGGAGCTAATACGCGAGCATGAGAACAAAGAGATCACCCTCGCTAACTTTCTCAGCCAGTTTCTGCCGCGACGTTTTGCTGTCGCCTGGTGCGCGCTGAATTTTCCTTCGCAACCGCTTAAGCGCTACACGCCGCGTGAGCTTGCTGACATCGCAGCAAGACTGAACCGTTGGGAAATCACGCCGACGGGAACGGAAGGCTATCGAAAGGCGGAAGTAACTGCCGGAGGAATTTCAACAACTGAACTATCTTCAAAGACGATGGAAGTCAAAAGCACACCGGGGTTGTATTTTATTGGTGAGGTTGTTGACGTCACGGGCCAACTCGGCGGCTACAACTTTCAATGGGCCTGGGCGTCAGGCTACGCCGCTGGGCAATCGGTTTAGGACTGTCCGCATAGGCAGAAGAAAAGATTTTCCATTTTTCATTTGAAATTTTTCATTCGCCATTTCAAGCCACGACGATTTGTTACGACGGTCAGCTCAACTAGGAATGAATCAAATGAAAAGGGAAAATCTCCTTTCTTCATATCCCATGCAGTCTCAGCCGAAACTCATCGTTGATCGCATTCAGTTCCGTTCGTCGATTTGAAAAGAGCCGACTCGCGCGCAATAACATTGGCAGTCCGCCGGGTGGCAGTTTGAGGCCGTAAGCAGGACTCTGAAATATTGCTGCCGACTGCGGATTCAAACGTTGCGGCACGCCGTAACGAATGGCTTTCTGCGCCAGCGGAGAAAAGCCTGAGGTGCGCCGCGGATTAATCAGTTCAATTGAGTGATCGAAAATATTTATTCGGGTTGGTTGATCGCGCAGCGCGAGATCGCGATGGATCAGTAGATTACAAACAGCTTCGTAAACGGACGCGCGCTCGTAGTTTCCTCGAGCCGCTACCGGACTGTCCGCGACCTCGCTCGCCGAAAAACTTTTCGGACGCGTTTCCCATAAATCTGCGTAGCGCGTAACGAAGCGGATTGTCGCTTCATAGAGCGTGAGCAGATTGCCGGTAAGACTGAGGCGCTCAATTACTGGCGACTGCAACGAGTCGCCTGCAAACCTCGTCGCGTTGACTACCGATCGCGGCAGCAGTTCCTTCACTCGTTCATCACGACCAAAAAGAAGCAGGCCGGCAACGGTGGGAACAACCTTGTCGCCATACTCGGTCGCCAGCAGCAGGTCGCGTTCCAGCACGTCGCTCGTCGGGTAGCCACTTGTGACTGCGTTGTCGAACGCATCGCCGGCAAACTCGCGCAGGAAACTCCAGAGGTGCGCCTCGTCAATATCGGCAGCGGTGGCGCCTATCACCGGCATGCTTTCAAATCCCAGCGGACGAGCTTCATCGAGCAGCGCTGACAATTCCTCGCGCGTGGCCTCTCGTTTCTCCGAGCCAATCCGCAGATAGAAACGCCCGTCCCGCGTGCGATAAGGTCGGCGCTTCCCTTCAATATCAAGCGCGACTACGCGCCGGCCGTTATCAAAAGCGATGCGATCGATGAACGGCACCAGAGCGGGTTCTACATCTTCTCGACAGATTCGTACCAGCTCATCCTGCACGCTCTCCGGATCGTCCACGCCTTCGATGCGCAATTGATCGTTGACACCGAAAACCATTACGCCTCCGCCGGTGTTGGCCAGCGCGACAATTTCCTGGGCAATTTTTTCGGAGTTGGAAAGTTTGACTTTCAGCTCGAGAAAGGTGTCTTCGCCGCCGCGAATCAAGCGGAGCAGCTCGGTCCGCGAAGTTTGCGGTGCGGGCGTGGCGAGGTAGTACTCCTGGAAGGAACGCTCCGTTGAGGGTTCGTGTCGCTGGTTACTGCGAAATCTTCTGCGAGCCATTTGTGTATTGACGGGGCCGCTATCGCCCGCCCGGACATCGCCCAATCGCGACATCACTGGAGTAAGTTTAGTTAAAAGCCAGCAAATCAATCGCTCCCTGGATCGTTGACCGCCTCTAGGATTTCCAGTTCGCGCCGCTGCAGCGCATTACCCTGTGCGTTAATCAGCAGCAGATAGAAGCCGATCCCGAGCGCTGCCAGGGCGGCGAGTGTAGCATACTCAACGAGCAAATTCTGCGCGACATAACCCGCCGCGGTCGCCGCCAGCGGCGGCAACGTCAATGCGAACATCATCGGTATCACCAGCAGCCCAACCACACCTGAAGCGTTCAGTCGTTTGCCAAACTTCATGCGCTTCGGAAAGCGCAACGAAAGGGCATTTCCCATTAATGACATTAGGGGGGCGAAGATAAGAAAGCTCAGGCCAACAAAAAGAAAAGCCTTCAAGGTGATATCGCGAAAAACTATTTCGTTAACGAGCAGCAAGCCGGCGGAAAAGATCAACGCCAGTGTTGAAAAAGCAAGGTTCTTCCCCAACAGGAGTACCCTGCGATCAACTGGCGAAAGTACCAGCGTGCGCATCCCGCTGTATTCCAGCGCAAACTGATTACAAAACAGACCTGCAAGTATGAGGAAGACATAGAGGACCCCAACTGTTGCCATCAATCCTTCCCCATACTTGAAAAATTCAGACGTGAGTCCGCCGCTGGCTGAAGATACCCGGCCAAAGCGTCGCCTGTTCATGATCCTCACCACGATCAGAATCAGCGGTGTGAGCGTCAACATTCGCACTTGCGCGTTGCGCAGCAGGTAACGAAACTCTTTCTCTACAACGGCGGACAGCGCCGGCGACAGCAAGGGGATCTCCCAACCAGTGTAGGCCGCGGCTTGGGGCTGTGCCGGCCTGACGCGCGCGCGGCGCATTCGTCCACCGCCAAGGATGGCGCGGCGCGACAACCAATACGTAAAGGCGATCAGGATTACGGTATAGCCACTGAGCGCCAGCAACGCGAGCAGGTAACCGGTCGCATTGCCTCCGCGCAAACCATGCGTTAGCGCATAAGCTATGGTGCCGGGTGGCGTCCAGCGCAGCGCGGAGACCGATCCTGCATGACGAAAAAGCACCGGCGCGATTTGACCAAACAAAGCGCCACCCAAGCCGGCGATCACGCCAATCAAAGCTAACAAGGTTTCGCCTCGAGTTCGCTTTCTGCGAATCAATGAACCAACTGAACTCGAAATCCATTTTGACAAAGCGATTCCAAACAGAGCCGCAATCAGCGCGATTATGAGCGCACCTGTAACGTTTCCCTGTGCCAATCCAGCCCCAATCCCCATTGCCAGGATCGCCGGAATAGCGAACACGGATTGCAGACTAGCGATCTCGCTCAGGAAGTCGACCGCGAAGAGCTTGCGAAAACTTATCGGATAGAGCAGAAGGCTTCCGGGATCAAACTGGCGGCTACTGCCAATGCTGAGCTGCAGCGTCGACCAAAGCAGGTAGCTCAACGCGAGGATCGAAAAGAAGATAAACTCCGCTGAGGGCAGACCCGCCGCGCCAGTCGGCCGCTGCCCCTGAATTCCTTCGATGCCCATGTCAGGCGAAGTGAGTACATACGCCGCCACGCCGAGACCCAAAGCAACTACGAGTGCCAGCCCGAGCGCCGCCAACATCCCCAGCACCGAGGCCACGCGATTCACGACCGCCCTGGATGAACGCAACGAGTTCCGGAAGAGCGTCCACTTCAGCCAGATGAGTGTAGTCAGTTGGGACATGGGAAACAGAAGTCAGAAGTCAGAAGTCAGAACGCTACGAAAAGTCCCTTCGGTTCGTTTTACGATTCGTGCCGCCCGCCCTTCCATTCTATACTCAACCGCCAACATTCGACCGAATGCTGATCGTTGACCTCTGACTATCTGAATTTCTGACCTCTGATTTCTGAGCTTTGAGTCCTTCCATGCCAACGCAAAACGCCTACGTCAGTCTCGGCTCGAACCTCGGCGACCGCGCCGGTAATCTGCTGCTCGCGATTCGCGGCATGCTCGCGGCCGGACTAGAGGTGACCCGTCTATCGCAAATCTATGAAACCGAGCCGGTGGAAACTTTCGCGCAACCACTTTTTCTAAACATGGTCGCAGAGTTACGAACCAATGTTGACCCCGAGGAAGTGATGATGCGGTTGCTGCGTGTGGAAGAGTCTTTGGGACGAACGCGCGACATTGCGAAAGGACCTCGGACGATCGATCTCGATCTGCTGCTTTACGGCGACCAGATCGTCGACACCAAACTTCTCACCTTGCCGCATCCGCGATTTCATAGTCGCCGCTTCGTGCTCGTGCCGCTGGCGGAGATTGCTCCCCAGCATCAGCATCCGATCCTGCGCCGGACTGTGAGTGAACTGCTTCAAGAGACCACGGACGAGTCGCAGGTGACACCTTGGAAACCCCGAGACATTCCACCTGTCTCAACCAGTTCCAGTTGAAGTAATGCCAAACGCATGAAACGGTTTCACGTCACATCTAAAACCATGTTCAAGGGCACAGTCGCACTCCTGGCGATCCCAGGCGCGGTTCTGATGTTGATCGTGGCGGGCCTAACTCTATTCCAACGCCTTGTGGGTCACGGAATAGGTGGCTTCACTTTTGCGGTGACGTTGAGGGATATCGAAATCGTAGCTGCGGCGGCGCTGGGTCTTGTTGCGTTTCTGTTCATCTCAGGGCTCTGGCTGCTTCGTCGCGCCGTGGCTAGTTGACAATAAATCGGCACCCCAAAGGTTCTGTTCTTCGGCATTGCCGACTCGCCCTGCTCCTTTTCCCCTTTTTTTCATTTTGCCGTTATAATGTCCCCACTTGCGAACACGCCTTCCATATTTCCGATCCATTAGTTCAAAGCGCAAACTGAGCCTTGCGTTATGGCCGATAATTAGCACCGCGAGTCTCCCGCCGGGGCGACCGATCTAAAGTGCTGAACCTGGCCGCGGCCGAGCGTGGCCATTGAGGTGAAATATGCCTTATCTCAAACCTGAACGTCCCGAAAAAGTAAACGCGCCATCGCTGAAGGCGAGCAAACAGCGCGGCGAGCGCTTGGTTTGTTTGACCGCCTACGACTTTCCCACTGCGCGCATTGTTGACGAAGCGGGCATCGACATCATTCTGGTCGGCGACAGCCTGGGAAATGTGGTGCTCGGTTACGGCAACACGGTGCCGGTGACGCTGGACGAGATTCTGATTCACTTGAAGGCAGTGCGGCGCGCGGTGCAGCGCGCCCTGCTCGTGGCAGACATGCCTTACGGTTCGTTTCACACGGGCGCGGACGACGCGGTGCGTAATGCACTGCGGTTGGTAAAGGAAGGCGGCGCCGAAGCGATAAAACTTGAAGGCGGGCACAAACGCGTGCAGCTCGTAAAGCGTCTCGTTGATGAAGAAATTGCGGTGATGGGCCACATTGGTCTGACGCCACAGTCAATCAACAAGCTCGGCGCTTATCGCGTTCAGGGGAAAACAGCGGTGACCGCGCGCGCGTTGCTTGACGATGCGCGCGCGCTGGAAGACGCTGGTGCGTTCGCGATCGTGCTTGAAGTTGTGCCGCGCGAAATCGCCAGCTTGATTACGGAAAGCATTAGCATTCCCACAATTGGCATAGGGGCTGGCGCCGGCTGCGACATTCAGGTGCTGGTCTTGCACGACATGCTGGGACTGTCGTTTGGAAAACTCGCGCGCTTCGTGCGGCCCTACGCCAATCTCCATAAAGTGATTACGGAAGCGGTAACGCAATACGCTGATGACGTTCGCGCCGGAACGTATCCATCGAAGGATGAGTCGTATGCGCTGCCGGCGGAGGCCGCGGAAGAACTCAAGCTGGAAAAGCCCGTGGAGCGTAAATCGTGAATAGTGAATCGTAAATAGACTTTGTATCTGCTGTCCGGGCCTGTTTCTTGCTCGTCTTCAGCTCTGCACGATTTTTATTGCCCGTCACTTTTTCTATTCACGATTTACCATTTACCATTCACCAATTATGGAAATCATCAATCGCCGCCAGCGCATGAGTTCTGTAGCGCGCAAAATTCGCCGCGAACAGGACAGAAGAATCGGGCTGGTGCCAACCATGGGCGCGCTGCATGAAGGTCATCTCAGTCTCGTGCGGGAAGCGCGCCGGATGTGTGACATTGTTGTTGTATCAGTCTTTGTAAACCCGACGCAGTTTGG
>JANLYZ010000383.1:0-2701 GCA_031365905.1 Chloracidobacterium sp. | reverse complement strand
TCGCAAAGAATAGTTACAACTACTGAATCCCTCGGTAATGACAGAGCCAATCGCATGGCAGCAAATACATTCGCTCCGGAACTCGTGCCGACCAACAATCCTTCGTCGCGCGCGAGACGATGCGTCATCTGCTGGCCGTCTTCGGTGGTCACTTCCACATTTTCATCGGCCAACGTCGGATCGTAGATTCCGGGCACCAGCGCCGTGGCCATGTGTTTGAGACCTTCGAGACCATGGAAAGGCGAAGCGGGCTGCATTGAGATGACTCGTATTGCGGGGTTCAGTTCTTTCAATCTACGACTAGTCCCGACAAAGGTCCCGGAGGTTCCCAAGCCGGCAATGAAATGCGTGATTCGCCCTTCGGTCTGCTCCCAAATTTCCTCCGCAGTGCTTTCGTAATGCGCGCGCCAGTTCGCCGGATTGTTGTACTGGTCGGGGTAGAAATACTTCTCCGGGTCTGTACTGGCCAACTCACGCGCGACAACTTGAGCGCCGTCGGTAGCTTGCAGCGGATCCGTTTCAATCAATTCCACTCCGAAGCTGCGCAGAATCTGCTTACGCTGGAGGCCGGCGTTTTTTGGCAGGCAGATGGTGACCGGAAACCCGCGCGCCGCGCCGATCATTCCGTACGCGATGCCGGTATTGCCGCTCGTCGCATCCAGAATCGTCATGCCTGGTCGTAGTCGCCCACTTCGTTCTCCATCCAGAATCATCGCAAGCGCCGCGCGATCTTTTACTGAGCCACCGGGATTCAGGTGTTCTGCTTTAGCAAACAACTCGACACCGTTGGGCAATTCTCGGGTAACGTTTCGTAGACGAATCAGGGGCGTGTTGCCAATGCTGGCTTCGATTGAATCGCCTCTGGCCAGTCGACCTAATTCTTTTAATAATGTGCTGGACATAATCTAATGTCTCGTCGCCTTGGGAGTGCGCTGACCTGTCAGCGCACTCCAAAAAAAACAAAGCCGGTCGCGAATCCTTGGCGGGCATCGCGACCGGCTTTGAAACTTTTGCTGCGCTTTGTTAAGTCATCCGCTCTTCACGCTGCCAAAGCCTTCCCGATCGCGTTCTGGACGCCAGAAGCAACAGGCGCATTGACAGCAGCAGTAATAGCAAGTGTGATTCATGATTTCGGTTGACTGGAGAAACTATAGGAAGGCGCGGAAACGATGTCAAGCCGACGTTAAAAGCGACCAGGAACTTTCGACCGGGAAACAAAAAGCGGCGACACGCATAAGCGCCCCGCCGCGATTGTCTCGAATCAGCCCCACTAGAAGTCAAGCTTAATCGCCAGCTGTATCTGCCGGGGCGACGCAAAGGTTGTGGTGCCCGATGCCGGTGACGAAAAGCTTCGCGGCGTTCCGAACGCCGTGATAAAGGAAGGCGATGTCAACGTGCCGGCGGAGCCACCTGAATAATTGAAGAAAGTGGTATTCACCAGCACGACGTTTGAACGATTGAAGAGGTTGAAGGCTTCGCCTATCAGCTTGATGCGCATCTTCTCGCCAAGCCGGATGGCGCGCGTTAGCCGCACGTCAAACTGATAAACCGAAGGCGTAGTAAACTGGTTTCGCACGGTCCCCGGCAAACGATCGTTGGCGCGATTACCGTCGTTGTTGGGATCGCCCGCTACCAAAGCCGAATACGGCGAGCCTGATTGGAACTGCATGATTGTTGAGAAGGTGTAATCGCTGAACAGCGCTCGCGCGACCGCATTGTCGCTCCACTTGATAGTGCCCCATTCGTAAACAGGACTGAACACAAAACGATGCCGCAGATCTGTATCTGAGCGGCCAAAATCCGCACCGGGATTGATCTGATTTTGAACAATCTTTGCATCGTCAGCGCCGACAACAACCGCGGTCTGATCCGGGCGATCGTCCTTCGCTCTTGAATATGTGTAGGCGGCAATGAATTGAAAACCGCGAGTCAGACGCTGCGTGGCCTGAATTGCCAGGCCGTTGTAAACCGAATGCGCCCCACTCTCGAAGATGTTAATGCGGTTATACGACTGTCCCACTGTGCGCGAGATCGGCCGCACCGTAGTGCTCGGAAAGCGCTGGAAGGTGTACGTCTGACCGTCTGGACCGACCCGCGCGAATGGCACCGGCGCAAACAGATTGATGTCACGGGTTCTCGTCAGATGGACGCCGTGATAGTAAAGGTAGGTGGCTGAGATACTGAGTCCTCTTCTGACTTCGCGTTCGACCCCGATCCTGCCCTGCTCCGTATAAGGCTGCACGTAGTTTGCGGCAAACAGGAAAAGGTTCGGGTTGGCGGATGTGCCGGCCGGCGGCTCGGTTAGGATGCGTGGATAGACTAGTCCAGCGCTAACGATTTGCGATGCCGTCAGATTAATGCCGCTAACGTTTATGCCATTCTGCGAGTGAGCAGTTCCCGTTACGATGGCCGGCGTGCGTCCATAGAAAAGTCCAAAGCCGGCACGGATTACGGTCTTTTCGTCAGGGGCGTAACTAAACCCGGCGCGCGGTGCGAAGTTGTTCTTGTCCTTTGGACAATTGGCCGTGTTGACACCGTTGGCCAACAACAATGCGTCGGGGTTCTGGATCGGTGGACAAGCCGGTTTCTCGTAATCGTAGCGTAAGCCAAGATTCAGAGTGAGCTTTGAAGTGGCGCGAAAATCATTCTGTCCGAAGAAAGCATATTCCGTCAGGTTTGGCTTGGTCGTCCCGCCGGTTGT
>JANLYZ010000367.1:0-3533 GCA_031365905.1 Chloracidobacterium sp. | reverse complement strand
CGGTAACCAACAAGGGACCTGCTGCCGCTTCGACGATCACAGTCACGGACAATCTTCCATCTGAGACTACATTTGTTGGCTGCACCGCAACAAATTCCGCAGTTTGTGGTGGCAGCGGAAATAACCGAACCATAACTGTCTCGGCGCTGACAGTGAACGCTTCGTTTACTGCGACGATAGCTGCGCAAATCAATAACTCCGTACCGCCAGGCACGGTGATTAGCAATACCGCCTCGATGACATCGGCGGTGCCGGACATCAACCCAAACAATGATGCGCAAACCGCAACAACTACTGCCAAGGCAGCCGCCGGGCCGGCTCTGAACGGACTGGTCGCCTTCAGTTCGAGGGATGGTTCAACAGGATCCGGGGAAACCGATATCTGGTTGACGAACGCGGATGGATCCGGTCAGAACGACATTAGTTTCCAAGAGAGTATCGACGATTACGGGCCCGCATGGTCACCAGACGGGACGCGGATTGCGTTTGGGCGTTCTCTGTATGGCATCAGCGTGATGAATGCCGACGGCAGTAACAAGACTCAACTTACGACTGGAGGGCTCGATCAAACCCCGACTTGGTCGCCAGACGGGACGCGTATTGCTTTCGGGGGTATTCGCAACACCGGATCATTTGGCGTTTACATAATGAATAGCGATGGATCGAGCTTGAAACGGCTTGTAGACGGTAATGATCCAGCATGGTCGCCGGATGGAGCGCGAATAGCATTTGGCAATGGTTCAGGTATCGGAATGATTTATGTAGACGGGGGTGGAAAAACAAGCCTTGTGCTTCCTCGTCCGCCTGCACCGATTTTCAGCTGGTCGCCGGACGGTTCGAAACTTGTGTTTGGCATGCAGGACAGTAGCCCGATGGGCCAATCGCTTTATACGATAAACGCAGACGGCACTGGCCTAACAGTGATCGACAATACCTCGGGGGGTGGCACGCCATGCTGGTCACCGGATGGTACTAAGATTGTTTTTGCGGCCGCCGGGATCTACACAATTAATTTGAACGGCACTGGCCGAACAAAAATCAGCGGGCAGGTGATTGCGGGCGATCATCCAAACTGGCAGCGACAACCTGCAAACTTTACCCCGCTGCCAGCCTCGTTCAGCATTTCCGGCCAGGTTACCAACGCTTCCAGCAGTAATCCTGTGTTCGCCTCGATCAATGTAACAGGCAGCTTCACACGAACGTTTAGTACAGACCAAAACGGAAACTACATGGCCAAGGGTCTGGCACAGGGTGGAAACTATACGGTGACGCCAGGCGTTTTTGGCACAGCTACCCCGGCTCCCTTGAACCGTCAGTTCAACAATCTCAGCGCCAATCAAACGGGCGCCGACTTCTCGTTTACCTTTCCGCCGCGTCCAGCTGTTACTGGATTCGTGAAAAATCATCTGGGAACTCCACTAGCAGGTGTCAGAATCGGCTTGCGAAATTCTGTAGCGGACACTGACAAGTTTACGGACAGCAGCGGTTTCTTTAACTTTGGGAATGGCTTCTTTGGCGCCCAGCCTTACCTCATTTGTTTCAACGACGGGAGTTACACCAACTACATTTTTGAACCCGCGATCTTGTTTTTTCAGAATGCCAGCAACAACAATTTTGTTGGCCGGCCAACGACTGCATCGCTGAGTGGGACCGTTACAGTTGGCGGAGTCGGAAAGGCGGGAATTTCGCTTTTTACCGGAAGCCCACAGTTTCTCTCCACAACCACCGACGCCAATGGCAATTACACTTTCAACAACATCGGTGAAGGCGTAACACTCACGGTCCAGGTAAACACAAACATCTATCCCTTCTCGCCAGCAACACGGACCGTGACGGTCAATGGAGCAACAACGGGAGTGAACTTCGCGGCTCCGCTTAATCAGTATCTGATTTTTGGAAAGGTGAGTGATCTCGGTTCGTCGCCAATTCCAGGCGTGACAATGACCTTGACGGGTGGCGCCAATGCTACAACTCAGACAGATAGCCAGGGCAATTATTCGTTTGGGCCGTTGCCAGGAAATCTTGACTACGTGGTTGCTGCCACAAAAGCCGGATACAGCTTTGTTCCATTTACAGCCGGTATTCAAAATCTTTCAAGTAATTCACAATCAAACGTCACCGCGTATGCAAACACGGTGCAGGTCTATACCACTTCTGCAAACGTGAACGTTGCTGAAACCGACGGCACTGCCTCTATAACGGTTGTCCGATCAGGTTTGTTGTCTGAGACGGTTAAAGTGGACTATCGAACAGTCGACGTCACTGCCAGTCAGCGATCGGACTACACTGCCACGTTGGGAACCTTGACCTTTGGTCCACAGGAACAATCTAAAACAATTGTCATCCCGTTGAGTGACGACTCGCTGGTTGAGGGTGACGAGTCATTTAGCTTGACTCTAACCAATCCGGTGGGCGCGGTGATTGGAAACATCGGCTCGGCAATAATAACAATCCAGGACGATGACACGGCAACGCCCACAGTGAATCCATTAGACTCGGGAGCGTTCTTTGCTCGACAACACTACCTGGATTTTCTTAACCGGGTGCCAGACTCCAGCGGTCTGACATTTTGGACCGAACAAACCACTGACTGTGGAATAGATACCGCGTGCCTCGGTGTGAAGCGCATCAATGTCTCCGCAGCTTTCTTCCTCTCGATAGAGTTTCAGGAGACGGGTTACCTAGTCGAAAGAATCTACAAATCTGCTTACGGCGACGCCACGGGCACGTCAAACTTTGGCCCTACCCATCAATTGCCGGTTCCGATTATTAGGTTCAATGAGTTTCTGCCTGACACGCAACAGATCGGCCGCGGCGTGGTAGTTGGAGTTGGAAACTGGCAGGCGCAGCTTGAAGCCAATAAAGTTTCATTCACCCAGGATTTCGTAGCACGCTCGCGGTTTACGACCGCCTATCTTACGACGCTCACTCCAGCGCAGTTTGTTGATGCGCTTTACCTGAATGCCGGCGTGACGCCGTCAGCCGGGGAGCGAAGCTCAGTGATCGGGGAGTTTGGCGGAGCAGGAAATTCCGCAGACACGGCAGCGCGAGCGCGAGCGTTGCGGAGGGTAGCGGAGAACTCTACGCTGAATCAACAGGAAAACAACAAAGCATTTGTGTTAATGCAGTACTTTGGTTATTTGCGCCGGAACCCGAACGATCCACCCGATTCCGACTACAGCGGCTACGACTTCTGGCTGACAAAACTCAACCAATTCAACGGCAACTTCGTCAATGCAGAGATGGTCAAGGCTTTTATCGTCTCCGGCGAATACCGTCAACGCTTCGGGCCATGATCTTCACTCACGCGCGCGTCCCTGAGGATCGTGTTATCGGGATCGATTTCAACGCCGGTCGGCGCGTCCTTGAGTTTCAGTTCTTCAAGCGTCTGCTTGCCGGTTGGTTTGAGAATTACGCGGCGCTTGCCGCTTGCGGTAATGATGTCGATGGGCACGGCGTTTGGGAAAGCGGGTTCGGGCTGAAGTTGTTTGAGGATGAGCTTCACCTTGTTTGTCTTTTCGCTCCAGACCCAG
>JANLYZ010000357.1:0-3706 GCA_031365905.1 Chloracidobacterium sp. | reverse complement strand
TCGTGAGGCTGACGGCATCGAGCGTTTGGGGATTCGACCGATTGACGATTATCCACTCGTCAAGCCGAGTCTCGGATCCGCGGCCGGCTATGCGGTGCGCTCCAATCTTGAGATTCTGCGGTTAACCGGCAAGGCGCTGGGCCAGTTTTTTAGTGGCCAGCGTTCAGCGCGCAACACGTTGTCGGGCCCGGTTGGAATTTATAAAGCGGCGGGTTCGGCGGTTGAAAGATTCGGTTGGGGCGGATTTTTTTCCACGCTTGGTTTCCTGAGCCTGAATCTTGGCATCTTCAATCTACTGCCGATTCCGGTGTTGGACGGCGGTGCGATTTTCATTCTCCTGCTTGAAGCCGTGCTGGCGCCACTTGGTATGAAGCTTTCAATGCGCGTGCGCGACCGGATTCAGCAGGTTGGTTTTGTCATGGTACTGCTCCTCATGGTCTTCGTGATCACTAACGATATCTTGAAGCAAGCATCGATTTGGCGAGGCAGAAATAATCCGCCCGCAACAGCAACGCCTGGAAAATAGGCACGTATGCGACAGACAAGAGCAGTGAAAGTGAAGAACGTGCAGATTGGCGGTGGTGCGCCGGTCGTGGTGCAGTCGATGACGAAGACTGACACGGCTGACGTCGCCGGCACAGTGGCGCAGATTGAAGAAATGGTGCGCGCCGGCTGCGAGATCGTGCGGCTTGCTGTTCCTGATAACGACGCGGCGATCGCTTTGAAAGAGATTCGCAAACGCGTGCCGGATGTTCCTCTTGTCGCTGACATTCATTTTCACTACAAGCTCGCGCTATTGGCTCTGGAAGCCGGCATCGACAAGCTGCGCCTCAACCCGGGAAACATTGGCAAGCACGAACGCATCGTCGAAGTAGTGCGTGCGGCGCAAGCGCAAAACGTGCCCATTCGCATTGGCGTCAACGGTGGGTCGCTGGAAAAAGATTTGTTAAAGAAGTATGGGACCGCGACACCCGAAGCGATGGTTGAATCGGCGCTGCGCCACATTCAGATTCTCGAAGACCTCGGCTTCACCGACACCATCATCTCGCTGAAGGCTTCTGACGTGCATCGCACCGTTGCTGCCTATCGTTTACTCGCAGAAAAGGTCGACTATCCATTTCATCTCGGTGTAACGGAAGCCGGCACAGCCTTCGGCGGCACAATCAAATCTTCCATCGGTCTCGGCATCCTTTTGCACGAAGGCATTGGCGACACGATTCGCGTTTCGCTGGCAGCGGAGCCGCAGGAAGAAGTGCGCGTCGCCTGGGAGATTGTGAAGTCGCTCGGACTGCGCACGCGCGGCGTAACCGTGGTTGCTTGTCCCACCTGTGGACGTCTCGACGTCGACAACTTCGTTGAGATCGTAACGGAGATTGAACGTCGCCTCGCCCACGTTGAAGAGCCTTTGCATCTTTCGATCATGGGCTGCGCGGTTAACGGCCCCGGCGAAGCGCACGATTCTCAACTCGGCGTTACCTTCGGCCGCGGCGTCGGCATGATCTTCAAAGACGGCGTGCCCATGCGGAAGGTTGCCGGCGAAGATATCGTCGAAGCTTTCGTGATGGAAACTGAAAAGCTGCTCGCCGAAATAGAGTCGAAGAAGTCAACGACCTCGACAGAAGAACCTCAATTAGTCTCAATCAGCTAGTCGTCCGTTCACACAACATGTCTCGTTTGCTATACCAACGGTATTGGCTTCAGGTCGTTGTCATAGGTTTGCTGGGGTCGGTTGCGCTGTATCTTTATGGCGTTCCCGACGGGCCTGATTTGCCACACCACTATCGGCTGGCCCAGGGCTTCTTTGAATCAATTAGAGGCGGCGACTTTTACCCATCATGGCTGTCTTACACTAACGGCGGTTACGGCGATCCCAGCATCAGATTCTATCCGCCCGCGCTCTACTACCTCTTGTCCTTCTTTCGCCTCATAACCAGGGATTGGTATATCGCCAGCGTTTTGACGCTCTCAGTTGTGACCGTGATCGGGGGCCTCGGCATGTACCTGTGGGCGAGTGCGCTGACAAAACAGTCTTACGCAGTTTTTGCAGCTTTGCTGTACATGCTGTCGCCATTTCACGCAAACGAGATGTATCAGGCGGGCATGTACGCTCAGTATACTTGCGCCAGTGTGCTGCCCTTCGTGTTTGCTTTTATGACGCGAGTAATTGCCAGGGGGCGGTGGCGTGATGTTGGCGGACTCGGCCTTAGCTATGCGCTGCTTGTGCTGTCAAATCTTCCTCTAGCTTTGCTCGGTTCGGTCGCCGTGGTTGCCTACGCTCTCATCAGACTTGCACAGTCGTTTAGCAGGCGCTCGCTTTTCCAGCTTGTCGCAGGGTTCGTGAGTGGGCTGGCGCTCGGCTGTGGCTACTGGCTGCCCATGTTACTGGAGCGGAAATGGAAGCGGCCGAGCGGAAGCGGGCAAGAGCAGTGGTTCGACTACAAGAGCAATTTTATTTTTCATCGTTCGCCTAACAACATGGGAGATTATTGGATACCAATTCTTGTAACCGCTACTCTGCTGATGGCTGTGCCGGCCGTGGTTCTTCTGGTCAGGCGCAATCGGCAAGCTCTCGCTCCTGCTCTGGTTGCCTTGCTGACTTTCCTGATGGCCACGGCTTTAAGTAAGCCACTTTGGGATGCGTTCCCAGCCCTGCAGGAAACTCAGTTTCCCTGGCGTTGCCTGACTATCACCTCTGCATGCCTCTCGATCCTGGTAACGATCAGCTTGCCTGAGTTAGTGCAAATGTCACGTGCCCGATTGCGCCCGCTGGCTTTCGCGCTGTTGGGAATTACGGCAATAGCGCTCAGTTTTACCATCCTCCAGGTCATCAGAAATGCGTCATTTCAAAACCGATCGACCTTCGACGAGAAGGTCGCTTCGTTTCAGAGTTTAGAGACTAATAAATATTTGCTTCCGGTTTGGGTTTCAGGGAAGCCCTTGACAATGAGTCAGCCCGTAGAGGCAGAGGGTCGCGAAGCGCAGGTGATCGAATGGTCAAAGAACCGAAGGGAATTCAAAGTTGTGGCCGGCGCTGCAACCGAGGCGCGTCTGCGAATATTTTATTATCCCTATTGGCAGGCGACAGCGGAGGGCAAGCAATTAACAACCAGGCCGGCGACAGATGGCGCGCTACTTGTTAATCTGCCGCCAAATGCAACCACCGTGACGATCAATTTTGTCGAGCCGCTAACTACGCGTGTTGCCGGCCTGATAAGCGTCCTCGGTCTACTGGCAATCGTCCTCTTGTTTGCCATCAAGGTTCCAACCGCTGACGTGTTGACGGCTTATTGAGCCTCAATCCCGCAAACCTGGATAGCCTACTCGCTTGCCAGTTTGCAGAACTCAACCACGCGATTCTCTGCCCAAAAGCGATCGCTCTGGTCTTCCCGATCGGCGGAGACGAAAGCGACGTGGCCTCCTCGCGCGGGCGCGAGCAGGAGAATGTATGGATTGTTGGCCACAGCCGGATCACGTAACGAGTCGACGGGGATGAAAGGATCGTCTGCGGCGTGAATGATCAGAGTGGGTATGCGGATGCGATCGATTACTCGAAGCGAGCTGGCACGGTGGTAGTAATCCGCGGCGCCGGCAAAGCCGTGGGCGCGTGCGGTGTAGCGATCGTCAAACTCCCTCAGCGTGTGCACCTCGTCTAGTCCGCTAATGTCGTATTGCTCCGGATAGAGTCCGTGATTGGTGCGAAGGCGCT
>JANLYZ010000315.1:0-36674 GCA_031365905.1 Chloracidobacterium sp. | reverse complement strand
GCCCTCACCGACTCATCCGCAGTCGGAGCGTTGCGAAATCATTGACGATGTCTATCATGATCGCCGGCCCGCGGACTGGGAATAAGTTCTGTTGTACGTACGCCGTATAACAAATCGGGTATGAAAGTCGGAGTCAAGCGTAGAGATCTCCTTGCCCGCCAAAGTCTGGTTTGATTTCGGAGGGCTGGTTATGAGCACCCCACGCGGGCTGCCCGCGCGGGGACCCCGCCTCCACGCCGGCTGGCGCTTCAAGTTGCGTCATCGAGTTGCTTACCAGACACCGAGCTGCTTGCCACTAACACCATCTTATGTGCCGCAGACTGTCTAGTCTGCGGTTCCGACACTTGCCCAAACTAGTGCTCAAGCACCGCTCAAACAACAGCGAACTAGACAGTCCGCTGTACCCCGCTGATCGCCGCCACGTCAACTCAGACGTTGTACAAAAGCGATTCCCTTTATTACGAGGTATACTGGCGCGCACGGCTTTATGTCTCAACAGAATCAACCTTGAAGGAGAATGGCAACATGAGCAATGGCACACCAAACGAAACAAAAACGGAATTGGAGAAGGAACTGGAGAATGTAGACAAGACAGTAGGAGATAATCAAACTGGTAATCCACGCCGAGACAAGTTCACCAGTCTTTATGGAGGAGAGGGCGGTGGTGAATCCGCCGACCCAGATAATTCAACTCCTTCAACCAACTCGACGGCGGACCCGACCCAGTAAAAATTGCGCGGATTTGCGCAAACGGAAAGCACCGTCTGCATTGGTCTGGCTGACAGGTTGGCAGGCGATCCACGAAACAAGGGTGAGCGACGCGAAGAATGTTTCCTATTTCGTTAACCCGTTTGTCTCGTGGATAGTTTCTCCGGTCCCAATCACAATCACAATGATGAACTCAAGACTGCTGGCCCTCCTTATTTTGTTCCTCGGCTTTTCGCAGGTTTCGGCGCAGGAAACAAAACTTAAATGGTTTGGGCACGCTGCGTTTTCAATCACCACGCCACGCGGCAAAGTTCTGTTGATTGATCCGTGGATCAAGAATCCTTCCAACCCCGAGGCGAAAGACAACAAAGATCCATTAGTCGCGCTGACAAAGGTTGATTACATACTTATCACCCACGGACATCGCGACCACGTAGGCGACGCAGTTGAGATCGCGAAGAAGACCGGCGCGGTGCTGATTTGCAATCCGGAACTCGCCGGCAATCTCGTCAAGCTGGCGGACTTCCCGGCCAAGTCCGCCGAGACTGACAACATCATGGGCATCGGCGGCGAGATTCAGATCGCTGACGGCGAAGTGACGGTGGCAATGACACCGGCGGTTCATTCAAGCAGCGTCTTCAATCCCAAGGCTGGACCGAATGAAGCGGAACGAGCTTACGGCGGGAATCCGGCAGGCTTCGTCATCATCGTTAAGAACGGTCCGACAATTTATCACTCAGGCGACACGGCTTACTTCAAAGACATGGAGACAATCGGCGAGAGTTATGCAATCGATGTTGCCTTGCTGAATATCGGTGGACATTACGGCATGGAACCAAAGATGGCAGCGAGAGCCGCGCAATCGGTGCGCGCAAAGCTCGCAATCCCGCAACACTTCGGAACCTTTCCCGGCATCGCCCAGACCGCCGAAGGTTTCGCTGCCGAGCTCAAGAAGCTGAAGATCAATTTCTACGAGATGAAACCCGGCGAAACGATTTCGTTTCACGGACCACGATTGCAGAAGCCCGCGCGTTAGCAAGGGCTCTTCTTCTTGAGATTCCAAGCCCTTGCTGACGCGCGGGCTTCTGCCGACATCTTTTCCTATGAGTCATCCCCTGCTTATCCCACCCTATGGCGGCGAGTTGGTTAATCTACTTGTCCCGAAAGATGAACGAGACGAACTGAGAGCTCGCGCAAGTCGTCTTCCATCAATTCAAATCTCGGAACGCTCCGCCTGCGATCTTCAGTTGCTTGCCTGCGGCGCGTTTTCTCCGCTCGATCGTTTTGTCGGCAAGGAAGATCACGCGCGCATTCTTGAGGAGATGCGGCTCAGCAGCGGGCACATCTTTCCCATCCCGATCACACTTCCGATCAGTCAAGACTCCGGCATCCGGCTGGATCAGGAAGTGGCGATCCGTAGTGTGAGAAACGAGCTACTGGGGATCGTCACCGCCGAAGAGATTTATGAATGGGACATGGGCGGAGTTTCTGAAAAGGTCTTCGGCACGAACGATCCCCGCCACCCGCTGATTGCGGAGATGGGCCGCTGGGGCAAGTACAACCTTTCGGGAAGCCTCCGAGTGCTTCAGCTTCCCGAATATTACGACTTTCCCGATCTGCGTCTGACGCCAAGCGAAGTGCGAGATAAACTGACGGCCTTAGGCCATCCGAATGTCGTAGCTTTTCAAACTCGAAATCCTTTGCATCGGGCGCATGAGGAGATGACGCACCGCGCGATTGATCAGGTGGACGGAACCTTGTTGCTGCATCCCGTTGTCGGCCTCACAAAACCGGGCGACGTGGACTACTACACGCGGGTGCGTACCTACAAAGTTTTGTCTGAGCGTTATTACGATCCTAAGCGAATTCTGCTCGCGCTTTTGCCGCTGGCGATGCGACTCGCCGGTCCACGCGAAGCTTTGTGGCACGCGCTCATCAGGCGCAACTACGGCGCAAACTATTTAATCGTCGGCAGAGATCACGCGAGCCCCGGCAACAACTCGCAGAACCAACCGTTCTACGGTCCCTACGACGCTCAGGAGTTGGTTGAACAATTCAGCGAAGAGATCGGAGTAAGCGTAGTTCCCTTTCGCGAGTTGGTCTATCAGCCGGCTGGCAAGCGCTATGTTGAGTCGTCTGCGATTGAGGATGGCAAAGAAATAACGATTTCCGGCACGCAAGTTCGTGAGGAGTATCTGGACAAGGGCCGGGAGCTGCCGGAATGGTTTACTCGTCCTGAGGTTGCGCAGATTCTGCTGGAGGCTTATCCGGCGCGACATCGCCAGGGAATTTGCGTGTGGTTCACCGGCTTGAGCGGCGCGGGCAAATCGACGACGGCTGAAATACTGACGACACTGCTGCTCGAGCTTGGTCGCCGCGTAACGCTGCTCGACGGCGACGTAGTGCGCGCGCATCTATCCAAAGGCCTGGGTTTCAGCAAGGAAGATCGCGACACCAACATCCGGCGCATCGGCTTTGTCGCATCTGAGATTGTTCGTCACGGCGGCGTGGCTATCTGCGCCGCAATTAGTCCCTACCGCGCCACCCGTAACGATGTGCGCAACCTGGTCGGCGCGGACAATTTTTTTGAAGTGTTCGTTGATACGCCGATGGCAGTGTGCGAACAACGAGACCCGAAAGGGATTTACGCGAAGACGAGGCGCGGCGAAATCAAGTTGTTCACCGGAATCGATGATCCATATGAAGCGCCGGAAAATCCTGAGTTGATACTCGATACCGTGTCGCAGACCGCGGAAGCAAATGCGCGACTAATTCTTTCCCGGCTGATTGAGGCTGGATTTCTGATGAGAGCAGATGAGAAACAAAGCGCTGCGAACTAAGCGGAGGCGTGCGTGCATTGGACTGAGATCGAAGGTTGGTTTGAATACGACCTCTTTTAGGAACGATATGTCTCCAGAGAACAATGGCAGCGAAACATCCAGGTTAAGTGAGAACAACCGGATCATTCAGGGCTTGTGGATCGGCCACGAACTCTCTGTTATGGAGCAGTTGTCTATCGCTTCGTTCCTGCGAAACGGACACGAGTTTCATCTGTACAGCTACAATCAATTGCTTAACGTTCCGGCAGGAACAGTGATCAAGGACGGGAACGAAGTCTTGCCTGCGTCGGCAGTCTTTCAATACAAACACAGTCCCAGCTACGCCGGGTTCGCGAATTTCTTCCGTTACAAGTTGTTGCTTGAGCGCGGCGGGTTGTGGGTGGATATGGATGTTGTTTGTCTTCGCCCGTTCGATTTCCCGGAAGAGTATGTCTTCTCGAGCGAGATGAACGACGGAAGGGAGACTATCAACTGCGGCGTTATTAAGGCTCCCAAAGGAAGTGAGGTAATGGCCTACGCCTGGCGCATTTGCCAGGCGAAGAAGCCAGACCAGTTAGTATGGGGGGAGACTGGTCCAGCACTGATGTCAGAGGCTGTCCGGAAGTATCGGCTCGACAAATATCAGAAACCATATTACACATTTTGTCCGATTTCAGACTGGCATAAATTTCTGGAGCCGTACGTTGCGGCGATACATCCGCAGGCTTATGCGGTTCACCTATGGAACGAAGCGTGGCGGCTGGCCAGTCAAGACAAGAATGCTTGCTATCACAGCAACTGTATTTACGAGCGACTGAAGGGCATGTACTTGGGAGACTCAATCGCCCAAGTAGCAACTGTTGAATCATGAAAATTGCACTATGCAAGAGCCATTTCGCCGGCCCAGTCAGCGGCGCTGACGAAACTCTGGTTGCTTATGCCCTGGCCCTTCATGAAGCTCGTCATACCGTTGAGGTAGTGCTTCTATATAAATGTGCCGACACCGATCAGTATTACCGACGTTTGAGGGACGCGGGCGTCCCGGTTTCATTCGTCGTTAACCGTTCTCTGATCTTCGAGGCACTGCGACGCGTCCGCGACCTGCTTGCGAGCGCCTTCTTTTTCATCTTTCTGGTCCCGCAAGCACATGACGGACTACGGCTGATCTGGCAAGCCGTAATCAGACTGACGACACGCTCTCATTATAGTGCTTGCCGCGCTTTCTTCCGGGTCGCGCGTCCCGACATCTTACATGTGTTCACCCCCGACAGCGGTGCGCGCCTCATGATCTCCGCTGGTCACGAATTAGGAATTCCCGTGTTGTATCAGGAATTGGGGACACCAAATCATCTGCCCGCGCTCGACATTTATTACCGTGAGATGGAAGACGTGTTGCCGCTCTGCTCCGAGTTTGGCGCTTTATCGCCACAACTCGCATTTCAATGGTCCGAAAGATTTCCCGCTCTGAAATCGGTAACCGTCCTACCGATCATCGGGGGCGATCGCGAAGAGGGTTTTTTTACTGACTCACCAAAAACGAATCTTCTCGTGTTTGGTTTCGCAGGTCGTCTCGAAGAGGGCAAGGGTCCAGCGGTTTTCGTGAAAGCGATCGAGCGCTTGAATAGAAATCGGCCGCTCGGGATTGCAAGAATCGCCGGTGTCGGGCCGCTCCTTGCGGAGATCAAGCGAGAGGCTCGTGCGCTTCGACTTGGGGAGACCTGCGAATTTGTGGGTCACTATTCGGAGCCGCTGGGAAGAACGACCTTTCTGAACAGCCTGGATGTCTTTGTGTTGCCATCTTTCGCGGAAGGAACTCCCAACTGCATAGTGGAGGCAATGGCTCACGGAATTCCCGTGATCGCGTCAGAAGTCGGCGGCATTCGAGATATGATCGGAGACGATGCAGGCATTCGCGTTCCACCTGGAGATACTGCGGCACTGACCGAAGCCATGTTGCGCCTGGCTAACGATCCTGAACTTCGCCGAAAGATGGGTGCGGCGGCTCACGATCGTTATCAAAAGCTTTTCTCGCCCAGGGTCGTTGTACCGCTGATGTTGGGCATCTATCAAAGAGTGGCCCGCAATGGTCATGCGTCGAAGACAATACGCTCCAGCAACGAACACCTTCATCCCTGGGCCAAACTTTCACCTGAAAAAGTGTGAACAGGCTGGCACTCATCTTTGCCGGCAAGTAGTGTGACTAAAAATTACTGGGCGCGGTGGGGACCTGCCAGCTTTGATTCTTAGTAGTTGATCTCGTAAGGATGTAGCGGCGTCGTGTCGCCGGGCGGCCACATCGTGCTAACGGAACCTGGTCGATAGAACGTTGCGGTCAAGCTGCGCCGTGATCGATTACAACCGTCAACAACACGCTCCACTGCGTGCCACGAGTTCTGGGACCGCACCAGTACGCAGGAATTGCCTATCAGCGGCGCAAGTTCGACGGCAATGTCGGAAGGTTTGACTGACTGTAAGATCTTCAAACAACCACCGTCTTCTCTATCCCACGATTCGTTGAAATAGAGCACATGGGTGACGAGCTTGTCCGGTAAGTCGACATGCGGTCCGAGACATCCACCGGGCCCGTAGTGGAAGACATTCACCTCCATCGGCGCCGTAGTTAAGTCGCACTTAGTTAAGGATGAAACGGCATCACGATAACCAGCCGAAAGAAAATCGTGCGCCAGGCTCAGCCAGGAACTGCTCAGTTCCTCGGGACAAGAAACGGTTTTCGCATTCAGGTGGATCAGCGCACGTGCCTCATATTCATAATCTTTTTCGCCGCCGTAGCCCGCAACCGTCTTGAAGTGGTCACGCGGAAAGGAACCTGCCAGCGCTGTCGCGTCTCGCGGAGAAAATAGATTGTCGACAACCGCCCAGGAGTATGGCCGCGTCTGAAGCGTGCCTCGTGCGATTTGTGACAGGTTAATCATCTTGCGTGCTAATTACGGACTAACCGTTTCAGGCTATTCCTGAGGAACCGGAGTGGAGTCGTGTCTTCCTTCGGACTGGCATGATGATCCACCGGAATGCGCTCGTCACGCGCCTCAACAACTGCACGAGCCAGATTTAGTTGTAGGGTAAGCTCCTCAATACGGCGCTGCTTCTTGACGCTTTCTACTTCGCTTTCCTTCACCGCGTCCTGATTACAAATCGCCGCATCCTCAAGCAGGGTCGGCAAAGACTGCCAAAACTGATTGACCGCAGACTGAGTGGTCGTAGCTCCGGCACGAAGCACAGCCGCGACACGGTCCCAGTGTTGAGTCAATTGCTCAGTTGCGTTTTGCACGGCGAGAGACGGCTCAGTCTTGCCGAGCCGTTGAAGAAACCAGTCAGGATCCAGCGCTCGATCATTTGCAAGTGGAAAGATGTTCTCAAAGCCTAACAGAGCGGAGTATTTTCCGCTGACAAGATCCGCCGAAGTGAATACCGGCACTCCGGCGGCGAGCGCTGTGACCGCCAGGTGATAGCTATGACCGACGACCGCTGCGGCATGACTAATCAATTCCGCAAGCAATAGCGGCTGCGGCCACTCGGGCAAGCGCACTAGTCGAGGTAGATTATAGGAATTTAGAATTGAGTTGCACTCGCCTAAGGCCGGGCCCAGTGGCAAGGCCAAAAAGCGATAGTGCCGCAACCGGCGTGCGTGCTTTTTGACGAAGCGCAAAAAGGAATCCAATCCCAAAGTGGCTTGGATTACGATGTAGTTACCAGTTAATCCCAAAGTATTACGCAAGCGTTCGAAGTCAGCTGTGGGTTCTTTACCGAGTAGACGTGAGAGCCCAAAAGCAGTGTCAGGAACAATCGTGAGCCTATCTTCGCCGGCAAAGCGCGCGAGCGCGGATCGTGACAGATGGTCGCGCACCGCTATGTAGCTGCTATTCCGAAAAGCCAGTTCCATGAGTGGGTCGGCCCAGGCCGGGATGGCGTTGCAGTGCATCCCCGGCGCGTTCCAAATCAAGGGGATGTTGTGCTGAAGTGCAACAAGAGCCGGCGTTAGCCAGTAGCCCGTTGGGTGATGAATGCTTGAAGTTGGTGGCCCGTATGCGGGAGCCACTTCCTTATCAAAGCGGATGATGAAGCCACCGCCTATGAGCACACCGTCGAGAACGCGAGCCATATGCGGCAGGTCCGCTAAAGATGTGACCTTGTAGGGCCAATCTGGCGGGGCCTTATCATTGTAGGAGAATCGATGAAGATTTACAGAACCCAACCGCTCAGTCAATTCCGCTTCAGCAATCAGCGGAAACAGCAGGTCTCCATAATTCTCAACATCGAACGTGCCAAACAAACCGATCTGCCAATCGCGATCTCTCATTGCTCTCCAAATTGCCCCAGGTTCCGTCCCTTCTTTCGTTGGACTATTTCAAGAACTGGAGCCCTGCTGGAGGAGCGCTTGAAAATCTGAAAGGAATCGTATTTCGGAGCCGACCAGGATCCTGTTTGAGCTAACTTAGCAAGAACTGACGACATTTCCAAGAGAACGGCCGCTGCAGATTTGTTTCGCTCAGTTCTCGAAAACTCAGGAAGGTATCTGCGGGGCTCGCCACCAACTTTCTGAGACCCAGATCCCCTCGGCTCAAGACTTCCCTGCGGTTGCATAGGCATCGGCGAGCAAGTATAAGAAACGTCAGCGATGTTTCCGTCTGCGCCAACAACTTCCCTTCAATGATCAGCCTGGAAAAAGAGAGTAAAACTATCTCGCCGTCGGCGGACGATGCAGACTCATCGCCGGCACGCGTCGCTGTGTCTCTTCCAGATGAACCCTTAATCAAAATCAGGGCGCATCGAAAATGGGCCGCGGCAAATCTGCTGGACCTCTGGATTCACCGCGAGCTGCTTTACTTTTTGATTTGGCGCGAGTTGAAAGCACGGTACAAGCAAACCATTCTCGGCATTTCGTGGGTCATCTTACAGCCGCTCTTAATGACGATCGTTTTTACTGTGGTACTGGGAAAACTCGTCGGCGTCCGCACCGGCGTTACTCCGTATCCATTATTTCTATATGCGGGCTTGCTGCCGTGGATTTTCTTTTCGAACGCCGTTTCGAGCGGTAGCCAAAGCCTGGTTGCCGGGTCGCAAATGATCACGAAAGTTTATTTTCCCCGAATCATAATTCCGGCGGCGGCAGTAGGCGTGCGCCTATCTGACTTCCTAGTCGCTTCAGTCGTGCTGATCGCGTTGATGAAATACTACGGCATACACCTCGGTTGGCCCCTCCTGCTCGCGCCGTTGCTGGTGATACACGTGACGCTCCTAGCGCTTGCTTTGAGTGCCTGGCTGTCAGCGCTAAATGTCAGGTATCGCGACACTGGCACCGCGTTACCAGTCGTGCTGCAACTGTGGATGTTCGCTTCGCCGATTGTTTATTCCACGGACCTGGTGCCGGCGCGCTGGCAGTGGCTTTACGAGTTAAATCCCCTGACGGGAATTGTTGCAGGTTTTCGCTCCGCTCTGCTGGGACTTCCATTCAATCGCAGTAGCCTCCTCTCTTCAGTCGTGGTGACTTTGGCTCTGCTCGTCGCATCGACGTTCGTTTTCGGACGAATGGAAGACGAGTTTGCAGATATCGTATAGAACTAAATGAAACCGATTGTCAGCGTCCGAAATGTCAGTAAGAGTTACCACGTGGGGCGACCGCTCGGCATGCGTCCATCGTTGCGCGAGGCGCTTGCTTCATTCGTCACGCGTCGCAATGGACACTCAAGCGAGGAAACGCTTTGGGCGCTTAGAGACGTCAGCTTCGACGCCGAGCCCGGCGAAGTGATCGGAATCATCGGACGCAATGGCGCAGGCAAGTCTACTTTGTTGCGAATCCTCGCCCGGATCACGAAACCATCCAGCGGCGAGGTCGATATCTACGGTCGCCTGGGAACGCTGCTGGAAATCGGCACTGGTTTTCATCCCGACTTAACGGGGCGCGAAAACATTTTTCTCAACGGAACGATTCTCGGAATGAAGGTGCGGGAGATCCGTCGGAAGTTCGACGAGATCGTGGCTTTCTCCGAGGTGGAACGGTTTCTTGAAACTCCGGTGAAGCACTACTCATCGGGCATGTACCTGCGGCTCGCGTTTTCGATTGCCGCCCACTTCGAACCCGACGTGCTGCTGCTCGACGAGGTCATTGCCGTGGGCGACATTTCGTTTCAAAAAAAATGTTTCGACAAGATGCAGGCTGTCAGTCGCGAAGGAAAGACTATCTTTCTCGTCAGCCACAATCTCACGAGTATTCAGAGCTTGTGCAGCAGGGTGCTGCTGGTGCGCTCGGGTCAGTTGTGTGAAGGAGACAATCCCAGGGAAGTTATTGCCAGTTATGTCAACGACCAACTGCCTGCAGCCAGTGGCTTGAAGAAGATCATAAATTAGGTCGCGTCCTAATTTTTCTTCCTCTGTGTTACCTCCGTGCCCTCTGTGTCTCTGTGGTGAATGCTCAATTGGCCGGTTTACCCACCACGGAGACACAGAGGACACCGAGACTGCACAGAGAGTTATGCGAAGTCAATTTCCAGTCGCTTCAATCAACCGCCTTGTCGAAATCCACCAACGCTCGCAGGATTTTTTCGCTCGCATTTCCATCGCCATAAAGATTCGTGGGCGAGCTCATCGCCGCGTACGCCGTCTCATCATCCAGCAAGCGCGACACTTCACTCACAATCGTTTCCGATTCGACGCCAACGACGCGCGCCAGTCCGGCGGCGACCGCTTCAGGCCGCTCCGTGACGTTGCGCATAACGAGCACCGGCTTGCCCAGGCTCGGGCCTTCTTCCTGTAGCCCGCCTGAATCAGTGACGATCAGGTAAGCAGAGCTTGCGAGGTGAACCAGCGAGAGATAATCGAGCGGCGACAGGAGCGTTATGTTCCGGACATCGGCAAGCATTCGGCGCACCGGCTCGCGCACATTCGGATTCTCGTGGACCGGATAGACGATGTGGACTGGTTCGCGATCGCGCGCCGCGATCGCCAGCAGCGCCGCGCAGATATTTTCCAATGGCCGGCCAAAATTCTCGCGGCGGTGTGCGGTCACCAAAATAAGCTTTCGTCCATCGTTCATCATCTGCGCGATCTCGAGCGGCGCCGGACGGCGCAGCATACTTTGCAGCGCATCGATTACGGGGTTTCCCGTAACGACGATGTGCTTCGCAGAAATCCCTTCCGCCAACAAATTCTGTCGAGCGGCCTCCGTCGCGGCGAAATGCAAATCGGCGATTACGCTGACGATGCGCCGGTTAATCTCTTCCGGAAAAGGTTGCGACTTGTCTTGCGTGCGCAAGCCGGCTTCGACGTGACCGATCTTCACGCCTGCGTAGAAGGCAGCGAGTGAAGCGGCCGCGGTTGTCGTCGTGTCGCCCTGAAGCAAGACCCAATCAGGTTTTTCCAAGTTGAGAATTGGTTGAAGGTTTGTGAGCACCGCTGCGGCCACCTGCGTTGGCGATTGATCCGCAACCATGACGTTCAGATCGTATTGCGGCGCAATGCCAAAGAGCTTGAGCGTCTGGTCCAGCATGTCGCGGTGTTGTGCGGTGACGCACACCTTCGCTTCAAACACCTCCGGCTGCAACGCCATTCCCTCAATCAGCGGCGCCATTTTGATTGCCTCAGGGCGTGTGCCGAATACTGAAAGAATTTTTAACATGTCTACGTTTTGCGCATGACCAGCAAATCCTGAGCGCCCTCGATGCCGTATTCAGTGAAAGCGAGAATGTCGAAAACGTTCGACCAGCGCTCGCTTGTGTACTTTTCGGATTGTACGGTGCCGCGGTAATAACCCGGCGGAGCAATGCCGTCGAGCATCGTATCGAGCGTCTCGTCTGAGATTCCGGTCGCGGGCGCCGCGCTAACGAAATGCGAATTGATGGAAGCGAGAAAAATTCCTCCCGGCGCTAGTATCCGGCGAATTTCCTGTAACCAAAGCTGCTGCAATTCTTCGTTGAGATGCGTGAAGACTGAGCACGAGACGACGATGTCAAAAGAGTTGTCAGGCCACGGCAGCGGTGGATAAGGATCCACGTGACGGAAGTGTCCCGGTCTCACGTGTTCATTGCACCATGCTATTGCTTCGCCATCGATATCGCAGCCTTGAATGTCTAATCCTTCGTAGCGCGCCAAGAAGTCCAGCAAGTGGACCGTCACTCGTCCACAGCCACAACCCCAATCGAGCAAGCGGCGCACTGTGCTGAGTTCGCGATGCTGCGAGAGGGCGTCGAGAAAATTAATCATGCACCTGACGCCCGCTTCCTTGACGATCCTGCCGTTCTTGTTGGCGGTTACGCGATACATCAAATGTTCAGGCGGTGTAGGGACATGGCTGTCAAGGTCGCCGCGAAACAAAGTAGTCAGCCGGCGCACTGGCTCGTCTCCCGCAAAGCCCACCACCTCTATGCGGCCGAACTCCGGCACTTCGATCGTCTTCACTGGTTGAAAATTGAAAAGCTTGTGCCCGGCTTGCTGCGCGGCTTCGTCAGACTTCGAAGCCTGCCGCGGTGAAGACTGGCCGACAAGAGTCTGATTGAGATAAAGAGCGAACCTGTTGAGTTCAATTGGCAACGCGACCCGCATCCATCCGTTAACAAGGCACTCGTCGCCTTCCAGGTCGATGTCCCCAAAATATCCCGCGGCGGGCGGAAGAGACTCAAAGCTGCCGTGCTGAGGCAATGCGTTATGCGTCATTTTCTTATCGATGCGACTTTGCCGCAAAAAACTTCGAACCCCTTACCGCGAAGCGGCTAAGTAAGCTAGCCCGGGGTTTGCCGCGTCGTGCGGCTACCCGGGAAAGAATTGTTGAAACATCCAACCCCATCGGGGTTGCGACTAATGCGTTTTGTGCGCAACCCCTTCAGGGCTTGAGAACTCTAGATCACATCTTTTCCCAGGGTAGCCGCGCAACGACCGCGGCAACCCTGGGCTTTGTTATACAACCGCTTCGCGGTAGAGCTATTTCAAACACACTCCTCAAGCAACATCAACTCACTGTCCAACGCCTATCAATGCCGCTTATCGAAACGGCTCGCCCGTCGCGATCTCCGTTTCGCTCAACGCATACACACTGACCGTTGGTCGCGAGAATATCAATTCGAAATGCTTGCGGAAAAATTCGTCCTGAGGGACGTTAACTTCACCCAGCGAACTATTGACCAGGAAGAAGTCTGTGCCCAACCGTTTCAGCTCTGCATAAAGAGCGCGCCCGTCTTGCAGGTTCTTTACGATTGGATCGGAACGCGCCGGCCCAAAAACATCGCCCATGAAGGTGCCGTCAGCATAGTAAGCTAAGTTAGTGTCGTGGAGCGCATAGACTCTATAGTTATCGCCTCTCAGTTCATTCAGGAATTTGTAGGCCGGGTAGGAAGGCAATACGATCGTCAGGTAATTGTCTCGCTGCTGCCGCGTCACCGGTATGGGGCCGCTCATGCGCCAAAAGTCGCGCACGAAAATGTATCCCGAACTTACTAACGCGATCCCGACGATCGCAGTCGCAAGCCAATGTCGCGACCAGTTGTGAACAACCGGAACTGCGCGCGTCAGCATTTGCAGGGATGCTGCCGTGGCTACAGTTAGCATTGGCACCGCCGGCAACAAGTAGCGCAACTCCTGATCGGTAAAAAACCAAAAGAGCGTAAAGGCGAACGCAAAGCCAGCGAGCCGGCGAACTCTGCCGTCCTTGACGGTGAACACAACTACGAGCGGCAGCGCCAGGAAAAGGACCTTGGTTAACGTAAACGCGCCGTAGAAGACGTCCTGCCGAAAAGCCAGATGCCACGGCAGTAACAGCAACGCGCGCGGCCCGCGACCGAAACCAATACCGTGCATCACTCCGGTAAACTTGTCGACTTCTTCGGCGCTCCAGAATGTGTACCCGAAGACTGCTGGCAGGAATGGGAAAACTGGATTCCGCGTGTAATAAAAGTTGCGCGCGTACCAGGGCCCGGCAATCCCGAGGGTGAGCAGCGCGATTTGTAAGGGCATTGAATAGCGGCGCTCGCGGATTGCCATGTAGAGAGTCACGAGTCCGAAGAAGCACGGAAAGAAAAGACCGGGATACTTGGTCGATGCAGCGAAGCCACAAAAAACACCGCACAGCAACAGCCAACCGCGCGTGCGCGAACTAAGCCAGTTCCAGAAGGCGTAGGCTGCGAGCGTGCCAAACAGCAACAAGCTGACATCGACATAAGCAAAAACGCCGGCGAACAAAACCATCGGACTCGCGAGCAGGATTCCCGTTGACCACCAAGCCGTTTCTTTTGAGAAGTATCTGCGGCTGAAAGCAAACACGCTCAGCACCACGACAAGCAACAGCAACATCTGGATCGCTTGCGCGGTATTGTCGTCGGAAAACAAGAGCGCGAGCACAAACAGCATCTCATTAAGCTGAGTCAGTACCGGCAGGCGAAGATAAGGCGTGAGAACAAGCTGGTGCGCGTGCACATAGATCTTCGCCGACGCGAGGAAATACATCGTTGAGTCAAACGCAGTGGGCGGATACAACGGCAACGCCAACAGTGGCACCGTCGCGAGAGACAGAGCGGCGCCTACAACAACAATCCGCGCGCGCAACCTCGTCAGAGTCGATCGTATTTTCCTGAACAGGTGTGGGAAAGCAGAATAACTGACCGCAACGCAAACCGCCACGACAAGCAGCACAACCGAGCGGTAGAGCAGACCAGCCACTCCGAGCAGAAATATCAGGAAGGCGATCGTGCCCAGACCAAGACCCGCGCAAACGCTGAATTCTTCCAGAAATGATTCGAAGGTGATTCGCTTGGTAAGCCGGTAGCCAATGGCGTAACTCGCGAGCGCCAATGCGATCACGAAACCGTAGTGAGCAGCTACAAACTTCCCAGTCAGCAGGTAGTCAAGAATGAATTGTCTCATCGAGTGGGCAGCAACGCGTCACGAGTTTCCGTGCCCTGATTTGAAGTCCTGTGTGTCTCCTCGGTGATCTCTGTGTAACAAGTCCGCAGGTTCTTGTTTTTCTAACAAAGTTTTTGCCGGGCGCCGTCGGAACTAAGTGAATGAAGCATGCTACCAGCCTGCGAAGCTGGCGGACAGAGTGTTAGCCCCAGGCGCTGGCGCAGCCGAGCCTGGGGTGGCAAACGCAAAACAAAACTGAGCCTGCGAAGCTGGCGACAGATGATTGAGTCAAGGAGCTCTTGCAGAGTTCCTTTGTCAATCAAGGGTCAATTTTTCCAAGTGATCTGTCGCCCACTTGCGTGGGCTCGATTCATTCTTACCGCGGTTCCCCCAGGCTCGGCTGCGCCAGCGCCTGGGGCTAACACTCTGTCCGCCAGCTTCGCAGGCTGGTTGAATGCTTTCTTTCAGCAGTTCGTTTAGTTGCGGCCCAAACCAATCTGCGTCGTTGTGGAAACTACCTTGCGAAAGCGTTGGGCTTGAGAGCCACGAACATCCCGCGCACAAAGCTGGTCGAGAAGTGTTTGTAAACGTCGAGATCTCCCCAGGTATCAAACTGTTGATAGACTACTTCAAAACCTGCGCGCACGAGCCCACAGCACAACGAATCTTTCGTCAACCAAAACGATTTGTTGTTGGAATAAGACGACCAAACCTGCGCTTCTCGATCCATGTCCGCCGAACAGTCAGCAAACCAGCGGCCTTCGTAAGTGGTGTCTCCATCTTTCAACTTTTGGATCGGACTAAGCGGGAGTCGCTTGTCCATCAGCGGGAGTCCGGCATCAAGCGACGGCGCAAAATGGGAATCAACAATCAGCACGCCTTCAGTCGCGGCGGCGAGCTGGCGCATCCATTTGATTGGTTCGTCGAGGTGGTAAAGAATTCCCAGCGCCAGCACGATGTCGAAACTTCCGTAGTTCTCGCGCGTGAAATTCTTGACGTCGTCGCGGCGAAATTCGAGACTTGGCAGATCAAAGTGCTCCTTGATCAGCGACAGTTTATCGAAATTGGTTTGCCGCGCTTCGATCCCAATCACGTCCATTCCGCGTTGCGCCAGCGCGAGAGCGAAGCCTCCTTCGAGGCAACCAAGATCTGCGACGCGCAAACCTTTGAAACCGTCGCGATACAGCATTGACAGTGATCGCAAAATCGAGCGCAGGCGCGTGTCGGTCTCCATGAAGTCAGGCTTGCCGGGCATGGTCGTAATCTCAGGTGAAAGCCTGAGGTTGTGAGAAGTCCATTCCTGGTTCGCCAGCCGGAGTTTCAGTTGCTCATCAGTTAGAGCCATACGCACGCTCCAATTTTCTGGTGTCTGATTCCAAGGTTTGGGTGTGCATCTCGCAGAGAACCTCAGAACCCAAGATGCTAACCAATTACTGCTACGGTGAATTCGCTAAACCTGCTGAGACTATCATAGAATCCCCCGCCGGAGATTAGCGTGATAAGAACAACTAACCTGAAGCCAAAATGACGACGGCCAGTGGAAAGCCAAACCCTCTCTCGCGTCGCAAGCGAATCCTCTTCTCTGTTTTTACGAGCGTGGTAGTAATCGTTGTGATCGGGATCGTGGCCGAATCTTTCGCGCGCATGAAGGGACTCACGCCGCTCGTCTCCACGCAGCTAATCGTTTCCATGGAACCGCCGGGCAGCTATTTCACCGCGCATCCGACTCGCGGTTGGACTCACTTGCCGGGACAATTCAAGCTAACAGTTGCCGGGCCCTACTCTTTCAAGGTAACGCATGCGAGCAACGGCCTCAGGATCACGCAACCGCCTTACGCCGGCGCGTCCGGCACCCAACCAGCAATCTGGATATTCGGTTGCTCACTTACCCACGGCTGGAGACTGAACGATGACGAAACCTATCCGTGGCTGTTACAACAGAAACTGAAAGACTATGAAGTGGTCAACTTCGGAGTTGATGGTTACGGCAGTGTGCAATCTCTGATTCAATTTCGGGAATCCTTGCAAGCCGGAAGAAAACCGGCGCTGGTTGTGTTTGCTTACGCCTGGTTTCAAGATCCGCGGAATGTGTTGACCCGCTCGTGGAAGAAGGCGCTCTTCATCAATAATCGTCTGGGCGCGGTGAACTATCCCTACGGACGGTTGGACGCAGACAACAAACTGGTGCTGCGCAATGATCCTTTGGAGTACACAGGCTTCCCTCTCTTGCGTTACTCAGCGCTCGCAAACTTTCTCGATGAGCGATACGACGCGTCGCTTGAAAAATCGTATCGCGAGCACGACGTGTCAAAGGCGGTGCTAAATGAGTTCTGGAATCTCTGCAAGCAGAATGGAATTGAGTTTGTCCTGGCCGGCATCTATCCTGATCCGCTCACCGCCGAGATGTTGCGTTACTTCAACGCGAAGGGCGCGACGACTGTCGATATTTCTGTTGACATGACGCGGCAGGAAAACGCAAACATGCCATACGATGCGCACCCAAGCGCGTTTGCGAATAAGCAGTTTGCGGAGAAGCTCGAAACGTTTCTGCGAGTGAAGCTGATAGGTAAGAGCAGTCAAAGCAAATGAGCAACAGGCCAGGCAATTATTTCATTGACCGCGAACAACCACCGCTGACTGCCGCGGAAGCGGAAATTATTCGTCAGTTCCACGATCTCTATTATCGCCGCTGGTCAGAACAAAACGCCGATACGATAAATCTAAGTTGGTTTGGGCATGAACTGCTTAAGTGTCCGCTCGACTTGTGGGTTTATCAGGAGTTGCTGGTGCGCAGGCGTCCGGATTTCGTGGTCGAAACCGGAACCTATTGCGGCGGCAGTGCGCTCTATTTCGCAATGCTTTTCGATCACCTTGAGCATGGCCGCGTCATTACTATTGATATTGAAGAAAAACCGAATCGGCCGGCGCACTCCCGCATTACCTACGTCACCGGTTCGAGCGTCGAGTCCGAGGTAATCAACCGAGTGCGCGAAGAAGTTGGAGACGGGCGCGCAATGGTCGTGCTTGATTCTGATCATCAGGCGCCGCACGTCTATGAAGAGTTGGTAGCTTACAGTCCACTGGTTCGGGTGGATGATTATCTGGTTGTTGAAGACACGAATGTGAATGGCCATCCGATCAATCCGGAGTTTGGTCCTGGTCCGCTGGAGGCTGTCGAGAAATTTCTAGCTGAGAGCGATGAGTTTGTAATCGATCGGCGCTCGGAACGTTTCCTGATGACGCTCTATCCGCAGGGGTATCTGAAACGAATCAAGCCCGCGGCTTCAAAGTGAACTTTGTGGATAACAGAACGACGATTACGCGCAATGACCCGAACTCGCAGCGCGAGCTTTATCTTGATCTGCTCGTCAAGGTTTTGACCAATACGATTTATCGCGATGCAGCGATGGACGCGGGGCATACCGGATTCCAACTCAAGCTTCGTGAGGAAGGACGCGACTGGCCGAGCCTTGCCCACACGATGGCCGGTGTGCAACGTCTCAATAATCTACGCGAGCTCGCGCAACGCGCCATTGATGAAGAAATCCCGGGTGACTTCATTGAAGCCGGTGTTTGGCGCGGCGGCTGCTGCATCGTGATGCGCGCCGTATTGGCGGCGAACGGAATCAATGATCGAAAGGTTTACCTCGCCGATTCATTTGCCGGCCTGCCCGCGCCGAATCCGCAGGACTTTCCGCACGACGAAGGCTTGAATTTACATGTTCATAGCGAACTAGCGGTTTCAGTCGATCAAGTGAAGCAAAATTTTTCCAGCTACGGCTTACTGGATGACCAGGTCGTGTTCCTCAAAGGACTCTTTCAGGAAACGCTGCCCTCATTGCAAGCCAGTCCGTTTGCTTTAATCAGAATCGATGGCGACTTGTACGAATCAACATACGTTGCCCTTGAGGCGCTCTACCCCAAACTATCGCCTGGCGGGTTCATCATCATTGACGACTATGGCGCGATGCCGGCTTGTAGAGCTTCGGTTTCGGACTATCGGGAGCGGAGTGGAATAGAGTCGGCGATCATGACGATCGACTGGACCGGTGTGTGGTGGCAAAAGCCCTTCTAGCAGGATGCTGAAGAACAGATTTGGAGTGCGGCTAAAACTGTAACGGCGCGTTTTTGTGCGGCGCCCACCTGATATTCCACTTGGATTCAAAACGCCGGCGATTCTCCGCGAACAACGGATCGTAACTGCCGTCCGCTATCAACTGCTTGAAGGCCGCCTGTCCAAAGTGGTGCACAAACACATCAGCGGCGCAGACCACGCGCAGTCCAGACTTCTTAATGCGCATTGAATAGTCGTCGTCTTCAAACATCCCGATGCCAAATTGTTCATCGAGCGGCCCAATCTGCTCGTGAGTGTCGCGCCGGAAGGCGACGCAAAACATCGCCAGCATGTGAATGTCTGCCACGCGACCTTGATGGGCCCACATCAACTCTTCCGCAAACGCCTCCATCTCGCCCAGCGTTTTGTAATCGACGTCGACCTTCGCTTCGTTGCCCGTGAAGTTTGTCACCGGCCCCACCATCCCAATGGCTGGATCTTCCAGATGACGTAACAAGCGCGTCAGCCAGCCCGGCGGGACCACGGCGTCGTTATTTAGGAGCACGAAACGCTCGCCGCTGCTGCGCGCAATCCCCTGATTGTTCGCGGCCGCAAAGCCCCGATTGTCTGCGTTCAAACTAACGTGCAGGTGTGCATGCTGCGCCGCCATCTGCCGCAGGTACTCCGCCGTCTTGTCGCTGGAATTATTGTCAACGACGATGACTTCATAGTTTGGATATTCAGTGTTGCGCAAAACACTCTCAAGACACAGACGCGTTAGCGGCAGGTTGTTATAGGTGACCACGACGATGCTGGCGCGAGGCACTGCTTCACAAAACGCTCCACTGATCGTCTCGTAACGATTCTGCCAGGTATTCCCCGCTGCAAACTTGCGCCGCTCGGCAACCAATTGCGGATCATTCTCAGCCACCGCTCGATCGAGTTGCACGACAAAGTCGTTGCGATCCGCAGCTAGATACATGAGATCGCGGAACGCTGCGAGTTCGGGCAGCGCCACCGAAACTACTGGCTTGCCGCAACTCAAATATTCGTAAACTTTGACGGGGTCGGTCGCCGCAGTCGTCTGGTTGGTCTTAAACGGAATCAGGCAGGCATCAAAGTGGTAGAGATACTGTGGCATAGTTTCATACGGTTGTTGGCCCAGCAACCTGACATTAGGCAAAGCCTTCAATTCGGCAACGTCGATCTCAAAAACGCCGCCCAACAACACAAACGAATAGTTCGGCCGGCTGCGCGCCACGTGAATCATCAGTTCGAGGTCGAACCAGTCAGCAATCGCGCCGAAGTAGCCAACGATCGGGTGTTCGACTCCGGCGAGCATGCCGTTTGGCTGGCAACGCTCCAGGTAGAAATTCTGATCGACGCCATTACGCGCGAGCACCAGCGGACGATTCAAGCCGCGCCACTTGTCGTAAAGCCGCTGCGCGCTTACCACGAGCAGATCACATTCGCGCACCAGCCGTTGTTCCGCTTTGGGAATTGCGCGACCCATTCCGGGAAAGCCAGTCCATTCGTCCATGCAATCGTAAATCACGCGCCAGCCCCAACGGCTTTTCGCCTCCAGTGCCATTGTTGTCCACGACGGCGTCATCACGTAGCCAATCGCTTCCTCGATATGAAAAGTTTCGCGCAGCTCAGCGAGCGACGCCAATAACTGATCGGCGTTCGCTCCGCTGATGTCTTCCTGGTTGACCCACATTTGCCGATGCGCGGCGAGCGTTACCTCGTAAACATTTTCTTTGAGCCTGTGTACGGCGAAGCGCGGCGCGGCGTCAGCCGGCAGCACGCTGCCCAGCCGGATATAGAAAACCCGATGACCGTGCGCGGCAAACTGCGAAATGATCTGTTGCGGACGCTGGTAACGGAAATCCCAGTCGATGATCGAAAAACAAATCACGTCAGGAACCAAAGGTGACACCGAGGCTGTCACCGCAGAGGCCTTTGGCAATCGCGGCGTGGGAAGCAGTACTACAGATTCATCCTGCGGCTCGAGCGTGCGATGCCGGGGCGCCACCAGCGCCGGCGCCGGTTTTGCCGGAGTTTTGTCTTTGCCGTTGCGGTAAGCGGGGCGAAACAATTCCACCGCCGGCATAAATGTCTTTTTGACCAGACTGCCACGCTGCGCCCAGCGCCACGCCCGCGAGCTGAGGATCGCGTTTATGCGAACATCGCGGGAAGTTAGTTCGGCAGTTAGCGCATCGATTATTTGTTGCTTGGTCGCAAGCTGCAAAGTAAGACTGTCGATCAGATACTGGTTCTGCCGCGCGACGTCATCCTTGTCCTGAACCTGCCAGGCGAGAACTTTGATTTCGTGCTCGCTTTCAAGGCGCAAACTTAGTCGCTGCCCTAGTTGATCGAAAAACTGGCGCAGCAGCGCCGCCTCGGATTCGGCGGCATCAAGAAAGTTGCGAAGTCCATTGGGAACGTCCGCGCCAATAGCCAGCACACCGAGTCCGTGCTCGTGTGTGAATTCGAAATGCGGGTAACGCAGCTTGAGTTCTTCCCAAAGCTGCCAAACTCCGAAGTCGTCATGTCTCTCGCAGATGTCATGGAAGAGCACCACGGCGCTGCTGCTCAGCTTCGGCAGCCAGCCATCGAAGTCGTGCTTCACCGCCTCGTAGGTGTGATAGCCGTCGATGTGCAACAAATCGATTGAGCCTTCGGCGAAATGATTGAGCGCATCGTCAAACGTGCTTTGCAGTAAACTCGAGAAGCCGCCGTACAACGGATCGTGGTGTTGCTTGAGATCTTCAAGCACATCCGGACCGAAAAACCCTGACTGCGGATCGCCTTTCCAATTGTCGATCGCCCAACACTTGCAATCCAGTTCAAGTTCACTAACGGCCTGGCAGAATGCGCAGTAGGAAACTCCGGAAAAGGTTCCGAGTTCCACAATCATCCGCGGGCGTAAGATCTCAACGAGAAACATTGCGAACGGCAAGTGTCCTGCCCAGGCGCTGGAAGCGAGCCGCAGAGGTGTCTGCAGACATGATGGATGGTGCAGAGGATTGAACATAAAGCAGGATTGCGTTTTCGCCGCAGTTTAGCATGCTGAATACATTACTCAGAAGAGCCGCGCCGGTATGGGACCGGCCCCGAGAGGTAGCGAAACGGAGTTTCCTGTGAGAACATTCCGATACAAGGAAGTGCAACGTCGCGTTCGTTATGCCCCCGACGCGTAGCTGACCAGCCATTGGGCTTCACTGATCCATATCGATCGGTTGGGACGCTGGTCTCGAAGAGTTGTTGGGAGAGGTGCAGTCCTAATTCGCCGGTTTTTTTCTCCCCAACCAGCGAGCCATATCGAATGCCGAATCCAAACCCCAAAGCAAGTATTATCATCACCACCAGAAGCCGGCCGCAGCTTTTGACGCGGGCAGTGCAAAGCGCCCAAGCCTGCGGCCACAATGTTGAAGTCATCGTGATTGACGATGCTTCTTCCGATGAAACCGCGGCAGTATGCCGAGGACTTGCCGGCATCAACTACGTTCGGCTGGAACAGAACCGTGGCGTCGCCGGGGCACGCAACGCCGGCATTAACTCGAGCCGCGGCGAATACCTGAGCTTTCTTGACGATGACGATCTGCGGCTGCCTGATTCTCTCGACGGGCAAATCGAAATCCTCGACCAAGCACCGGAAGCTGGCTTGATTTACGCGCAAGCGATTTGGGGAGATCAATCCGGCCAACCGATGAATCAGATCTATCCGCGTGAATGTCCGCAGGGCGACGTATTCTGGAGTCTGCTGGAACGAAACTTTATTCCCTGTGGCAGCGCGGTCTTTCGTCGTTCGTGTCTGAAATCCGTCGGATTGCTTGACGAGAATCTTCCCGGTGTTGACGATTGGGATCTCTGGCTCCGCATCGCTGAGGTGCATCCGATCATTGGCGTGGAGAAACCGGTAATGATCTGGCGACGTTCCACTCCCGTCTCCGAACAGGGTTCTTCGCAGGCAGCGAATTTAGTTTCACAGAGTGTGCGACAATTCCGGCAGTCGTGGCTCAAGCTTCCGCGCGCCGCAAACGCTGCCCCCGAGATGAGACAAGCAGCCTGGCGGCGTTTCTCTGCAAACATGGCCGAGCATCTCCTTTGGGAAGCGCTGCGCTCTTGGCGCCGCGGGAAAACGACGAAGGCAATCAGAAACATTTTTACGTTAGTGCGGCTTTGTCCCGCGGCCGCAATACGGCTCGCATCGAGATCGAACCTTGCGCGCGCGATGAGAATGATTACTCGACAAGCGCGCGCAGTTACGCCATCTTATTCAGATTCGATAAACCGCCCAGCCTTGTACAAAGACAGGGCCTGAGCAGAAGAGAACCTATGCGGATAGTCCTTTGTAAGGGTCAGATACTTGGGCCGATCAGTGGCGCGGATGAAACGCTTGTGACTTACGCCATTCAACTCCAGAAGGCGGGCCACCGCGTCTCTGTGCTGCTCATGTATCTTCCTTCGGAGGCGGACCAGTATTATCAACGACTGTTGAGTGCCGGCGTGCCGGTCTCCTGGATGGCTTCGAAACTTGCGCACACTTCTTTGGGAACGGGACGCAAGCTCGCCTACAAAATGTTTCGCGCCTTTCCTGCCTCAAAGTCGATGATCAGAAAAAGGGCGCAGCAGGTGGTCACCGGAATGGCCACTCGCTATGCGCAGCAGTGTCGCGAATACTTTGAACAAGAAAGCGCAGATCTCATCCACATCATCACTCCCGACCCGAGCGCGATGGTGATGATACGCGCCGGCTACGATGCGGGCATTCCGGTTATCTATCAGGAGTTGGGACTTCCCTATCATCCGCCGGATTTTGAATCTTACTACCAACAGTTCACTTCGGTATTGCCGCTTTGCACGGAGATAGCTGCGCTGTCGCCATTGCTAGCCGAACACTGTCGCGAAAAACTGCCGACCTCAAGACGGCTTTCCGTATTGCCAATCCTGTCTGACGAAATAACGAATGGCAGCACACCGGAGCGAAAGACGAACGCTTGTGTCACGTTCGGTTTCGCCGCCCGCATGGAAGCCTTGAAAGGCCCGATGGTTTTGCTGGAAGCTTTTGCGGCAACTCACGACCGACTGCAAAACGTTTGCTTGCGGATCGCGGGTGACGGCTCACAGAAAGCGGAAGTCGCCGCGCGCGCGGAGTCGCTGAGAGTCAAAGATCGTTATCAATACTACGGCGTTTACACGCTTCCCGATGAGCGCAAAGCTTTCATGCGCGATCTCGATGTTTTTGTCATGCCGTCTTTCACGGAGGGAACGCCAAACAGCATCATCGAGGCCATGGCGAACGGCAAACCAATCATTGCTTCCGCGGTCGGCGGTATCCCCGATATGATCGATTCGGAATCTGGCATTCTCGTTCCTCCAGGCGATGCGTCTGCATTGGCGGAGGCGATGCTGCTGCTGGCACAGGATCCGGAGCGGCGCGCGCGCATGGGCGAAGCGGCACGTGAGCGGTATCAACAACTCTTTTCGCCGCAAGCGGTGGTGCCGCTGATGCTGGAAACGTACAGCCGTGTGGCTGCTCAAAACGGGAACGGGAACGGCAGCACTAACGGTCACAACAGTCATCCCTGGCGCAGCACGCACGAGTCATATGCGCCGTGAGCGAACCTAAACTTTCCAACTTAACGAAAACACTCATCATGAAAAACTTCCTGGTCGCATTCGTACTAACCCTGCTGCTGGCCGTCAGCGGTTCCGTATTTGCGCAGCAGTTCAACCCCGATCTTTTTAAGCCGCTTCATTGGCGCAGCATCGGTCCATTTCGCGGCGGACGCACGCGTGCCGTCGCCGGCGTGCCCTCGCAACCGAATGTGTTCTATATCGCGCAGGTCAACGGCGGCGTTTGGAAGACGGATGACTACGGTCGCACCTGGTCGCCCATCTTTGACGAGCAACCGACCGGCTCAGTAGGTTGCATTGCCGTAGCACCTGCGGATGCAAACATCATCTACGTCGGCAGTGGTGAAGGTTTGCAGCGTCCCGATCTTTCAGTGGGCGATGGCATTTATAAATCGACAGACGCGGGCAAGACCTGGACGCATCTCGGTTTGCGCGACGGTCAGCAGATTCCGCAAATCGCCGTCGACCCGCGCGATTCCAACCGCCTACTCGTCGCCGTCGCCGGCCATCCTTACGGCCCGAATGAAGAGCGCGGAATTTTTCGTTCAATTGACGGCGGCAAAACATTCGACAAAGTTCTCTACAAAGACGAGAACACTGGCGGCGCCGATGTGCTGATTGATCCGGAACATCCGGACGTTGCTTACGCGGCTCTTTGGGAAGCGCGGCAGGGCCCTTGGGAAAACGCCGCGTGGAATGGCAACGGCGGCGGCATTTATAAATCAACTGACAACGGCAAAACGTGGCGACAGTTGGGCGGCGGCCTGCCGGATGGAATCATTCAAGCGAATCTGGCTATTGCCCCCAGTTCAACTAAGCGCTTGATCGCTTCCGTGGGAACGTCGAGTGGAGTCAATCTCTATCGCACCGATGACGGGGGTGATAGCTGGGCCATTATCACTAAGGATCCGCGACCTGCCGGCCGAATCGGCGGAGGCGATCTTTCCGTGCCCAGATTCAATCCGAAGAATCCCGAGGTCGTGTATATAGCGAGCACTGTTTCCTGGAAATCAACCGATGGCGGTAAAACCTGGGCGGCATTTCGCGGCGCGCCCGGCGGCGATGACTATCAAAATGTTTGGGTCAGTCCGAACAACCCGGACGTGATCTTACTGGGCAGCGATCAAGGCGCAATCATCACCGTCAACGGCGGACAATCGTGGAGCAGTTGGTACAACCAGCCGACCGCGCAGCTTTATCACGTTAACGCGGACAACGCGTTTCCGTATCGACTGTGCAGCGGTCAACAGGAGAGCGGCTCGGCCTGCGTTTCCAGCCGCGGTAACGATGGCGAGATCACTTTCCGCGAGTGGCATCCAGTGAGTGCCGAAGAGTACGGCTACGTGACGCCCGACCCGCTCGATCCCGACATCGTTTATGGCGGCAAGCTGACGCGTTACGATCGCCGCACCGCGCAGGCGCAGAACATTATGCCGAAGCCTTTTCGCTCGGCTGATTTTCGCGTGGTCCGCACGCAGCCAGTCATCTTTTCGCCGGTCGATCCTCACGTGCTGTTCTTTTCGACTAATACTTTGTGGCAGACGAAGGACGGCGGTCAGCACTGGAACCAGATAAGTCAGGATCTCACGCGGAAAACCTGGGAAGTGCCAAACACGGTCGGCAAATTTCGCACGCAGCCGACTGCGCAGCCAACCCAGCGCGGCGTGATCTATGCCGTCGCGCCGTCACCGCTCGACGTTGATTTGATTTGGGCAGGAACTGACGACGGTTTGATTCATCGCACCACCGACGGCGGCGCGCACTGGAGCGAGGTCACGCCCAAACAACTGAAGCCGTGGCAGAAAATCTCAATTCTCGACGCCGGACATTTTGACAAGAACACAGCGTATGCGGCTATCAACACGCTCCGGCTTGACGATCTCCGCCCGCACATCTATCGAACGCACGATGCGGGCGCAACCTGGACAGAAGTTACTAACGGCATTCCTGCGAATGAAAATACTGACGTGGTCCGTGAAGATCCGGAAAGAAAGGGTTTGCTCTTCGCCGGCACCGAGCGCGCCGTCTATGTCTCGTTCGACGATGGGGATCATTGGCAGTCGTTGCGGCTCAACATGGGCGCGAGTTCTATTCGCGATCTAATTATCAAGGGCGATGATTTGTGCGTTGCAACTCACGGACGAGGCTTCTGGATTCTCGACAACATCACGCCGCTCAGACAACTTCAGGATTCCATCACGAAGGTGCCGGCTGTTTTGTTTCGCCCGCAAACGGCCGTGCGTGTTCGTTGGAACATGAACAGCGACACACCCATTCCGCCCGACGAGGCTGCTGGTGAAAATCCACCTGACGGCGCCATTCTCGATTACTACGTCGGAACGAGCACATCGAGACCGGCCACCGTAACCCTTGAAATCAAGGACGAGTCCGGCGCGGTAGTGCGGCGTTATTCGAGCGAAGATTCGTTGCCGCCTCCCGATCCGGCACTTAACATTCCGCCGTATTGGGTAAGACCGCCGCAGAAACTCGCGAACGATCCCGGCATGCATCGCTTTCTTTGGGACATGCATTATGCTCCAGTCCCCGGCCTGCAGCCGCAGTATCCGATCGCTGCTGTCTATCGCAACACCGCGCCGGCTCCAACTTCGCCGTGGGCGATGCCGGGAAAATACACGGTTCTGTTGACAGTGGGCGGGAAGAGTTACGAGCAACCGCTGATGCTCGTGATGGATCCGCGTGTGAAAACTTCGACTGCCGATCTGGCAGCGCAGTTCAAACTCTCGAAGCAGGTCTATGACGAATGGCTCGCGTTGAATGCTATTTCCCAAAACGTCGCGAGCGTGCGAGGACAGCTTGCTGAATTACAAAAGCGCGCCGCCGCTCCGGATCTCAAAGCACATCTCAAGGCGTTGGACGAAAAGCTCCAGACCTTCGCCACCGGCACAATTGTGGGCCAGACTGTCCCACCCGTCCCCGGCGCCGCATCTCCCACGCGACTAAACCTCGCCGCTACCGCCGGCCGACTACGAACCATCTTCGGCCTTATCGAGGACGTCGACTTGGCGCCAACGCCGCAGGCCGCGGCTGCAATTCCCGACCTGGTGAAAGATTCGCGTTCCCTTCAGCAAACCTGGAACCTTCTTAACTCACAGGAAATCTCGGCGCTCAATCAGGAGCTCCACGCCGCAGCTCTTCCGTTAATTGAGTTGGCAAGATAGCAGGGAACGGAGATCAGAAGTCAGAGATCAGAAGTCAGAGATCAGCAAGGCCAAAATCAGAGGCAGAGACTCCGTTCTCTGACCTCTGTTCTCTGACCTCTCAGCCGAGCCACGGTGCCCTAAACGACTGCTTCCGGCAACGGAACGATTGGCGGAATGATCGCCGCCTTTTTCGCGGGACGTTGCCACATTAGATTGAGTGCGAAATAAACGAACGAAATTGCGCCCAGGGCGAATGTTGTGTCACCGATCATGCGCATCCAGCGGAGCGTCTGCATTAGTGGTGTCTGCAGAAATTCGGAACTGCGCGCCGACCAATAGCCGACGGATACCGATTGATACGTTTGCAGCAAACCTACCGGCAGGAGGCTCAAGACGATTTCCAACATCAAACCGATGTTGATGGCCCAGAACGCAAACCAGATCGGCCGTTCCTTCCAGATAAGTTCCGGCTTCATCGCTCGCAGACAAAACAGCATCAGTCCAATCCCGAGCGTCCCATACACTCCGTATAGCGCGCCGTGCGCATGCACCGCCGTGGTGTTCAAGCCCTGCATGTAGTAAAGCGCGATCGGCGGATTGATCATGAATCCGAAGATGCCCGCGCCTACCAGATTCCAAAACGCAACAGCGACAAAGAAATAAACCACCCACTTATACTGGCTGAGCCATGGCCGTGCTTTGGAACGACGAATGTTTGCCACCGCTTCATGCCCCACCAAGAGCAGGGGCACGATCTCCAGCGCGCTAAACACCGACCCGAAGGCAAGCGCCACAGTTGGCGTCCCGGAAAAATATAAGTGATGAAGGGTGCCGATGATTCCGCCACTCAGATAGATCGCGCCTGAAAGTAGTGCTGCCTGAGCGGCACTCTCGGCACGAATGACTTTCAGTTTGGCGAAGAGGAAAGCGATGACGACTGTGGCAAAAACCTCGAAGTAGCCTTCGACCCACAGATGCACCACCCACCAGCGCCAATACTCGACGACTGAAAGATGCGAGCGCATGCCCCAAAAAAGTCCCGGACTGTAGAACAGCGCGATTCCGGTCGTCGACAAGAAGTAAAGAGTGATCAGAGACTTGGGAGTCCCTTTTTTCCTGAGTGCGGGAATCGCCGTGCGCGCAATCAGGAAAAGCCATAAAAGCAACCCGACCAAAAGCGCCGCTTGCCAGACGCGCCCCAAGTCAACGTATTCATATCCCTGATGTCCAAACCAAAACCACAAACTGCCGGGCAGCTTGTGCATCACCGACAGCCACTGCCCAACCATTGAGCCCAGGACAACTATGAGCAACGCGCCGAAAAGAATATCCACGCCGAGTTTTTGACGCTTGGGTTCGTAGCCGCAGATGAATGGAGCGATGAAAAGTCCGGCGGCTAACCACGCGGTCGCAATCCAGAAAATCCCCAGCTGTGTATGCCAGGTTCGCGTGACTACATAAGGAAGATAGTCGGCCAGTGGAATCCCGAAAAAGCCGCCACCCTCAACGCCGTAGTGCGCGGTAAGCATTCCCATGGCGATTTGCAAAAGGAACAGCAGCGTGACGACCAGGAAGTATTTGACAGTCGCTTTTTGTGAAGGTGAAATCTGGGCGCCGATCAAAGGATCGCTGTCCGGCACGTCGTCCGAAACCATGGGCATTTCGCGCGAGGCGTAATACCAAACCAACCAGCCGATGCCCGCCAGCAGCATGATCACGCTAACGCCTGTCCAGACAATGGCGCTGCTGGTCGGCACATTGCCTACCAGCGGTTCAGAAGGAAAATTACTGGTGTAGGAAATTGTATTGTTGGGACGATTAGCTGCCGAGGCCCACGAGGTCCAAAAGAAAAAAGAATTCAACTGGCGAAGCTTAGCGGGGTCTGCTTGCGCGTTGCGCTGAACAGCGTACTCAGTTTTTCCGTTCGCAAAAATATCAGTGTAGTGTTTGAGATTGTCTTCGAAGGCGCGCGCGCGTGCCGGTTCGATAGTGAGCCGGCCGGTCGTGGGATCGTAATTGTTTTTTCTAATTGTATCCTGGAGACGTTGACGAAGCGCGGCTTTCTGTTCCGAAGTTAGATTGTCGTATGCGTTTGCAAAGTCTTGATGCGACCATTCGTCCAGGATAAAAAGCGCTTCGCGATGCAGATAATCCGCGGACCAATCGGGTGCAACGTAAGAGCCGTGTCCCCAGATCGAGCCGCTCTCCATTCCGCCCATTGCCTGCCAGACGTTTTGCCCGTTGGAGATTTCTTCGGCTGGGATCAAAACGGCGCCGTCCGTCGTCACGACCTCGCGAGGGATCGGCGGAGCCTGGCGAAAAATCTCCGTGCCCACCCAGCCTAATATCGCAAACGAAAATACAAATATCGCAATAAAGATTATCCACAGCTTTTTCATTAGTGTCGGCTCCTTGGTGTCCGTCAGGACATCAACTCAGGCGGGATTGTTTGCAAACGTCTCGATTCTTGATCTTTTTGGTTTTGGCGTCTGTGCGGGAACGCACGTAGGCGGTGGGGGGCGAGTGTCCGATGTTGGTGTGAACTGCCGGCTGGCAGCTGGCACCCGCCATCCGGCCCCCAGTGCTTACAACGTTGCTACTGCAACCGTAGCCTGAGCTTCCCGACGGAATGACATTGCCGGCCTAAGCGGACGCGTTACGAACACCGGACACGGTGCTTGACGCAAGACTCGATCGACATTCGATCCGAATAGAGCTCGCATGCCGAACCCTGCTCCATGAGCCCCGAGGCAGATGAGATCGATGTTGTGCTTTTCCGCATAGTTGAGTATTTCGCGATATGGCTGGCCTTCGCTGACAGCATGCTTCACCTGACACGAAAGATGCGCCTCTGCCGGCAGCGCCTGTTGCAAGCGCCGAGCGGCCTTGTGATAGGTGCCCTCCTTGCCGAGTGGGTACCAGGAAATCTCCGGCGCCTCCAAAGTAAACGGTGGCAACACGTGGAGCAGATGCAGTTCGGCCTGATACTCCTGCGCGAAAGACAAACCATAGTTAAGCGCCAGTTCGGCGTAGTCCGAAAAATCGTAAGCGACCAGCACGCGTTTTAGTTTGATCTCATGGCTCCGTTCGTTAACCCAGTCGCGCTCATTGCTGTGCATAACGAGCACCGGACAAGGCGCACTTCGGGAGACGGATTCAGCAGTGGAACCGAGCAGCGCCGCTCGGTGTGGTCGCCTGCGCGAGCGCATCACAATCAGATCAACACCGTGAGCGGCGGCATATTGCGCGATTGCCGTTCCCGGATCGTTACCTCGTTCAACCACACGCTCCCAGTCGATCATTGCCAGTTCAGAAGGTCCAAGATATTGAAAGAGCGCCTGTTCGAACGAACTCTTGATTTCACTCTGGACCGGTATCGCCGCATCGTTGGCGGGCTCGCAGTGAAAGGCGATCAGCCTGGCTTCGTAAGCGCACGCCAGTGCGAGCGCGTAACGCAACGCTTCGTCCGAGCCGGCCGTAAGATCTGTGGGGCATAGAATGCGTTTGATTGTCATATGTGTTGCCAGGGCGCGAAACCCTGCCTCCGGGTTCACCTTGGTGCAACGGCCGTGCCGGGTGCTCTCCAAGCATTTATGCTCGCAGTGTTGGGAATACTGGGAACTACTCCGCGCTTAGTTGGGAATAATCCGCAAGGATCATTCGCGGACGCTCCGCGCCCCCTGATAAGTTCACCAAGTCGTTGCTATTGCAGATCACCGGTATGATACGTAGCCAGGCACCAGGAGAGATCAATGAGCACGATGATCGCGATGAGATGACCTCAAGAGCGCGCAACGAAATTTCCGTTCGTGGTTCCCTTGGCCGATTGAGCGCAGCGGCCCTAATCGCAGCGCTGGCTAGTGGCGTGGGCTCGCTCGGTTTGATGTTCCGCACGGGCCAGCGTAGTCCGGGACTGCTGCTGGTGCTTTTCACGCTCTGGGTGCTCGCCCCGTTCGTCGCCCTGGTAGTGGCCCACGTGGTTTCGAAGCGTTGGTCGGTGCTTACCCGAGCGACGCTTTATATCGTGATGCTGATTATCGCGCTGGGCTCCATGGTAATCTACGGAGATGATGCGTTAGGGCACCGCAGGCCGCAGGCCGCCTTTGTCTACGTCGCTGTTCCACCCGCTTCATGGCTGCTGATGGCGATAGTCGTCCCGCTAGCTGCGTTAATTTCCCGCAGGCAGTCACGCAAGGTCTAATACTGCGGGCTGAGACTCATGCGTGTTCCCTACTGCCAGAGCCGCCGCATCAGCCGGCGCTTGACCACCTGCACCAGCAACAAGTACGTCGCGGTTGCAAGCAAAATATAAATAAGGAATCCCGCCGGCAACGGCGTAAAGCCAAGCACCCCTCCCAGCTTTGTGAAAGGAAGCGCCGTTGCTATTAAAACGACCAGGAGCGTCGTGATCGTCAGCGGCAGACTTGGCCGGCTGTGAAACGGATTACCCGCCGTGCGAATTACGAAGATGACCAGCGTTTGCGTCGCGAGCGACTCGACAAACCAACCCGAATGGAAGAGTTGCGCAGAAGCAGAGAAGACCTTCAGTAATACAAAGAAGGTTAGGAAGTCGTAGATCGAACTGATTGGTCCAATGTAGATCATGAAATCGCGAATCATTTTCACGTCCCAACGCTGCGGGTTGTGAATGAAGGTCTGGTCGACGTGGTCTGTCGGAATCGTCACCTGCGCCAGGTCGTAGAGAAAGTTATTCAGCAGAATTTGCGTCGGCAGCATCGGCAGAAATGGCAGGAAGAGAGACGCGACGGCCATGCTGAACATGTTGCCGAAGTTTGAACTCGTCCCCATCAACAAATACTTCATGACATTGCCGAAGGATTTGCGACCTTCGATGATGCCTTCATGCAGTACGTCGAGGCTGCGTTCGAGCAGAATAAAATCGGCCGCATCCTTGGCCACATCAACAGCGGTCGAAACCGAGATGCCGACATCTGCCGCATGCAGTGATGGAGCATCGTTGATGCCGTCTCCCAAATAACCTACGACGTGACTGCGTTGCTTGAGTGCCAGAATGATCCGGTTTTTTTGCGACGGCGACACTCGCGCAAAAACGGAAGTCTGCTCGACGACATGAGCGAGCGCGGGATCACTCATTCGCTCGAGTTCAGCGCCGAGGATAATGCGATCGCTTTCGAGGCCAACCTGCGAACAGATGTGTTGCGCCACGAGTTCATTGTCACCCGTCAATATCTTTACCTGGATGCCGTCACGTTTCAGCGCGTCTAATGCGAGCTTCGCGCTGTCCAGCGGGGGATCCGAGAAAGCCAGGAATCCAGCGAGCACCAGATCCTTTTCCTCGTCCGCTCGGTATACATCTTTCGCCGGCACGGTCGTGTAAGCGACCGCCAGCATGCGGAACCCGCGGGCGCAGAGTCCGCGATAAGTCGCCTGGGCGCGCACTCGCGAATCGGCATCCAGTGGCATCTGTTGAGCGTTCAGTTCGTAAGAGGCACAGGCGGGGAGCACACTTTCCGGAGCGCCCTTCGTTATCAGCAGTCTTTCGCTCTCATGTTCCACGACAATCGAAACGCGACGTCGTTCGAAGTCAAAGGGAATCTCATCAAGCTTGCGATAAGCGTGGATGTCCGGATGATCATGTTTCTGGACGGCCGCGTCGAGCGGATCGCTGCTCCGGCTCTCCTTGATCGCTTGATCGAGAGGATTGTTCACGCCCGTTTCGTGCAGGCTATTCAGGTACGCGAGCAGAAACGCGCGCTCAGATGGAGCGCCAAAAGGATCGAGGTGCTGGTCCAACGCCATCTCGCCGCTGGTGAGCGTGCCGGTCTTGTCGCTGCACAAGACATCGATGCTGCCGAAGTTTTGCATCGCCTCGAGATGCTTGACGATCACTTTCTTCCGCGCCATGTGGACAGCGCCTTGCCCTAGCGTGACCGTGGTGATCATTGGCAGAAACTCGGGCGTCAGACCGACCGCGAGCGCGACGGCGAAGAGCAGAGACTCCAGAAAATTGTGATGCAGGACGACGCTGACAGTGAGAACGAAGAAGACCAGCAGAATGGTCGTCTTCATGATCAAGAAACCAAACTGTCGTGTACCTTTTTCGAACTCGGTTTCGGGTGGCTTGGTGGCAAGGCGCGTAGCAATGTCACCAAACATTGTGTTCGCGCCGGTCGCCATAGCCACAGCTGTGCCGGTGCCGCTTACTACCGACGTGCCAAGAAAAACTTTGTGATCGTCGCTTGTCTCTGGCGAAATTGCGGAAAAGTCAACAGCCTCCTTCGCCACGGGCAGTGACTCGCCGGTGAGAGCGGCTTGCTGGACGTGCAAGTCGCGAACCTTGAACAGCACGGCATCCGCGGGCACCAGATCACCGGCGGTGAGTTTGATGACGTCGCCCGGCACCAGCTCGCGTCGTGGAATCTCTCGCCAGTTTCCGTCGCGCAAAACTGTGGCGGTCGGGGCGACCTCTTTGCGAATCCGCTCTACAGCACGTTGTGAACGATAAGTTTGAAAAAAGTTGAGAGCGGCGCTCAGCAACACCATCATCGCGATGATGGAAGCATTGAGGATCTCACCAAGCGCTGCAGAGATCGCGCTGGCTAACAACAGAATGATCGCCAGCGGATTCAGGAAGAGAAAGAGGATCTGAACCAGCCCAGAACTGCGATGCGACGAGACCGGTTCGTTCGGGCCAAACTGCGACAACCGGCGGTTCGCCTCTTCAGTTGTCAGACCATTCCCAGACCCTGATCGTGAGCTTGAATCCACGCGAGAAGATTGCATTGTCCAGATAGTAATAAGCAGTCAGCGATCACCAATCAGTCAGCAATAGTCAAACAGTAAGCTCAAAAGGGCCTAAATGCCAACAGTTGTAGCTGACTGCTGATTGCTTACATGCGCCTTAAGGCTTAATTGCTACTTTCAACACTCCGTCTGATCGCCCTCCGAACAACTCATAGGCGTCGACAATTTTTTCCAGTGGAAACGTATGAGTCAACAACGGCGTTAGATCAACGCGACCGTGCTTGACTACTTCCATCAGTCGGCGCATTCGTTCTTTGCCACCCGGGCAGAGCGTCGTCACCAGACGATAATCACCAATGCCTGCGGCGAACGCCTCGTACGGTATTTGCAACTTGCCAGAGTAAACGCCCAGACTCGAAAGTGTTCCTCCCGGTCGCAGGCTGCGCAGAGCGCTTTCGAAAGTTTGTTGCGTACCGAGCGCCTCGATGGCCACGTCGGCGCCCCCGTCTGTCAGCCGTTGCACTTCGGCGACGACATCCACTGCTCTGTAATCGAGCACGACGTCCGCACCCATGCGCTTGGCCATCGCCAGCCGGTTGTCGTCTCCGTCAATGCCGATGATGAGCGGCGCGCCCATCAATTTGGCTCCGGCGGTAGCGCACAAACCAATTGGCCCTTGCGCGAACACAACTACGGAATCGCCGATGCGGACATTGCCAGACTCGGCGCCGCTGAAACCTGTTGAAGCGATGTCGGCAAGCAGCACCACCTGTTCGTCAGTCAACTCTTCGGGAATCTTCGCCAGATTTGCCTGAGCATTTGGCACCAGCAAGTACTCGGCCTGCGCGCCGTTGATCGTGTTTCCAAAGCGCCAGCCGCCGAGTGCTTCATAGCCACCCCCGTGGCCACACTGCGAGAGTTGCCCTGACAGGCATGCGCGACATTGACCACAGGGAGTGATCGCGCCGACCAGAACACGATCGCCTATTTCATATCCGGTGACGCCCGGTCCGAGTTCGTCGATTACTCCGACCGGCTCGTGGCCGATAATCAACCCAGGTTTGACCGGGTACTCGCCGTGCAGAATGTGCAGATCCGTTCCGCAAATTGTCGTTAAAGTGACCCGTATAACTGCTTCGCCGACACCCGCTACGGGTCGCTCCACTTCTTCGATACGAATCTCGTCCTTTCCGTGAAAGACGTTTGCTTTCATTCTTGCCATTTCATTTTTCCTTCCCTCGATTACACTCAGGGAAAAAGGTACTGGGGCGCACGTGCTTCACGTCCGCCCCAATCCTAACTATTCAGCGTTCGTCTTAATTGAGAGGGTAGAACACGTAACTAATCGTCAGCCACCCATTCAACGTAGTTCCTGTTTTTTCGTTTTGGCTCAGCGTGCCCTTAAATGTGCCGTAGCCAGTAACGCCGGCCCAGTTCTGCGTGCCGCCGGTGACGTTCAGCTCAAAATAGACTAAAGCGCTTCCCGTACACAGCCCGCTAGTGGAACAGTCAACTGTCTTGTCCCAATCCATCGAGCCGTTCACCAAAGTGCCGAAGAGCGAGCCCATGTAGGTAGTGTCTAGTCCCTTGTAGGGTCGCATATAAACCGGCAGCGTCCACATGCCGCCAGTAATTTCGTTTGCTCCTCCGGGCTCAAAGGAGGAGGGGAAACAATTCATTGAGAACATGAACGAACCTGGTAGATCTCCCGAGGTGCGTCCGAGAAAACCGTAACCGAACATTGTGTCGCCCCGCTTGGGATCGAGGGCTACGCTCCCGTCAGCAACTTCGACGCTGTTAAGTTCCATCGAAACGATGGTCTCGATTGGTTGCGGCGGAATGATGAAGTCCTGCGGGCTTGTCTTTCGTTGAGCAGTTGCACTCGCTCCGAGGCCCACGACTAAAATAAAAGCAGCAGTCATAAGGAGTCGTTTTGTATTCATAGTAGCTTTCCTTTCCTACGGCTTAACGCCAGCGACTAGCCGCCGCCGGCAATTAGTAACTCTCAAACATCGTGCAGTCAGACTTAGTAAAGTCAACGCGATGGTTTCAAGGGTTTGGAGTGCAATGGACATGCCTAGGAAAAAGGGCAACAAAAGGAATCCTGGTAGTTCGAGACCTGCGCAAAAATTCCCAACACGCGAGCTGCGAGTGGGAAAGTTATGGACAGGTCTGTTACGAGGAAGGACCGGGCAATTGACACCTGGAGTTCGGACAGTGTGGGGTAGAGTGGGGACCATCTCTTTGTTATTAGTCCAGCTTCAAGGTTACAAATTGAATTGCAGGCTTAACGCACTTGATTTATGCGGCAGGATAATTAGTGACTTCAGCATTCTCTTGTCATGCTGTGCCGCTGCTCAAGCAGGATCTTTTCGAACCATGGGTTCCGATGGCTGATCTCTCACGCGTTGTCCTCTGAACAACCAGCCGACTTCAGCAACCGGCAATCACAAATCTGCAATCGAACCCCTTGGCGACGCTTTGTTCATTCCAACCGAATGGAACTCAGCGCAAACACATCTCAACAATGCCGAGAAGGTGTTGCTCCGCTAGTCTCGAAGTTTTCGTGAAGAGTTGTCGGAAACCAGGAATTGGTCACTGGCGAGTTAGCGGCAGGTGAAGGGTGAATGTTGAACCTTCGCCTGGTACAGACTTCACCTCAACCCGTCCGCCATGCAAGCGAGCAATGCGCCTTACGGCGGGGAGCCCGAGGCCGGT
>JANLYZ010000306.1:0-8650 GCA_031365905.1 Chloracidobacterium sp. | reverse complement strand
TGAAGGCCTTCACCATTTCGGCGTTGACGAAGTTCCCGTTGAATTGATTGAGCTTGCCTAGCCAGAAGTCGTAGCCAGTATGGTCTGAATCAGGAAGATCGTTGGGATTGCGGCGCAGGTAGCCGAAGTATTGCATCAACACGAACGCTTTGTTCTTTTCCTGCTGGTTCAGCAGCGAGTTTTCCGCCACTCGTCGCAGCGCTCGCCCGCGCGCCGCCGTGTCTGCCGTGTTCCCGGCTACGCCGAATTCATTGATAGCGGCGTTACGATCCGTGGCCGAAGGCGTGACGCCGGCGTTCGCGAACAGCATGTCCACAAACTGCCCTGGCGACAACGTCGTCGGGTAGGCGGTAGCAAACCTCGTTCGCTGGACAAAGGCCGCGGCGAAAGCCTGCTTGTTGTTTTCCAGCACCTGCTCCCAACCAGACTGGCCCACTACAACGCCCAGGCCGACCGTCTGCGTGTCGGCCAGAAATTCGTTGAAACGAACGATGGGAACCGCAAGCTGGTGCGCTCCGCCTAAGGTTGAGTTACCGGTTGCGTCGCCGTACGACGTCTTGTACATGCGTTCCACCAGGTAACCAGTTTCCTGAAACTCAATCGAAAGATAGAACGCCGCTGAAACATTAATTCGACGAACTTCTGCACTGCATGTCGCGCCGGGTTGTTGGCACTCAGTGATCTGGTTGGTCCAAAAAGCCAGACCGCCGGCATCGGGTTCGCGATTGAGAAAATCGAGGTAATGCTGCCGCACAAAGAAATTTGCCTGATCAATTGGATTCACATCATCGTTGATGATTGTTCCAATCGCCTGACTGTCAGCCAGCGCAGCGTTTCGTGGATTGGTCAGATTAACCAGGAACGTTTCATCTGGTTCAATCGATGTATCACCATAAACGAGAATCGGAATGCTCTTTGAGGGTAATCCGGCCGCAATGTTTAGGGTGACGTTAGAGGCAGATTGATAATCGCTCGGGGCGGTTGCTGTACCATCAGCAGTCGAGTAGGTAACAGTAATCAGTTTGCCACTCTGAGACGACAGATTGACGGTAAAACTTGCTGCTGTAGTGCCGCTGTTCCCCTCGGTCACGCTCTGATCGCTGATAGCGATCGATGGCTCGGGATCGGTATCTGTGATGCTGCCAACCCCCGCGCGTTTCTTTATTGTTGCATTGACGGGATGATACAGATTCACACTGAACCCTTCTGTAAATTCATTGAATGAATCATTCACAATCGGTACGACGACCGTTTTGTTGGATTCGCCTGGCATGAAACTCAAGGTGCCCGATACCGCTTGAAAATCGATAACCTTGACCGCGCTCCCGCCACTGACGACGTAATCAACGGACACTGGCTGGCTACTGGTGGCGGACAGGGCCACTGAAAATGACGAAGTACCACTCTCTTCACTAACTGTAACGTCGTTAACCGACAAGCTCGGAAGAAGCGTGCTGACCGTGTCGATGCAATTATTAATCAGGATTCGGATTCCGTCGGTGGCCACATCAAGCTTGCCGTCACTATTGAAGTCCCCGGCCGCAACCGTTGTTACAAACCCCGTGTCATAATTCGCAGCTCCGGAAAACGAACCCGCGCCGTTCCCCAGCAAAAGTGAAACGCTGCCCGAAGTGCTATTAGCCACTGCAACATCCGGCAACCCGTCTCCATTGAAGTCGCCTACTGCCAGTCCGGTTGGAGCATCTCCGACTGCGAAAGAGACCGGCACTGAAAATGCGCCGGTGCCGGTTCCCGCAAGCAGGGCTATGGTACCTGCATACTCGTTAGCAACGACCAGATCAAGTTTGCCGTCGCCGTTAAAATCCGCAACACCGATGGAGCTGGGATGACTGATTCCGCCTGAGCCGAAATGTACGCCGGCGCCGAGACTGCCCGACCCATCATTGAGCAGGATTGAAATATCGTTGGAGAGTTGATTTCCAACCGCGAGATCCGGTCTGCTGTCGCCATTGAAATCAGCAACCACCAGGGGGCGCGGCCCGAACACTCCGGCAATGTCCACGGGAGATCCGAAGCCACCAGCTCCGTCTCCAAAGAGCATAGAGATGTTATTAAAATAGGTGTCCCGCGAAATCACCAGGTCTAATTTATTATCCCCATTGAAATCAGCGACGACCACGAACCAGGGATAACCCGTTCCGACGTTAATCTTTGTAGCCGATGGAAAGTTACCCGCCCCATCACCCAATAGGATTGATACACTGTTGCCATTGAAGTTTGCCGTTACCAGATCGACTATGTTGTCACGGTTGAAGTCTCCCGAGGCGATGGACATTGGACCGTTAGTAACATTGGATGACGGTGGAGGGCCAACGCTGAAATTATGTGTCCCGCCAAACCCGCCAGTGCCATTACCGAGAATTACCGAGACGTCATTTGAGTTTCTGTTAGCAACCGCAAGGTCTAACTTACCGTCATTATTGAAGTCTGACTTAACTATGGAATCGGGGCCACTCCCTGCCGGATATTGAGGGGCAGCGGTGGCGGCGAAACTTCCGGCTCCATTGTTAAGCAGAAGCAGAAGGCTGCTGGCTGAGTAAGCCGCGACCGCAAGGTCTGAACTGCCATCGCCGTTAAAATCGTCAGTGGCAAGATAAGCCGGTCCATTCGCCGTTGTTAAATTGGCAGGTGCCCCAAAGCTACCAGTGCCGTTGCCAAACCGGACCGAAACTCCGGTGTTGTGTCCGATTGCCAGATCATTCTCTCCGTCGTTGTTGAAATCCGTTATTACGACAGAAGAAATTCCGTTCCCGGCAACTGCATAAATCACGGGCGGATTGAAACTACCGTCGCCGCTATTCAAGAGAATTCCCAATTTGCTGGCATAGATGGAGACCGCTAGATCCGGTTTGCCATCATTGTTGAGATCAGCTACGGCGATATCCGTCGGCTCCGTCCCGGCGAGATAACCCGTGGCCGTGGCAAAGCCACCAGTCCCATTCCCCAACATGATCCGCACGTTGTTATCGAATTGCCCCACAATTGCCAGATCCGTGTTGCCATCGATGTTGAAATCCGCGAGTGTGACGCTTACCGGCCGATCGACTGGCTTAGTGTTGCCAATAGGGGCGCTGAAACCGCCAAACCCATCGCCAAGCATGATCGAGACCGTGCCATCAAAATGCGCAACAACTAGATCTCGATTTACGTCGTTATTGATGCGCCCGGCGATAATCACGCTTGGGTTTAGAGTGCCCGTAGAGATATTGGTAGCGGCTGCAAACCCACCGCTCCCGTTGCCCAGGAAGATGGAGACATTGCCGGAGTTGTAATTTGCAGTCGCGACATCCAGTTTGGAATCGTTATTAAAGTCTGCTACGGCGAGAGAAACCGGTCGTGTACCCGCACCAAAGTTTCCCGCCGCTGAGAAGTTACCGGCACCGTTACCGAGCAAGACGGAAATCCTATTGGCGCCGTCGTTGGCTACGACCACATCCCGAAATCCGTCGCCGTTGAAGTCGCCGATTCCGATGTCGCGAGGATTTTGCGATACAGGAAATGACAACGGAGCCGCAAAACCGCTTAGAGGACATGAGGCTTGTGCGCTGCTAACTGCGGCAAATGAGATCATTGCCACTGCCAATATCTTCGAAACAATTCTGAAGGATGTGAATTCCACTTTAAGTATCTACCTCCAGGCTTGAATAGAACTCATGTAATAGAAGTTGCTGGTATAACAGGCTTCGCGCGCTATCTTAACCGCTGGAAAAGGGCGCCCGCCTGGAATCAGGAGACACAACCCTCGCGATCGCCTCACTGGAATGTTGAAGCGATGGAGGATGCCAGGCATGAGTTACCTTTCCATTTTTAGCGGTATGGGGGCTGAGCTCGTTAAAGCGATTGAGAGGGAGAACCCAATGCTAACGCGGTTCCTGACAAATTCAGCAAAATTCTAGGGTCGGATTCTACAAAGAGTCAAGCGACCGGTGGTGGCTCTAAGGTCCGAAGCGGCCGCGATACTCACCGGAGAGGATGAAGGCCTTGACCATCTCGGCGTCGACGAAGTTACCGTTGAATTGGTTCAGCTTGCCGAGCCAGAAATTGTAACCACCAAAGTCCAGGTTTAGTTCCGGTGGGTCATTTGGATTGCGGCGCAGGTAACCGAAGTATTGCATCAACACAAAAGCCTTGTTGGTTTCCTGTTGGTTCAGGATCGAGTTTTCCGCGACGCGTCTGAGCGCTCGTCCGCGCGCTGCTGCGTCCGCTGTGTTCGGAGCTCCGCCAAATTCGTTGATAGCCGCGTTGCGATCAGCGGCAGTTGGTATAACTGATCCTTTGTTGAAGAGCCCGTCAACAAACTGAGCCGGCGTCATCGCGAGCGGGTAGGCGTTAACAAACCTCGAGCGACCGACGAAATTCAGCAGGTAGGCTACCTTGTTCGTTTCCAATTGCGCTTGCCAGTTGCCTATGCCCACTTGCACGCCGCTGCCAATCTTTTGCGTATCGGGCAAAAACTCATTTAGCGTCAATGGCACCGGTGTCCCGTTAAGATTCCCGTAGGCGGCTTTGTAAGTCCGGTATACAAGATAGCCGGTTTCCTGAAACTCAATCGACAGGAAGAAGGCAGCCGAGACATTGATGCGCTTGATCTCCGTGCACTGCGGTTTTGGCGTGCAGTTCTCAATCTCACCGGTCCAGAACCCGAGACCGCTTGCGTCTGGTTCGCGATTTAGAAAATCGATGTAGTGCTGTCTTACAAAGAAGCTCGAACTGTCGCTGGGATTAGCGGGCCCATCCATGCTGTCGTTGTCGGTGATCGTAACGGTCGCAGTTGATTGCGCACCCAGGGTTGCGACACTCGGGTTGTTGAGACCAACGGTGAAAGTCTCTGTTCCTTCGGCGTAAGAGTCGTCGACAATCGCTACAGAGAACGACTTCGAAGTCTCGCCGGGGGCAAAGGTCATGGTCCCGACCGTGTTGATGTAATCACAGCGCGGTGAAGCAATGCCGTTCTTCGTGGCGCAGTTCTGCGAGCCGGCGCTATCGGTCGTCGTGTAGGTGACCGAGGAGCTGGTGGCCGTGTCGCCGCTACGACTTACGGTTATGTTGACGCGCGGCGAGCCTTCAGCTGCGGTGTAAGCTGCGGAACTCAATTGAATTGATTGAACTGATTGAACAGGCTGGTAAGCGACCAGCAAACTCGAGGCAGGCACAACTATAAGACCTTCACCAGCGCCGAGCCCGGTGAGTACCGACACGTTGCTTTCATCAGGGCGATTCACCGAGGCCCCGACTGTTCCGATCCAAACATTCGCACCAGTGCTCTCACTCAAGGCGTAGAGCTTGCCACTGGTCGAGCCCACGTACACGATGCCGTTCACGACTATCGGCGCAGAAACGATAGTGCCGTCACCGGTGAATGACCACTTCAGTATTCCCGAAGAAACGTCCCTTGCCTCCAACGTCGTTCCGTTAAGAAAGTAACCAGTGGAACCGTTGAAGGCCGGCGCCCGGTCCGCGGAGAAGGTGGCTACTTCGATTCCCGTACCTACGTCGAGCGCCTCGTTTTCCAACGAGCCACCACGGGCGTAGACCCGTCCGCCAAACAGAACAGTTGTTCTTCCACCACCCCCGAAACAGCCCGTCGTGTGATGCCAGATTACGGAGCCCGTTGCCGGCGACAACGCCCAGGCGTTATTACATGCGTAAGAGACAAACACTCCAGTCTCTGATACTGATGGCGAACTGTTATCGCCACCGGCATTAGCCACACTCCACTTGACGCTGCCGTCCTGCGCCGAAACAGCGTAGAACGTTTGGAAGCCACTCACGTACACTGTGCCGCCCACGGCAGTCGGCGACGACGAGAACGCTTGACCTCCAAGCTGCCGCGACCACAACTGAGCTCCGGTTGTCGCATCGAAAGCGCGAAGCAAACCAGTCCTGTTGACGACAAAAACGCGACCCCCTTCGTAGGCGGCTCCAACTGCCGGGCCGGCTCCAGTGCCTCCAACCAGATCAATCGGTCCCCAAACCGTTGCACCGGTGGTTGCGTCAAGCGCGTAAAGATTCGGGAAGGTGGTGACGTAAACTTTGCCCCCGGCAATTACCGGATACGACACCGTAGCGCCCAGGTCTCGCGACCAACGCTGCCCGAACGGTGGACTAACGTTGTCGAATTGCGATCCGGTGTGGGCGGAATTGATCTGGTAGGCAACCGCCTGACCCGGACCACTCGGAGTGGGCGTTGGAGTCGGTGTTGGCGTTGACGCCAGGGTGATGTAGAGGGCGGTCATCGTGTGATCGATGCCCATGTTGACACTCGTCGCTCGCAAGCTTGTTAAATCAGATCCATCCCGCTGCCACTTTTGAAAGTAGTTGCCGGCGACGCTGATTGGCGCAGTCAGATTAACCGTCGTGAACGCGTTGTACGTTCGAGTAAATTGAGTCGACCCAGATCCCAAGCCGCCGTTGTCATTTGGACTAACCGTGACCGGCACACCGCTGGCTGGATTCGCCGAGGCAATCGTTAGGACACGCGTAGGCGGTGGCGTGGGTGTGGGGGTCGGCGTAGGAACCGCGGCGCTCCAGTTGAGGGTGATGTTGCCGTACTCGCCGTTCCAACCGTCAATGGCAATCCGGTAGTTCGTGCCGGCAACTACGTTGAATTGTACGCGGCTCGCCTTGTTTGTGCCGTTGACGATATCGTCGTTCTGAGCAATAAGCAGGAGTTGATTGACCGCGCTGCCTGTATAAACCGCGAGCGTGGTGTCGAAGTTACTGCCGATTGTATCAATCGTAATTTGCTCGTCGGCTGGGGACAACCATGAGTACCAGACCGATTTATCACCCATGAAGCCCGCATGGTTAGGCTCGCCCACCTCTCTCGTGGCGCTCAGGTTACTACCACTCACCGTTCCGGCGTTTGTCTGCAACGCGATCGCATTTACAAAATTGTCATTCGGCGGGCGCACTGGTGGCGGCAGGCTTATCGAATAACCGAAGAGATCAAGCGCCGCAATATCGTTCTCGCTAATCGTTTTCCTCACGCCCCGCGAAAGAGTTGGATCCATAATGCCAATGTAGGGCCGAGTTGCGAAAAACGCATCGTCCTTCCAGTGACTTGACTGCTCTCCGTCGCCATCTCCGGGACCGGGATCCGGACCACCAGTCGAGAGCCCCAGCTCAAGAGTTGCGAAAGTGTTTACCTGATTGCTGAAAAAAATCTGAGTGCCGCCTTTTGACATCATGCGCTTTGCGGTCGAGAACGTGGCCAAAGTGACGGCTGAGGGCCGGAAGCGGAACAGGTCCCAAACAGAAACGGGCGACGCACTTGTCCCGCCAGACTCGGAAATGAATCCAAGCGCGTGGCCAATCTCGTGCGTAGCCACCGCATCAAAGTCAGTCTGGCCCGACGAGATGCCGTCCTCGGGAGTGAAGTCAAACTGAAAAGCTGAATTGAAGCCGATACCAGCATCGCCCTGACCCAGCGGAAGCGAATCAGGATCGGTGATGTCGGCCGCGAGACCAAGAGCGCGGGCGTTTGGCAACGCAAGACTGACGCTGGCGACGTCGGTAAACGCACCATTGAAATCGACCGGGACAGATGTGGGTGGCAAAGCGTTGTAAAGCTGTTGCTCGGGTGTAGTCGAAGCACCATTAATTAGTCTTTGACGGAGATCAGAAAAAGGAGCTGTCACGGTATCGAGTCCGGTGGCGCCCAGAATGCTTGGGTCCGGATAAGGCTGGCCAAAAAACGTTGGACCATAATCGACGTCGATCACGAGAGTGATTGGCGTCGCTATGATCGATTCCCAATGATTGGCGGCTGCGATAAATGCGTTCTTTGCAGTCTGATTTTGATTTAACTGGGCTGTGCCGTGCAGCACGATGCGCAGGCCCGCCGAAGGTTGGAGAACCAGATCGGCCGCCGAATCAAGAGTCCACGTCGCGGTCCCGGAAGGCATTTGACTTCGTAAAGGTGCACCGGGATAGATCACTGTCGCCGCCGGCCCGGCGCAACTGCGGTCAGTAATCAGCTGACGCTCAAACTCAGTCGCTTTACGGCAGACAGTTGCGCCGAGTTCGTTCTGATAGACCACGAACGTCTGTGATCCACTAACACCTTGGGTCGATGGGATAGAATTCTTGTGAGGCTTGGCGGAGATAGACGCGCCGGCCGAGGCGAGCAGAACGGCAAATAGCCAACTCAAAAGTCTATCTCTGAATTTCATTATCAGACTTGTCACCACACGCGAGTCTGTACGGACGCTATCCTACAACTGGAACTCGAAATGGTCTAGGTCGTTGTTTGCCCGAAGAAGGGTGCGTTGCAATCGCTGTGCGGCGAAGCTTCAGGCCACAATCGTTGAGTGTTTCGCGGACAGCTTGGGGATATTCCCCGATGAGCAGGTTCCAGTGCGGATTTTCCGGATCGGGCGGGCACCCGACCCATCGCCTTGATTCTCACCAGTTGTTTCAGAGTGTGAGAGAGGCGTAACCTCAGCAGTTCCCCCGCTGGTTGAAGGTTCAACCGGGGGAGGACTAATTCGATTGGTGGCTGCAGATATCCATATCTATGGCCCGAAGCGTTGGCGATATTCGCCGGAGATGATGAAGGCTTTGACCATCTCGGCGTTCACGAAGTTGCCGTTGAACTGGTTGAGTTTCGTCAGCCAGAAGTCGTAGC
>JANLYZ010000299.1:0-4877 GCA_031365905.1 Chloracidobacterium sp. | reverse complement strand
GCCTCGCGCACTGCTGCTTCGTTGTTGCCCTTACCAAATGCTGTTTGCCGATCGCTCACAGCCATTCCTGCGAAAACGGCAATCGCCAGAATCGAAGGCCCTACACTCCAACCTCTAATTTGTTTCAACATTTTCCTGTTCTCCATTTCCTACTTCATCTGTGTCATCGTTTTTGTTTCAGTGGTAGCCACATGCTCTCTTGCCGGTTGCTGGAAGACCAGCACCGCCGCGGCCAAGAGCACGGCAACTCCCAGCGCAGCCTCAATCGTGATCGAACGCCGGAAGTCGCGATCCACTTTCAGATGACCCGACGTTTCGTTGTCGCTCTCCATGAAATGTCGCGCGCGGCGATGGATAACAAAAGTGTTCCAGCCACCCAAGGCGATCATGGGAATGAACAGGAGCACTTTGATCGAGAGCGTCTTACCGTAAGGCGTGGTCCAGAGCGCGGAAAATCGATCGATGTGAATCCAGGAGTTGTACAGGCCAGTAATCGCAAGCAGCACCGTGCTGACGATCGCCAGGCGAGTGAACAGCGGAATTGCATTATGCACCACACTCAGGCGTTGTCTTCCGTCAAGTTCCGAAGTCGCCGCTATCATCGCAAAAACAAAGTGGAACAAACCGCCGAGCCAAAATCCGGCCGTAACCAGATGCAACCAATCAGAAAAAATTGCCAGCGGCCACTCTTTGGCGGCGGCGGCCGCGTGTCCGGTCAGGCTCGGTGACAGAAACATCAAGGCGGTGACGCTCAAACCAATCCAAAGCAGTGCGGTGCGGGCCGCACCGCTCGACCTATCTCTCGTACGGCGAGAAATTACGAAAACAATCACTGCCAAAGCAACTAGCGTCCCGACTTGCAGCAGCCATGGCCCGCCATAACTCGTCCGGCGAATTACTTGCGATAGCCGCGACGCCGCGAGCGACTGCCGAACGCTCACATCGAGCACGGCCGCAGTTTGCAGAACTAACGCCGCCACAGACGCGAGCGCCAGCAGGACAATACTCAGCCAGGAAAGTTGCACAAAGCGGCGACGGCTGGTCACGAGCGCCGCCTCAGTCTGTTCGTCGTCGAGTGCAGCGGCATTTCCGAGTGACGGTCTTAGCACCAACAGGCGAAACGCAAAACCGCCGAAGAGAGTCATCATCCCGAGGTACTCTAGCCAGCGCACCAGGCTCATCGTCCAATCAGTGCCCGACTGAGATTCAGATACCGTGGGTATTGAAATGGAGGGTTCGGCCTGCGGCTTTTCCGTGCTTGCCCCGGCGCCGGAGGGAGCTGAGAAAGAAGTACTCGCAGCGGCCTGATCGCGAGCGACTGTGAAGAAAAACCATCCTTTCATTGTGTGCTGATCTGTGGAGAGCGCCTTCCACTCGACCGTGTACGTTCCGGACGCGAGATCATCCAAATCGATCTCGAGTTTTTTTCCGTCCTCGGCAACTCTCGCGTTGTTCTTGTCAACCTGCTTGCCGCTCTCGTCGCGGACGACGATCGTGCTGAAGCTCGATTCAAGCTCTTCGCTGAACCACAACTCCACGGTCCGTGGCGCTTGCTTAAGGGTCGCATTGGCCGCCGGCTGCGAACGCAGCAGTTTGGCATGACCAAAACTAACCGGCGCGGAAAGCGCAAAGATGAAGACTAGTCCGAGAACAACCAGCCAGCAATTGACCGTTCGGTTTAGCAGACTCCTAATCATGAGTGCTCCCCGTGTTATGCGTATGCCCATGCATGTTCATGTCCATCTTGCCCGGACGAAAACGCAGAAATAGTTTCCACGAAACCGGGTTGCTACCGTAAATTTGATCAAGCACCGCGGGTTTCGAATAGAACGTAACATCGCTGCCGATTGCTGTCGTCAACTTTTCGCTCGTAAAGATATCGCGCGCGCCGCCAAAGGTGTAGGCTCCAATGCGGAAACTCGGATGATCGTCCGTGATTCCCAAACGCGCACGGTCAACTGCACGCAGCAATTCATTCTTGTCCACCAGCTCCAGTCGCGTGTAGAGATAATTCTTATCGCGGAAGTTAACGGTCGACTCGAATGTGTAGCCGTTCAAGTTGTGCGTTTCGCCGGGGGCACTGGTGTGATTGCGTCCCCAGATGAACGCCGTGGCCCAGTTGCCACGTTTGAGCGGGCGGTTGTACTGCACCGAAGCCGTGGCGCGACGAATGTCGGTGGTTGGCTCAGATGCTTCCGGACTGCGCAGAAAACCGTAGCTCACCTGCATCGTCCAATTAGAATTCGGCATCACTGAAAGCCGAACCGAGCGCGAGTTCCACTTGTGCACGTCGAAGTTGTAACGGTTCTCGTCAGGCTCACGCCCGTTGAAGACCGAGCCTTCAAGCTTCAACCAACGATACGTGAAGCCAGTGGTCAGCACGCCAAAACTGATGTGCGTTGAATCCTGTAGGTGATGCGCGAGCGTGGCCGATGGATTTTCTGATGCCGACGCGCGATGCATGAACGCTACCGGGCCCAGCGCCGGTTCGCCCGGATAACCGAAGTAAGTGAACCACGTCCCGTGTTCCCCGAGCGGCAGGGTGTACTGCGCGGAGAGTTCCATGAAGAGATCGTGCGGATGTTGCCGGTCGATGAGTGGTTGGCCCTTGTAAGTCTCGCCAGTTTGGAAAAGCAGCGGCGAGCCACCCGGCGGAAAGGTGAACGGCTCAAAGCTGAACATGCTTCTCAGTTGCAACGTTCCCTTGCCGAGCTTGTGATAGGCCATCGGCATGAACCAGTTGCTGGATTCAAATTTCGTAACTCCCCGTGGTCCTCCCTGGGAATTCACGCCGACGACGGCGTTGTAGTGAAACATCAGCAGCCAGTCGCCTGATTGCTTGTAGAGCATGTGCATCGCGCCTGACGACGGTTGCCAGGTAGTGCCCGAACCCATCGCGCCCATCGACATCAGATTTTTTTCGCTCGATCCGACGCGGATACCCATGTCGCTGCCGTTCATGACGAGCAATGGTCCCATGTTCATCGCGCCGGTGCCTGACATGTCCATGCCTTTCATCGAATCATTGCCGGGCTGGGTTTTGTTAGGCGTGCCCATGTCCATGTTGCCCATGGCTGACGGTTCACCGTGGACATGAGTTCCAGGAGCTGGACTCGCTGCGGGCATCGGCATGTTCATGTCCATCTTCTCTGGCGAGGCCGCGGGAGATGCAGACGGAGACGGCCTGTTCATTCCCGGCATGTTCATTCCCGGCATGTCAGCGTGCGGCGTCGCACTGGGCGCGGCGTTTGGAGACGCCGGCATATTCATTCCGGGCATCTTCATCCCAGGCATGTCCGTGTGTGATGGGCTTGGCGTCGCCTGAGGCGATGCAGGTGTTGCCGGGATCGACATTCCCGACATGTGGGTTTTCGCAGGCTGCCCGCTCTTACGAGAGCGCGTTGTTCGGTGCGGCGTGTGCATCCCCGGCATATTCATCCCCGGCATGTTCATGCCACTCATGTTCGCCATCTCGTGCTTTCTTCCGGCTCGACGGCGCTTGCCCTGAACGATCCGTTTACCTCTGGTGCGTCTGGCTGAAGCGGTCCTTTTCTTTGTTGGCGCTTTGGACATTTTCATGCCCGGCATATTCATTCCCTGCATGTCGTGGCCCTGGTGTTGTGCGAACACGCTTTGACTCAATGCGAACGACACGATCATGACAACTGACAAAAACATTAGCTTGTAGTTCCTGGTAAATTTCGACACTGCTCCACTCCTTGATTGCTGTGCGGGCCTCTCCGACTAACCTGCAAAACTCCCGCGACCGGTCCATACCCCCGGGTTTCAGTGAATACACTGATACCCAGCAGGACAGACATTCTTGTCCGTCCTTACTCGGCTTTAAGTCGGGACAGACAAGGATGTCTGTCCTACGCAATCTCTAGATCAGGAAGACGCAGCCGCGGAGGTAGGTGTGGCCACGATTGGGTAGTCGCAGCGGGGGCGCAAACGCGCCAGGCTGCTCAGGGGAAGTTACCAGAAAAGATTTCTCATTGGCGGAAGGCAGCGACGCATTCGTATGATCCGGGGACGCTTTCGACAATGCAGCGGCAGCGTTAGCGGCGAGCGGGCAATTAATCATCCCGCCTGGTGTCGCAGTAAGCACGAGCGTAGTCGTCGCTGCCACACTTGTTTGCGAAGCGTTTTTAGCAGCAGCGTTGGCGCGATGTTTAGGGCAACTATCGCGCGAGTGCATTGCCGCGCAAGCTGAACCTTCGGCTACGATGGTTGAGGAGGATGTAGACTCGTTGGCCGCAGCGGCGGTCATCATGTTTCCGCAGCCGAAGATGCAAGCGGCGCCTGCCATCCACAGAACTACAGCCAGCGCGAGCGCCACCCTAAGAATTCCATTTGAGAAAAGAAACCGCATCGCAAGTGAGTTTAGTCGGTTGCTATCAGGTTGTCGAGCAGCGGGGATTTCGGTACTGCTCTATTAGTGTGTTGGTGAGGCGACAGGTTTGAGAATAATACTTTCGGCGTCCTTTGATTAAGAAGAGCCGTATTTTTCTTTGAGCTTGTGCAAATCTTCTGGTGCGTCAATCCATTCTTCACTGAAGCCACAGGAGCCACACAGGTATCGGGTGACTTTAACTGTTCTGAAGCTGAATGAGCCCGCAGTCCCGGCAATATCGTTACCGCCGCTGTAGCCGCCCATTCGCCCTTCGATGCGAATAATCTCCCGTGAATTGCATTTAGGACAGGTATGTGTGTTTTTCATAGCTCTCAGCTTACCTTTATGACGCACCAGAAGATTTGCACAAGCTCAAAGAAAAATACGGCTCTTCTTAATCAAAGGACGCCGAAAGTATTATTCTCAAACCTGTCGCCTCACCAACACACTAATAGAGCAGTACCGAAATCCCCGCTGCTCGACA
>JANLYZ010000283.1:0-20105 GCA_031365905.1 Chloracidobacterium sp. | reverse complement strand
AACGAAAGGAACGAACAATGGTGGTTAGCAAATGGATTGTTGGTCTACTCGGCGCAGTTATCGCAATTTCACTGACTGGCTGCAAAATTGGTAGCAAGAATTCGCAATCGGCGGGCTCTTCCAACTCAACTGCAACTGAGCCTGATCGCGGTGAAACGGGAGTCGAAAAAGTGAAACCTGCTCCCGGCACTGGCAACGTGCAAGGCACAGTCTTATTCAACGGTAAGCCGGTTGAGAATATCGAAGTCAAGTTGTGCGAAACGTTCAACCGATTTCTCGGCGGGTGCGGCGGTAAAACCGTTACGGCGCGAACTGACAAAGACGGTGTCTATGTGATCACCAACGTCGAGCCAAAGGTTTATGAAGGCTTGTTAGCTCGTGTGTTTGATACCGACCAATATATCTTCGCGACCACTGGGATAGGCGGGCTCAGCGCCAACAAGTATGAGGTTTCGGCCGACAAGACCCTGTTCGCGTCGCCGACGAATCTCTTCAAGGGAGATCTGAAGTTGGTCAATCCCAAAGCGGGAGCGAAAGTGAGCGCGGAAAAGCTGGAGCTAAAATGGGAGACGTATACTGACGCGGCTTATTACAAATTCAGCATCTATCCTGAAGAGGCCAGCGTCACGTCGCCTTACGTTAACGAACGTGTCGAGGGCACTTCGTTTAGTATCGACAAGCCACTTGAGAAGGGAACCTACCGCTGGCAAGTTGAGGCTTATAACAGTGCGGATAAGAAACTGTCGGAAAGTGGCGACGACATAAAGTTCACGATCAACTAACAGGACTGCCGCGTTTAGAATAAGCCAGTTAGGATGGAGCCGGGCTCGAGTTCAACAGGCTCGATCCCGCGTCGGAAAATGCGCGCGTTCGTCCGTCCTTTCAACGTATAAACCCCACGCTCCACTCGAATCATGCATCCCTCACGTAGACCAACGACGACTGTTTCGTTGTCTTCCAGAAACTGATTGATTCGAACTTCGCGAGTCTCTCCCATGTGTGTGGAATTCGGATCGGCGTCGAGGTAATGAGCATTAATCTGGAAAGGCACCAGGCCGAGAGCTTCGAAGGACCGAGGTTCAACGATTGGCATATCGTTGGTTGTCTTGAGCGTAGGTGCAGCGATGACCGCACCGGCGCTTGAACCCATGTAGAGCATCCCCGCAGCAACGCGGCGGCGGATTGGCGGCAGCAGATCGAGCCGATACAAATTATCCAATAGTCGGAAGGTATTGCCACCGCCGATGAAGATTGCTGCTGAATTCTCCACAGCGGTTTTCGCGTCGGCCGCTTCGTGAACCGAATCGAGCGCATAACCCATCGCCGCGAATCGCTCCCGTGCCTGTGCGGTGTAGCCATCCAAATCGTGCAAGGCGAACGGAACAAAGAGGACGCCTTCGATTTCGCCGAGTGCATCGCGCAGCTCGAGTTCCGCATGGTCAAGATAACCACCGCCGTGAAGCGTTGAGTTGCTGATCAAGAGAAGCCGTTGTTTCTGAGTTTCTTCCTGCGACATCCTCTCACCTTTAGTTCACTTCGTTCGTCTACCCCAAAAGGGAAATGCGGAAGTCAGTTGCACACCGTATCGTGAGCCTTTCGGAAACTTCTTTGATTTCCATTTCTCTCAGGAGTGAAGTTTCCGTCGAAACAATACAATTTGCAGCGATCAAGACCAAGCGCGCCCCGTGGCATGGTCATTGCCAAATGAGCGCCGGAGGCCGAAATGAAAAAACTAATCGCAACCCTTGTGACCCTGACCGTTCTTAGCTTGGCGGCTTTCCCCGCGGCGGCACAAACGCATCGTCGCTGCTCTAACCGGACCGCAAGTAACGCCCGCTACGATAGCAGATACGATACGGGCTACAACCGAGATGCTCAGTATCGCAACGATTCTTATCGTAACGATGGCAATCGCAATAACACCTATAACAACGATCCATATAACAACGACAACTATCGTTACGGCTCGAACCGTTCCGTTTGGAAGCAGCACCGCGACAAGATCACTACTGCGGGGGGCGCAATCGGTGGAGCACTGCTCGGCGGCTTGATTGGCGGAAAGAAGGGCGCAGTGATTGGAGCAGTTACCGGTGGCGCCGGCGCGGCCATCTACACTTACAAGATCCGCAACCGGAACCGTAGATACTAAACGGTTTCTGGTTAGCGGTTAGGCCTGGTCGCCGATTGAAAAATCGATGACCTTGTTAGAGGCCCGGATGCGAAGGGGAGAGCGCGTCCGGGCTTCAACAGTTTACGGGAGAGTAACCGAGTGAAATCATATCGACAGGATTCACACGATTAACGAGATGCGGCGTTAACGTTGTTGCTTTCCGCAATCCTGTTCATCGTGTAAATCCTGTCTGGTTTTTGGGTCTTCCCGTCTTACTTACCGCCTGGTCGGCGAAGGCGATGGTTCGGTCATATCAATTCGGGCGTAAAAGATGTCCGTCTGTTTTGTCTTCGCGTCTTCAGCCAGGATGATGGCGAGCCCTTCCTTTTTTTCACCATCCTGCCGCTGGAAAAAGCAGACCGCGCCTTCATTCTTCTGCTCCTCAGTGTCTCCTACGCATCCCTTGTCATTGGGCGTCCATCCGGACGACTTCATGAGATCCGCAGAATAAAAATCTTTCACCTCTTGCGCGCTCTTGGTGGTTGTAAAGGCGATGAAATTGATCTTGCCCTGCATCATGGCGCGCAAAACGAGTCTGGCTCCGAGGGGAATTGTCAGGTCTGTCTTAGTCGCGCCCGGGAATAGGGGCACATCCGGCCAAAGGTTGCTGACAGTGCCCGCCTTTTCATCACCCGTGAGCGATTTCATCATTCGACAGGAAATGACTGCGCCGAAAAGGAGCAGTAGAGCAAGGATAGCTGATGATTTTCGTGCGAGCGCCGTTGATCTGATTTTCATTGGACCCTCCGGTGGGAAACTATAGTGCATCGGACGCTGCGAATCCAAAAACTTTGGCACTCCATTTCCACTTTTCGCGGCGATCTTTGGACAAAATCCCAGCCGTTCGCTTAAGGTATTCATTCGTTTTCAATTGAAACTGATGAGGATTCTTTTCTCTTGCGCCCTTCGGTCGACCGATGAATAGCAAACATCCGCGAACCAGGAAGTTCTTCGCTAAGTTTCTTCTAATCTTCGTAGGCATCGGCATTGGCTGCTTCATCGCGGAACTCGCGCTGCGGGTCGCCGGTTATCAGTATGCGGAGTTTTATCAGCGGGACGAAGTTCGCGGCGTTTCGCTGCGTCCGGGTGCGGCGGGTTGGTACCGCAAGGAGGGCGAGGCCTACGTTCGGATAAACAGCGATGGGCTGCGCGATCGGGAACACACGATCTCCAAACCGGCAAATACTCTTCGGATTGCGGTCGTGGGTGATTCTTATTGCGAGGCGTTCCCAGTTTCGCTTGAAGAGGCCTTCTGGTCCGTGACGGGAAGGAAACTCGAGGAGTGTGGCGTTGTTTCCGGCAAGAAGATTGAAGTCATCAACTTCGGTGTTTCCGGCTACGGCACAGCACAGGAATTGTTAACCGTTCGAGAAAAAGTCTTGCAGTATTCTCCAGACCTCGTGCTCTTAGCAGTAACGACGAACAATGACATCACCGACAATTCACGCCTCTTGAAGAAGAGTGACGATGTTCCCTACTTCGTCTACCACGACGCTCAATTAACCCTTGACGACTCTTTCAAAAACTCGCGCGCCTTTCTATTCAGCACCTCCAGAATCGGCCGCTTTGGAATCTGGCTTCGCACTCATTCGCGTTTGATCCAGGCGATTACGCAGGGGCATCACGGTTTTAAGATCCTGTTGGCCTCCTGGCGTGCGAAACGGTCGCAGCGTGCGCAAGCTGAATCTCCGCGTCCTGTACAGCCGGGGGAAACTGCAAAAGAACCGGGGAAAGGCGACTTGTTTGCGCGTTCCGAGGAGTTGGGCGCGGACAATCTCGTTTATCTTGAACCGAACAATGCAGTGTGGAATGATGCCTGGCGCGTAACCGAAGGATTGATTGTGCAGATGCGAGACGAAGTGACGCGAAGCGGCGCGAAGTTTGTCGTCGCCACCTTGAGCAATGGTCCGCAGGTCCTTCCCGATGCAGAGTCGCGCGAAGTTTTCAAGAATCGCTTCGGCATAACTGATCTGTTCTATCCTGATAACCGGATCAAATCGCTTGGCGCCCGCGAAGGAATCGAAGTTATCACGCTGGCTCCGGACCTCCAGCAGTTTGCCGAACATAACAAGGTATTCCTACACGGATTTGGCGAAAACATTGGCAACGGCCACTGGAATGTGACGGGTAATCGCGTGGCCGGCGAGCTGATTGCAAAAAAAATCTGCGAGAGTAGGCTTCTTAAATAGCGTCGCCGCCGGAGTTCTGCTAGAAGAGTTCTGACAAAAATAGACCAACCTTAAGTTTCGGAGATCGGCATGCACTACTACGACAACGTACTGGGATTAATCGGCCGCACCCCACTGGTGAAGCTCAACCACATGACGCGCGACCTCAAGGCGCTGGTGTTGGCCAAGATGGAAAATCTGAATCCGGGTTTTTCGGTTAAGGATCGCATCGGCATCTCGATGATCGAAGCCGCGGAGCGCGAAGGCAAGTTGAAACCCGGCGGAACGATTGTCGAAGCAACGTCAGGCAATACTGGAATTGGGCTGGCGCTCGCTGCTGCCGTCAGGGGTTACAAGTGCATTTTTGTTATGACTGACAAGGCGTCGGTGGAGAAGTCGCGCTATCTGAAAGCGCTCGGCGCGGACGTCGTGATCACGCCCGTCTCAGCGAAACCGGGAACGCCAGACCATTACGTTTCCACCGCGCAAAGAATTGCCAAGGAGACCCCGAATTCATTTTATCCCGACCAATATTCGCATCCGGCCAATCCTGAGGCCCACTATCGCACGACGGGTCCGGAGATCTGGGAACAAACAGAAGGCAAGATCACACACTTCGTTGCTGGCATTGGAACTGGCGGCACGATCTCCGGCACGGGGCGATATCTCAAAGAACAGAATCCAAATATCAAAGTGGTTGGCGCCGATCCGTATGGCTCGATTTTCAAGACTTACAAAGAAACTGGAAAGATTGTCGAGACTACACCTTATCTCGTCGAGGGAATCGGACAGGAAGTTGTGCCGCCAAACGTACACATCAAGTACATCGATGAGGTGATTAACGTCACGGATGGCGAGTCGTTTGTAATTTCGCGGCAGTTGGGACGCACCGAAGGAATATTTTGCGGCGGCTCGAGCGGCACGAATCTGGCGGCTGCGCTTCGTGTCGCCCGCGATCTCGATGAGAACGCGATTGTGGTCTTCATAATTTGCGACACCGGCGAACACTATCTGACGAAACACCATTCGGACGAATGGCTGAAAGAGAAGCGCCTTCTTGAGCCGCAGAAGATGACCGCCGGACTGATCAGCGGGACGAAAGTCGCGAGCGCGCCGCAGTCGCTGGTGTCGGTCGCGCCGCCGGACAAACTGAGCGAAGCGCTCGCAAAGATGAACGAACTCGGTCTCACGCAAATTCCGGTGCTTGAAGATGGACACCCGGTGGGATCGCTGCGGGAAAATCGCGTGCTCTCGAAGGTGGTGCGCAATCGTCACTTACTAGAAGCACCGGTGAGCGAGGTGATGGAAGCGAGCTTCCCGACTGTGGACGTTGATGCGAGTGCTCAGGAAGTGACGCAGCAGTTACAGGGAAGTCCCGCTGTGTTGGTTGAAGAGTATGGGCGCATCATTGGCATCATTACGCGGCACGATGTGCTGGATTTGAAGTTGGGTAATACGGGATCGCTGAGCTAGTGAGGTATCAGCGTTCGTAGAACCGAGCGATCAGATTCTCGTCAAGTTCTCTTGAATCAGAGAGCATGAATCCCTCCAGGTAATTCGGCGGCACAAACGCGTCAGCGTCTTCAATGGTCAAGGGAACTTCAGTCACAAGCCATTTCTCGATGTAAGGCAGAAACGAGCGATAGACTTGTTCACCGCCTATCACGTAGAGATCGGTTTGTAGTTCTTTTGCGGTCGCGAGCACTGATTCGATGTCTCGCAGCACCAGCACCGAGTCCTGCGGCTCAATCTCAGACTTCCGGCTCAAAACAATATTCAGCCGATTCGGCAGCGGCTTCTTGAGCGTGAGCCAGGTTTTATGTCCCATCACCACCGCGTTTCCTGTAGTCGTCTCTTTGAAGAATTTCATGTCGGCAGAATAGTGCCACGGCAGTTTCCCGCCTTTGCCAATTGCGCCATTCCTGTCGACTGCGACGATTCCAATGATCATGATTTTGCCGGGAGCGCGAACATCCAGTCCGCCTTTTGTTTTAATGAAAATTCTGTTCTAGGGCAAACCGGAGCGGGCAGGATGCCCGCGCTCCCGGGTTACACCGCCACTACAGCCGCGATCTTTCCGTGCGATTGATAAGCTACTAACTTGAGGTTGTCGTACCGCATGTCAAGTAATCCAGTTAGACCACGCAACGGTTTCGCTTCATCCATAATCTCCAGACGCGGCAACGGAAACGGCTCGCGCGCGAGGAGTTCCTCAACCTGCGCCAGATGGTTCTGGTAGATGTGGTAATCGCCGAGGGTGTAGACAAACTCGCCAACCTCGAGCCCGCAAACGTGTGCGATCATGTGCATCAAGAGCGCGTAGGAACTAATGTTGAAGGGCACGCCCAGGAACGCGTCAGCCGAGCGCTGGTAGAGTTGGCAGTGCAATACACGGCCGTCCATTTTGAACTGAAACAACGTATGACACGGCGGAAGATCAACTTTGTCGGCCTGACGCGGATCCCAACCGGTTACGATTAAGCGGCGCGAGTTCGGATTCCGTTCGATCTCATTAATCAGTTTGGCTATCTGATCGACGCCATTGCGTTCCGGATAGTCACCGCCGAAGGAGCGCCAGAGATAACCATAGACCGGGCCCAGATCACCGGCCTCGCGATCGAAGCGTCCCGTGTGTTCTTCATCGGCCCACTCGGCCCAGATGTCCACGCCGCGCGCGCGCAAATTCGTTTCATTCGTGTCGCCCGAAAGAAACCAAAACAATTCTTCGGCAATCCAGCGAAAGGGAATCTTCTTTGTGGTTACAATCGGAAATCCCTGGCGCAAATCAAAACGCGTTTGATAACCAAAATGCGAGATGGTCCCGACGCCGGTGCGATCGTGATGTTCGCTGCCGTTTGCGAGAATTGATTTCAGCAGATCGTGGTATTGTTTCATGCGGAATTTGTTGGACAGGATTTACAAGATGAACAAGATTGCCTAACCCGGGGTCAGCACCGTTCTCTATAACATCATGTCAATCCTGTTAATTCGGTCTACTGTTCTGGTTTGTCAGTATAACTTTGCTGCGGCTCATTAAGTAAGCATGAAACAATACAACCTTTGTCTGTTGGGCTTCGGAAACGTTGGGCGTGCCCTGGCGCGTCTCTTGATGACGAAGTCGGCGGAGTTGCGAGAGCAGTACGAGATCGAGTTTCGTGTGACCGGTATTGCCAGCCGGCGGCTTGGTTGGCTTGTCAACAGAGAAGGCTTCGAAGTGTCGACGTTGCTCTCGAATACTTACGTTGCCGAACAATTGTCTGTGGCGGACAACATTAGCGCCTGGCTCCAGGCGGCGCGACCTGATGCGGTCTTTGAGACAACTTCACTCAATCCGGAAACAGGGCAACCGGCAATTGATTACCTGCGGGCAGTGTTGCAGTCTCCCGCACATGCAATCACCGCGAACAAGGGCGCGCTGGTTCACGGTTACCACGAACTTTCCGAACTAGCGCGAAGCAACGGGAAACAATTTCTTTTTGAGTCGGCGGTGCTCGACAGCGCTCCGGTGTTCTCCCTCTTTCGCGAAACGCTTCCGGCGGTGAAGTTGCGCGGCTTCAGCGGTCTGTTCAGTTCAACTACAAACGTGATCATCGAGACGATGGAGGCTGGACGCTCATTCGCAGAGGGACTGAAGACTGCGCAGGAGCTGGGCGTTGCGGAAACCGATGCAAGCCACGATATCGATGGCTGGGATGCGACCGTCAAGGTGTGCGCGCTGGCCAGCGTGCTGATGAACATTCCCTTGAAACCCCAAGACGTAAATCGTGAAGGGATTCGCGAACTCACTCCCACTAGAGTGCAGGCGGCGCGTGCCGAAGGGAAGCCTTTCAAGGTGGTTGCGCGGGCGAAACTGGCGGGTGAGGGAAAACTTTTGGCCACTGTGCGCCCAGAGCAAATTGCCGCCAAGGATCCGCTTGCCAACGTCAGGGGAACTTCACTGGCAATTCACTTTGAGTTGGACATGATGCCTGGACTCACAATTACGTCTCATCGGCCGAATCTGCAAAGCACCGCGTATGGACTGCTGGCGGATTTCATTAATGCGGTCCGAGAGTAGGTTGGAAAGATTTGGCCGCGGATTAACGCGAATACATGCGGATTCGGAAAAGAGAACAGTTCGGAACATGCCGGAAAGTTAGGCGCGAACGGAAGGGACAGACGGACACCCGCTGTTCGAGCCCATAACTGTTCTGCTTTTTCAGATCCGCGTTTCTTCGCGTTCATCCGCGGCTTATTTCGTTTTAGCAATTTCACGCACACCTTCGATGAGGCGATCGATTTCGTCTTCGGTTGTGTAGCAGGCGCAACCGGCGCGCACGAGTCCTTCAGCTCCCAACCCCAATCGCTCTACGACCGTAGCTGCGTAAAAATCTCCGTGCGAAAGGAATAGGCCGCGCGTCGCGAGCCGGCGCGAAACCTCCGTCGATGCTACACCCCCCACGGTGAATGCAACCGTTGGTGTTCGTGGCAGATCCGGCGCTGGTCCATAAAGTCGCACTCCATCTATTGCTGCCAATCCATTCCAGAGTCGTTTGGTTAACTCCGAACTGCGCCGGTGAAGTTCGTCATACGCCGCAGCCAACCGGGCACGCCGCGATTCTCCGCTAGCCAGCGACGCAAGAAAATCGACAGCGGCGCCTGCGCCTACCATCCCTTCCTGATTCAACGTCCCCGTCTCAACGTTCTCCGGCGCGGCGTCGGGAGCCGGCACAAGTTTCGGAAAGTTGATCTCTTCCAGCAGGGCGCGCTTGCCAAAAAGAACGCCAACATGTGGACCGTAAAACTTGTAAGCTGACATCGCCAGAAAATCACAGTCGAGCGCTTCAACATCCACGAGCGCGTGCGGCGCATAATGGACTGCATCGACAAAAGCCACTGCGCCGACAGATCGCGCCATTTCGATTGCACGCCGCACATCATTAACTGTTCCTAGCGCATTTGACGCTGCGCCGATGGCGATTAATTTTGTCCGCTTGGTTAGCAAACGCTCGAAATCGTCCCAATCTATTTGGCCCGTTTCAGGAATCATCTTCGCAGTCTTCACAACAACGCCGCGCTCGATCACGAGGCGCTGCCAGGGTGCCACGTTCGCGTGATGATCCAGTTCGGTGACGATGATCTCGTCGCCCTTTCCATATTGCAGTCCCAAAGCTCGCGCCAGATGAAACGTCAGCGTTGTCATGTTCGCGCCAAACGCGATCTCGCCAGGCGACGCATTCACGAGATCGGCGCAGGTTTTGCGCGCGTGGTCGAGTGCGGCGTCTGTCTCTTCGCTCGTCGGATAAGCCCAGTGTGTGTTGGCGTTGTGATGGTAAAGGTAGTCGCTCATCGCCTCGACGACCGGGCGCGGCACCTGTGTGCCGCCGGGGCCGTCGAAATAGGCGACGGGAAGTTGGTTGTGAACGCGTTCGAGCGCCGGGAAGCAAGCGCGAATGTCCGCAGTCGCGGTAATAGCCATGGCTTTTTGGGATGTAGTGGTCATTTAGTGGTTTCGACTAATCGTAGCATCTGAGCGCGATGCGCGTAACGCAAACTGTGAGTTGCGTCTTCTATGGCAGGTCAGAAGCAGGCAAAACAATACGCAAACTAACAGTTTGCGTTACGACATCTGCGAAAAACTGAATTCGACTTTCACCCGGCGGCGACTTCCAGGAAAACCGGAATAGCCTGTTGATTGGCCCTTTAACTCAACTGCAGACCTATTTATGAAGAATCACAGCCCTGGCAAATCCGAGGCGCAAGTCTCCGTACGCGACGTTGCGAGCGTCATCTTTCGTCACAAGCTACTGCTGTGCGTGACGTTTCTGGCGGTCGCTTTGGGAACGGCAGCAATAACGTTCCTGATGCCGAACGAGTACGAATCGCGCATGAAGATACTCGTCAAGAACACGCGTTCGGACGTGCCCATTACGCCGGAACAGACTGTCGGCGCAACCGGCACCTTCATCGAAAACGACGTTTCCGAAAACCAAATCAATTCTGAAATAGAACTACTGACCAGCGAAGACTTGTTGAAACAGGTCGTGACCGAATGCGGCTTGTATGGCAGCAGCTCGTCGCTCTCTGCGAAGCTCGGGCTCAAGGAAGCGCCGAGTTCGCAAGCAACACAGGTTGAAGAAGCGGCGAAGAAGCTGGCGAAGGACTTGGTCATAACACCGGTCAAGAAGGCCAACATCATCGAAATCAAATACGCGTCGCGCTCGCCCGAAAAAGCAGCGGCAGTGTTGCGCAAGCTCGGCGACCTTTATCTCGAAAAGCACGTCAAGCTGCACCGGCCACCCGGCACATACGAATTCTTCAAGACGCAGGCGGATCAGTCGGAAGCGCAACTCCAAGACGCTGAAAAGCGGCTCTCGAGTTTTCAGCAGTCGATGAACGTGGTTTCGCTGACGCAGCAAAAAGATCAGACGGTGCAGAAGCTCACCGAGGCGAAGTCGAAACTGCTGGAGACGGAAGCGTTTCTTCGCGAAGTTTCGGATCGCATAGCCAAGGTTCAGCAGCAACTGGAAACCCTCGCGCCGCGCGTCGTGACCCAAAGCCGCGCGCTGCCCAATCAGTATTCGGCGGAGCGCCTGAACACATTGATTGTCGAGTTGCAGAATAAGCGCACCCAACTGCTGACTAAGTTTCGCTCCGATGATCGGCTGGTAAGGGAAGTTGATCAGCAACTCAAAAACACGCGGGCGGCGCTCGACAAAGCCTCGCAGGAAACCGCAACGGAACAGTCGACGGACCTAAATCCGCTCCGCCAGACATTGGAAGCTGAACTCGCTCGCGGCAAAGTGGATCAGGCAGGCGCTGCCGGGCGACGCGAAATGTTGGCCGGCCAGGTCAAGGATTATGAGGCGCAGCTATCGCGACTCGAAGGCATTACGGCGGAATACGAAGACCTCGCGCGTCAGAAAAAAGAGAGTGGCGACAACTACCAGCTCTACAAGAAAAAAGAGGAAGAGGCGCGCATCACAGACGAGCTGGACCAAAGCAAAATCACCAACGTTTCCGTAGCTGAAGCCCCGGTGCAGTCGAGCCTGCCAGTAAAACCAAATCGGCCGCTCAACCTAATCCTGGGAGTGTCCCTCGGCGTCCTGCTGAGCATCGGCAGCGTGGTGATAGCTGAGTTTCTGCGTGACACGGTGCTGACGCCGCGCGAGTTGGAATTGTTAACGGGCCAGAAGGTACTTGCTTCGTTGTCGCATACCAGAAAAGCACGGCGGCGCGTAGTGGTGGTTGAAAGCCCCGCGGTTAAGCGAGAAGTTTCAGAGCCGGTGCCTTTTTCGCCGAAGCAGAATTCGCCGAAGCAAAGGCTGTCGCAACCAAGGATTGTTCAGGATTCACGACTCGATTGGGCCTCGGGCGAGTAGCAACCAAACAGGAAGGTTGAATGAACCGCAAAATCAAAGCAGGATTTTATCTGGAACTGATCAGGAATGTTTTTCAGGTGGTCGATGAACAGGGAAAGCTGCGCAATCGAGTGGTGGCTTTCACTTCCGCAACGCCAGGCGAAGGCGTGAGCCACATCGTCAGTCTTCTGTCAGAAGAACTGGCAGCGCAAACGGAGAACCGCGTGCTTCGTGTTGATGCTACCGCACTCCGAAACCTCCAGGTGACGGACCCTGGTCAGGTGGCGAGACTTTGCGAAGAAACCGAAATCGATAACTTGCTTACGTTGTCCGGAGCGGAAACTGCGGCGAGTGTAAGCGTTGTTGGCGGTCCAAAAAGAGCAAGCGAGTGGGAATCAGCTCCCGAATATCGCGCCGAATGTTTGAAGGCTTTGCGTTGGAATTTCGATTACGTGCTGATCGATTGTCCGTCGCCGGCCGCAGCCCCGGAAATAACTACGCTGGCGCCGTTGGTTGATGGTGTTTGTGTCGTCGTCAAAGCGGCGCAAACGCGCCGCGGCCAGATTCAACACTGCCAACAAGTCATTGAGAACGCGAACGGGAATTTCCTTGGCTTCATTCTCAATAAGAGAAGCTATCCCGTGCCGAACTGGCTTTACCAGAGACTGTAAGAGAGGTTTCAAGGTGCTGATTAAAAGACTAGTCATCGTGGCGTTGTTGGCGGCGAGCCTCAGTTTGTCTGTGCACGCGCAAGGCAAGTCTACCTCTGCGCCGCGACTCGGAACTTTCGGCTCCGAAGAGCGCTACGTGCTGCATCCGGGCGACGTGCTCGATATTCAGTATCGCTACACGCCGGAGTTTAATCAGACGGTGACGGTGCAACCAGACGGTTTTATTTCGCTGGAGATTGGCGGCGACGTGAAGGTTTCCGGTCGCAATCTCGAACAGGTGCGCAACGTTATTCTTGTCAAAGCACGCACTCGTCTAGCGTCGCCGGAATTGATCGTAGTTTTGAAAGAGTTTCAGAAACCGTACGTAGTCGTGGCCGGCGAAGTAGCGCAGCCAGGCAAGCTTGAAATGCGCGAGAAGCTTACCGCAATCCAGGCTGTTCTCCTAGCTGGTGGCTTTAAAGACAGCGCGAAGTCGTCGCAGATTCTCGTGTTTCGCAAACTCAACGCCGACACCGCCGAGGTGAGAAGTTTGAACTTCAAGACGCTGAAGCACACCAGCGATCTGGAGAATGATCTTGCGTTGTTACCAGGAGACATGATTCTGGTGCCGCGCAATCGGATCAGCAAGATCGAACGCTACGTGAGGCTGGCGAGCCTGGCGACGTTTCTAAATCCGCTGATGCCGAAGTTGTGAGCCCGATTTTGGAGTGCGGTGACCTGTCACCGCTTTAGGAGGCCGCGACTTGTCGCGGTCAAGTTTCGGCAGACAGTCCTTAAAGACTTGGGCGTCTAGCCGCCCAAGAGTAAAAGCGGTGACAGGTCACCGCACTCCAAAGAGTGAAACAAAGTTAATGATCGCACGCTACGGACAACTCGCAAATCTCTTTCTGAAGGTCAGCGACCTGCTGCTGATGCTTTGCGCCTTGAGCCTGGCCCTCGTCCTTAACTATGCACCCGAAGCGCGCGTGCCGATTTCCGTTTATGCCCTCGATTTTCTATCAACCAGAGTGAAGGTTGCCAACTTATTGCTCTGCATCGCGATGGCGCTCATTTGGTATTTGGTTTTCAACCTTCAGGGGATTTATCGCTCGCATCGTCTCAGCCGGTTTACCGAAGAACTACGAGAGATTGGCCGGGCAGTTTTTCTGGCCGCGCTCGCGTTGCTGACCGTCGCGCAAATTGGCAACTGGCGCACCATAACGCTATGGACGGCGACCTGCGTCGGGCTCATCGGCTTGACGCTCATTGTCACTATGCGCGTTTTGCTGCGGCTCAACCTACGCCGCTTGCGTTTGCACGGACACAACCTGAAGACGCTGTTGATTGTTGGTGGTGGCCCGCGCGCGCGCTGGTTTGTCAACGAAGTAACGAAGCGCAGCGATCTTGGTTATCGCATCATTGGCTACGTCGACGATGAAACGAACTTTAACGGGCATGGCGTGAAGGGCGTGCCGCGGCTTGGCGACGTCAGCGACTTACAACAGCTCGTTGCCAACAATGTGATTGATGAAGTGTTTGTCGCGCTGCCGATCAAGTCGCAATACTCGCAGATAGAAGCGGCAATCAATCAACTGGAAGAGCAGGGAATCATGGTGCACATGTTCACTGACCATTTCCCACACCGGCTGGCCCGTTCGCATCCTTCCGACTTTGAAGGCGCGCCGCTCTTGTCGTTGCACAGCGCTCCGTCAGTTACCTGGCGCACTGAAATCAAGCGCATGATGGATATCGCCGTCGCGATGAGCGCGCTGCTCGTGCTCTCCCCCCTGTTCGCGCTGGTGGCTCTCGCTATCAAGCTTGATTCAGCCGGCGCAGTGTTCTTCGTTCAGGAACGCGTCGGCTTCAACAAGCGCCGCTTTCGCATGATCAAGTTTCGGACAATGTGCGTCGGCGCTGAAGCGCGCATGCACGAGCTCGAACATCTCAACGAAAAATCCGGTCCAATTTTTAAGATAACCAACGACCCGCGCACGACGCGCGTCGGCAAGTGGCTGCGCAAGGCGAGCATCGACGAGTTGCCGCAACTCATCAACGTGCTACTGGGCGACATGAGCGTGGTTGGCCCGCGACCGCTGTCTGTGCGCGACGCGACGCGCATGGAAGTAGCATGGCAGAAGCGCCGGTTCAGCGTTAAGCCGGGCTTGACGTGTCTCTGGCAAGTATCCGGTCGTAACAATCTTTCGTTTGAGCAGTGGATGGCACTCGACCTCGAGTACATCGATCGGTGGTCCCTGGGACTCGACGGCATGATCCTGCTGCGTACGATTCCCGCCGTTCTGCTGGCCCGCGGCGCCAGCTAACCCAGCCGCCGATTCGCGGGAACAAGCAGAAGAACGATTTTTCATTTGTCATTTGGCATTTCTCATTTGTCATTGCACAAGCGACGGATGACGGTTATCGGTCGTCGGCCGTAACAATGACAAATGAGAAATGCCAAATGACAAATGGCAAATCTCTTCTTCTGCAATCCTGTTCATCCTGTAAATCCTTCGATCTCTGCTCATGTCATCACCCTATGCCATTCACTGAAAAACCCGCTCGATTCTGAGTCTTATTAAGTAAGTCTCAGAAAGGTTTATGCCATTGTCAAAGATTGCCCTCGTACACGATTACTTCATTCAGATGGGTGGAGCTGAGCGCGTGGCTGCGGCCATGCACGAATCATTTCCTACCGCCCCCATGTACACAACCGTGGCTCTGCCGCATCGTTTGCCGAAAGAATTGCGTGGCGCTGACATTCGCACTTCGCCCATGCAGCATCTGCCGGGAATGGAGCAGCGCTTTCGCCAATACTTCATGCTCTATCCCTTCGCGGTCGAACATTTCGATCTCTCCGAGTTTGATCTGATTTTCAGCAGCAGCTCGGGCTACGCCAAAGGCGTGCGTCGCCGCGCCAACGCGATTCATGTTTGTTATTGCCACACGCCAATGCGTTGGGCCTGGCGTTATGAAGACTACGTCGCGCGCGAAAACTTCGGACGCGTTACTCGCTCGCTCCTGCCGCTATCGCTGTGGGGACTGAGAAAGTGGGACCTGCGCGCGGCGCGACGGCCAAACTACTATATTGCCAATTCAAGACTCGTCGCGCGGCGCATCAAGGAAATCTACGGCCGCGAGGCGTTTGTGATTCCGCCGCCCATCGATGTGGATCGATTTGAGATGTCGCCGCATATTGATGACTATTATCTGGTGCTGTCGCGTCTGGTTCCTTACAAGCGCATCGATCTCGCCATCGAAGCTTGCAAGCGTTTGGGCCGCCGTTTGGTAATTATCGGTGACGGCCCGGACCGTGCGCGTCTGGAAAAACTTGCCGGTCCGAAGACGGAGTTTCTTGGTCGCCAGCCTGATAGTCGCGTTAGTCATTACGCCAGCACATGTCGCGCGCTCTTGTTTACCGGCGAAGAAGATTTCGGCATGGTGCCGCTGGAAGTGAATGCGGCTGGCCGTCCAGTGATCGCGTTTCGCGGTGGCGGTGCGATGGAAACGGTCGTTGAAGGAGTGACCGGATTATTTTTCAACAAACCGACAAGCGCTTCGCTCGAGGATGCGATTGAGGAGTTTGAGAGTCGCTTGTGGCACCAGCAAACGTTGCGCAAACACGCCGAGAAGTATGATCGTAGCGTCTTCGCATTTCGCGTGTTGCAGTTCCTTGGATCAGTGGCCCCGGCGTCGTGTGCCAGTGAACTGACCGCCGGCGCCCGGCTCCTATCAGGTAACGTTGCCGCACGCACCTGGCCGCGGTTGGCCGTTGCGCGCTGATGTTGAGACCGAAAGCCCGCGAAGCGGGCGAAAGCATAAAGCCTGGGGTAGAGCGAAGCGGAACCCCAGGATCCATGCCGCGAACAAGAAGAGAGCCCGCGAAGCGGGCGACAGTTCATTTTGGAATTAGATCGCAGCATTGGCCTTCGCACGCTTCGCGCGCTCTCAGATTTCCACTCTTAGTCCTGGGGTTCCGCTTCGCTCCACCCCAGGCTTTATGCTTTCACCCGCTACGCGGGTTTCTTGTTCGATAATATGAGCACCCACATCATCAACGACCCACTCGCGACGACCGCACCGCGGCGTCAGCTAAAGCTCTGGCCGCTTATAACGCTGCCGTTATCAGCGCTCGCAGCGTGGGCCGTAAACGCCGGCGGCGAAGCCTTGCGCTGGGTCGGGCTCGGCGCGATTGCGTGGTCGCTGGCTTTGCCGCTGCTCGTCAGTCTCGAAGCGGGACTGTTTGCGATGATGTTGTTTGAACCGTTGCGCGGCTTCCTGCGGCGCGCTCAGTATCTCTTCCTGCCCTACTCAGCAACCGATCCGATTCACCTCGTGACGCCGCTCGTCACGCTGTTGGCATTTGCGATGCTCTTGCAGCGCCAAAAGCTGCGCGTGTTTCGCGCCACGCCGCTGGCCGGCATGGTTTCACTTCTTGCCCTGATCTACTTCCTCGAAATCTTCAATCCACTGCAAGGTGGTGTGACCGTCGGTCTCTCCGGGGCGTTGTTCATGCTGGTGCCGGTGGCCTGGTTCTACTTTGGACAGGATCTCAAACCGCAGTTTATGGAGACAGCGTTACGCCTGATGGTCGTGCTCGGAATTCTTACTTCACTCTACGGACTCTATCAACTCGCGTATGGTTTCCCCGGTTTCGAACAGTATTGGATCGACAACACGGAGTTCTATAACTCGATCCAGGTTGGCGCGGTGAAGCGCGCGCTAGCGACATTTAGCAGCGCGGAAGAGTGGGGCCGCTACATTGAAGTCGGCGCGCTTGTCGCGTTTGGCTTCGGCGCCTGCGCTCGCGTCTTGCTCCGGCGCGCTGTTTGGTTTGCCTGTGGCAGTGCATTGACGTTGATGTTATTGCTGACCGGGCAGCGCACCGCCATCTTTGGACTCATTCTGGGCGGCTTCGTCCTGTTGATATCGGGAGCGCGAAGCTGGCGCGGAGTATTTGGTCGGCTGCTGTTGGCTGTGGCGCCCGTTGTCCTGATTGCCGTCTTTGCACAAGCGCCAACTAATGACGACATGCTAAGCCACGGCGACGACACGATGGCGACAGTGCTCTCGCACTCAGCCAGAGGAACGTTGCGTCCGGCACAGGAAGACAGTTTGCAAGAGCGACTCAAGAACTGGACTTTCCTGTTTACGGAAGTCATCCCTTACCGTCCGCTGGGCATCGGCATCGGCGGCACCTCAGTCGGCGCGTGGATGTTTAATAAGGATCTCGATCTGCCGCCGATCGATAGTTACTTTATCTCAACAATACTCACCTGCGGCATCCCTGCTGCATTGCTCTTCATGTGGATATTGCTACGTGCAACCCGGATGAGTTGGCGCGCGTTTCGTCGCGCTGAGGGCGAACTGCGTGAAGCTGAAGCAAGCGAATCCTCTGACGTCGATGCGGTCGAAACTGCCTGGCGCAACGCGCGCATCTGGCGCATCGCCGCGACCCTGATGCCGGTCCTAATTCTCAACAGCATGTTCGGCAACACCTTCACGCTTTACTCCGTCGCGCCCGTTGCCTGGTTACTCATCGGTTGGATCAGCGCTTCGACGCTGCGACAAACCTCGAAAGACTCTCCCATTGATCTCGACGCGTAGCGTCGGTATGAATTTAGCCCGGCGTTTCAACGCCGGGATCAAAGTCAATAAGAGTGACATTTGTCGCGTCAGCGACGACTGATGATCTCAAGCGTCGCTGCGCGACGACGATTCAAAATACTCATGACCTTTACCGGCCTTGAAAGGCCGGGCTAAATTCACCCGTCGCTCCGCGACGCAAGATCATGACCCTCTTCTGCTTCCGCGAATGATCGTCAGGGAATAAGCCGGCAACTCCACTTCCTGCTTCCCATCCAAAACCGCATGCTCCGGTGGAAGATTTATAACGGGAAGAGGATTGTGCGGATCGTTGTTAAGTTGATATTGCTTCGGCGAGTACTGATAAAGATCAACCTTCCCACCAAACATCGACTCAATGCCGCTAGTCTCGTTGCGAAAGTTCAACTGCCCTGCCCGCGACCGCTCCGGATCGTTATTAATCAGCAACACACTCCATAGGCCGTCAGGACGCAGCAAGGGATAAGCTGTAACGAGTGGATCATCCACGCTCGCCGAATACAGTTCGTGCATGCCGTCGCCCGGGCTGGCCCACTCATGCGTCAGCAACACCGCCCCGTAGTAAGTCGGCAGGCGATAGGTGATGCTGCCCTGCGCGCTAATCAGGAAGAGCATGTTGTTGCCGGCGGTGCAAGGCTCTTCTTCGATCACTTCGTTAGGTTCGTAACCATATAGGAAAGTCTGTTCGCCGCCGTGCGCGAGAAAGTTTCCGACTGCATCGGCATTGAGGAGAGCGCCCGGCAGATCCATCTCCGCGCGCGCGCCAAAAGCTGAGTAGCCATACTCGGTGATGATCCAGGGAACTGGTTTCACTTGCGCGGCCGCCTTCATCTGCTCGAATGCTTCGGTGAGCAGTCCGGTTGCCGCGGCGAGTTGCGGCGCCTCAGCTTTGCAGACGTCGTCTATTGGGTACCACTCAAACGAAGCGAAGTTGAAGGCATCCAGTCGCCCATGTTCTTTCAGGTAGTGGAGAAAGCGTCGCAGCCATTCCGGCTTGCCAGTGCGTATCGTGCCAATCCTTTCGCCGGTGCCGATGTCCTGAAAACTCGGACCGCCGAGCTGAACCTTCGGCTCGACTTCATGCAACGCCTTCGCGAATTGAATGTAGAGCGCGGCGAAATCTTCAGGAGTTACAAACTGTCCATCCGGTTCTTCACCCAGTTCGATTCTGTTGACAGGAAAACCACGAGCTTTCAGATAGCGAAGTTCGGCGGCAGCATTTTCCGGCGTGTCGTAGAGCACGGAGACGGGCGCGAGCATCGGCAAGCCACCCGTGAGGCCGCTTGCGAAGATGCGATCGAAGCCTGCCTGCTCGATGAGAACGTCTTTGTCTGACGCGCGATGCCAGGGATCGGTTGACGAAACGTAAATTGGCGTCTGCTGTTCCTCGCTTGGGGCGTGACTCACGACATCGTGAAAAGTTCCTCCGGCATCGATTGTCCCTGCGTATATCTCGCGCACTGCATAACCCAACTGATCGCGAATATCCCGGCCGGGCCTCTCCGACGTCTCCAAATTTTCTTCAAGCAACACGCGCACATAGCGCGTTGTAATCGGCTGCTCTGCCAGTTTCAGCGTTACCGCGCCACCCTTGCTCGCATGAATGCTTCCAAGCGGAAACGTTGTCCAGATATCGGGAAGCGACCAGCTAATGTCTTCCTCGCCGGCATAGCGCCCATACTGCACTTCGAAGACAGTCGCATAAGGCTCGGACCAGAGCAGGCGAATCGCGTTAACGTTCTGCGGCTTGCCGAGATCGATCATGATCCACTGCGGCAGTTTCGAATTTGCTTCGCCGGTGAAGCGCTGGTCGAGGTAGGGATTGCTTTTCCAAAAGCTGTTCGCATCGCCGTCGTCGAGACGCGAGTAACCATCGTCGTTTGCCTGATCGCTGGTGTTGCCGCGCCGCGGCAGTCGATAGCCATAGGAAACTGAAATTGGTTTTCCGTGACTGTTGGAAATCCAATAGCCTGCTTGTTCTTTTGGTTTACTCCAACGGCCGCGCGGGTTCCAGTGCCACGCTTCACCGGCCAGTTCCGTGCGCAGCCGGTAACTGATTGGCTTGAGACCCGCCGTCAACATCTCTCGGATGTTTCGCGGCGCGAGCATCCGTTGAAGCTCGCCCTTTTCATGACCATCGATCGCTGCGCCGAAT
>JANLYZ010000275.1:0-5642 GCA_031365905.1 Chloracidobacterium sp. | reverse complement strand
CTACAACATTAAGGGATGGAGGCATTGATATCATTGCCCTGCCGAAGAACCCGCACGTCGCAAGCTTTTTCTTGGCCGTGCAAGTAAAGCATCATCGCAGTGGGCGTCCGACGGGTCGTGATGCTGTGGACCGTCTTTTAGCATGGCAAGATACCGCCTTTCGGCTTGGCATGTTGGTAACTAACACGCGCTTCACGAAAGATGCGATCTGGACAGCATCGCGTGATCCCGCGCGTCACTTCTTACGACTCAGGGATTTTCCCGATCTGACCCGTTGGTTGCATGGAGTTTTCAACTACGAATCTGAGTTGCGCGAAATACCAGATTCTATTGAGTTGGCACCTGGCGTCTCGGTACAAATACCAAAGCCATCGTTCTCTGAAGTCGGTGCCATCTGGCCCTTGGAAAACATGTTGGGCCCGAAGGGATAACAAGGCGTTGGCCAGTCCCATAGCATGTCCCATAGCATTGCCAAAGCGCAGATCAGCGTGGTAAGTTCGGCGCATGGCAACGACCTCAGAGAGTCTGGCATTTGATCGCGGCGTGCGGCCAATGCTGGAAATTGTCTTACCGGAAAAAGCGGACGCAGTGATCGGCTTTCGCGCCGACCCTGAACTGCAAGCCCGCATCGAGGAACTCGCCCAACAATCAACGGAAGGCGAATTGACCGAAGACGAACGGGCAGAGTATGCGGGTTATGTGCGGGCGAACAAGTTCGTCGCCATTCTCAAACGACAAGCACTGCAGATCGCGAATTCTCAGTCATAGATGATCGGCTCACAGACCAGAGCCCAGGTTCGCGACCGCGCTCATAACGCTTGCGAGTATTGTCATCTCCATCAGGATGATTCACCGCTGGCCGCGCTTCATGTCGAACACATCATTCCCAGAGTTCACGGCGGAACCGACGAAATCGACAATCTCGCTCTTGCCTGCATTGATTGCAATCTTCACAAAGGCACGAATCTAACCGGAATCGATCCACAAACTAATGAGTTGACTGAATTATTTCATCCGCGACGCCGAGAATGGAATGACCATTTCGAGTGGCGGGGAATCTATTTGGTCGGCAAGACAGCCACGGGCAGGACAACGATTCGAGTGCTGAATATTAATTCCGAAGATCAGGTGGCGTTGCGTTCGTCGTAAGTAGCTTTTCGTTTTCGTCGAGGAGAATCCTCACACCACCGCCGCTTCCTTTTCGTGCGCCAACTCACGCAACGCACCCTGCACGGCTTCCTCGGTCAGGGTCGGATAAGCATCGACGATCTCAGCGACGACAAGCGATTTGAGACTTAAGATTCGTTGCCCGGTCAATCTTTGAACCAATACGGCGTTTGCTTCGTCCAGGTGTTGCCCGGATAGCGTTGATGAAGGAAGTCGTACGCTGCCTTTGACCATCTGCCCGTTTGCTTGTCTGTGCAACCAAAGCGCGTCGTCTTCACCGCCAGATGGAGTGCTTCGGGGACGCGAGGATCAGTGGGATGCTTCGTTGCCCATTCGATTACTTGCCGGCTGAGATAGTTTGGCGCCGCTCCAAAGGAAGCGAGCACGGCATACTCTCTCGAGGCGGTAGCTCGTTGTGCGGCCGTTACAAAGATGGGAATCTTCTTAGCGGCGGGAATTCCCGTCTGCGGCGTCTTCTCTCCCGCTTGAGTAGTCACCGGCTCTGCAAGCGAGGCGGAACACCACCAGTTGTCGCGATAGGAATCCTGTTCGTTAAGCGCAGTTCCTCGCCCGTTGCCGGTGTCCACAATCGGTTCCATTCCCGGAAATTTTAACCACGCGTAAATCGCGGCGAACTTCTTCGCGGCCGGATCGCGTGCGGTCGTGTACTCATTCAAGAACGGTGTCAACTCCGGAACCAATGCCTTCAACGTCGGCAGCAGCGCGCTTGCAGTTGTCTGGTCGCCGAGCAAGACAGCCCGCAACCAAGTCGCTTGAGTAACGTCACGGCGTAGGTGATCCGGCAAGCGCTTGTTGCCCGCCGCTTGGCTGAGCAGTTCAAGTGGCAACCGTCGATTGAGAATTTCGCCCGCATCGGAATCGAAGCTGGTCTCGCCCGGCAGGCGCTTGGATTCGCTGCCGAGTTCTTCCGCGTCGGCAGGAAGCTCGCGTCCATCTTCATTGTAAGAAAAGCCCGCCGGCACTCGTTGAGCAAATGTCAGGAAATCGTCGAGGCTGCTCGAAACCAGCATTCGCTGCCCTTGCAGCAAGTTTAGCGAAGAGAGATTGAAACTCGCACGATGCTTCTGCAGCAGATCGTCCAACTCTGTGCGAGCGTCAGCAGCACGTCCAGCAGCGATGTCCAGCCGTAAGCTTTGGAACGCAGCCGTCGCAAACGCCGGCGAAGACGGAGGTAGCTTCGCAGCGGCTTGCTGTAGCCGGCTTGCGTTTGCATTTTGTGAATCTATCTTTGAAAGCGCAGCAACGAGCCAGGGCACAGACGACGTAGCCTCCCAACGCGCCAGCGCATGATCACGCGCCTCGGCGTCCTTAGCCTGAAGCGTCACAATCCAATCGGTCACGTCGTCATCATGGAGCACGGTTGGAGGACCGGTTATCTTTTGATGATGAGCTTCATTGTCCCCAACAAATTGATCCAGCAAGACCGTGTAGTCCCATAGGTCTTGTTTCAAATTCGCAGGGCCACTCTTGCTCGCAAGTGAGACTGCGAGTTCGTGCAGTCTTTCTTCAGGGTGAAGCCGGAGACGAACAATGCTTAACAGTCGTTTCGCGGCTTCGTGGGAAGGTTTCAGTTCGAGGCTGGTCAGAATTTTGTTTAATTGCTGTTCAGCTTCGCCAAGCGATTCCTTCTTTGTTTCTTCCGGGCCGAGACTCGCCTTACGAAGGAGCGTTCGAGCGACGAGATACGGGGCGCTTGCTCGCCACGGTGACTTCGCGTCGCTAGCGATCGATTCGAAAAGTGTTTGGGCCACCGGGAAGTTGCCGGCATAGAAATTAGCAGCAGCGATTTGATACTGCCGATCAGTTCGCAGCAGGGTATCGGTGTCTGCAGGCATGTCGCTTGGAATGTGTTGTCCTTCGGAGCAGTTCGCAAAGACCTGGTCTTGTGCCTCCACCCATTGTTTCAGCGCTGCGTTGTCCGCGCCAAACTTCCCGATTCTGGCGTCGAGCGTAGTCGCTGCCGTTTCAAACGCATCGTTCTGGCAGTTTAGATAGGAGTCATACTCGTTCGGCTTTTCCCGGTTCCGGAAGACTTCAATCTTTGGCGGCTCGCCAATCCCGGCAACTTTCTGGCGGGCCGTGAGCCAGGTTTTGACGGCTTGTTCGTCACCAGCGTCCCACCTGAGGTCCAAACGGTCATGCCAAAGATCGACGAGTGCCTGCTGCTGAGTTTGGCTAAAGCTGTCGCCATTGAAATATCGATAGGCGACGAAAAGATACGACCGCGCATACGAAGGCTGCACGATGCCGATGTCGCCCGCGGCATATTTCTCGAGCGGATATTCGGGATGCACCGAGAAAGAAAAAATCGCGTCCAGCGAGAAAGGGCCACACGCGAAGGTCACTGGGGCTTGGAAAAAAAACGCAAAGAGCAGGGGAATCGCGAATATTGATTTACGGAGATTGCGGTTCATCTTCGTCCTCATCTTTTGTAAGAGTTCATCATTTGCTCAACTGCTTCCGGTGACCAAACTGTTGGACTGAAAACATAAAGGCGCTGGACCGCGGGCGGCTCAGTTAGTGGTTCATCGGTTGAAACCCCAGCGCTGGCCCGACAGGGCGTAGATGTGAAACCCTCTCCAGCAGCTACTTGAGAAAGAAACTGTTTTCGTTCTACACCCATGCGGAACAACATCGGCACCGCTTCATCGATTGGCAAGCCTTCCAGCCAGTTGTCGCCCTTGCACCATGAAGCGAGAGCCGTAATCGAAAGCAAGGTTGAAGGGGGGAGATTGCCGCGCAGCTCGGTAAGCAACTTGCGATAGAAGGCGCGTTCGCTCACCGTGGCGTCGAAGTCAACCTGCACCATGCGAACGTTGGGCAGTTTGCCAAGCTCGGCGATTTCCGCAGCGGCGACTTTGCTTTGCTCCGAAGATAACGTTGGCGGCGCAGGGCGATCGGATTCGATTCGTGCGACCGCGATCATAGCCGTGTCGCTCGAAACGTCCAGAGGCTGCAAACGCGGACGACTGACCACTCGATCAGCGCGCAGATAAATCGTCCTCGCGAGAAAGGCGACACCAAGTTTTTTGGGGTCGATAAAGTCCAGCTTCTCCGGTCGCTCCCAGGCCCAGAGGATTGTCGTCGGCAGTTGTGAAATTCGGCTGGATGAAGACGCCTTGTTCACGTGTGCTTGTTCGCGACGTTGGTACCCGAACGCTGCCAGGAAAAACAGGGAAGCGCTCAGCAGAGCAATCAGTGCCAGCCGCAGTCGATGTTGCGATAAATTTTGTATGAACAAGGCGAGGCAGTGTACCGCAGGTTGCGCCGAAAGTGTGCGACAAAAGCGCACCGAGGTTATTCGCAAGCCGCTTGGGATTTGCTATACTCGCCAAAACTGAATGGCTATTCATTTTGTTTGACTCCTATTGCGAACAGGATTAATTGATGGAACGTGAAACTTTGGAAATGGATGTGGTGTTTGTCGGCGCCGGCCCGGCAAATCTGAGCGGCGCGCTGCACCTCGCTCGTCTGGTCAAGGCCTATAACGCGGCGGTGGCCAGCGGTGAGAAGCAGGGCGAACCGCTCGGCGAGATTGAAATTGGGGTGATTGAGAAAGGCGCTTACGTTGGCGCGCACATTCTTTCCGGCGCGGTGATGGATCCGCGAGCGCTGCGCGAGTTGATGCCCGACTTCGTCGAACAGGGCGCGCCGCTCGAATCGCCCGTTAATGAAGATTACTTTCTCTACCTAACCAAACACCGCGCGATTCGTTCACCAATCACGCCGCCGCCCCTCAAGAACCACGGCTACTACATCGTGTCGCTCAATCGTCTGACAGCCTGGCTCGGTGAGAAGTGTGAAGAGGCGGGCGTAAACATCTTTCCGGAATTTCCCGGAGCGGACGTTCTTTACGACGAGAACGACGCGGTGGTCGGGGTTCGCACGGGCGACAAAGGAATTGACAAGGACGGGAAGCGCAAACCTAACTTCGAACCGGGTGTCGATCTGCGGGCGAAAGTTACCGTGCTCGGCGAAGGACCACGCGGCTCTTTAACGAAGCAACTGGTTCAGCGTCTCGGCCTGGACAATGGACGTGAGCCGCAGGTTTACAGCATTGGCGTCAAGGAGCTTTGGGAGTTACCCGATGACCGTTATCCCGCGGGACGCGTGACGCATACGCTCGGCTTTCCGTCTGACTCGAAAACTTACGGCGGCGGCTGGATCTACGGCATGCAGAATAGAATTCTCAACCTCGGTTACGTTACCGGGCTGGATTACAAAGACCCGCTGCTCGATCCACACGCCGAGTTTCAGCGTTTCAAGCAACATCCATTTCTGACTAAGCTGCTTGAGGGCGGCAAGATGATTCGCTACGGCGCCAAGACGATCGCCGCCGGCGGCTATTTTGCAATGCCGCAGATTTACGCTGACGGAGTTTTACTGGTTGGCGACTGCGCGGGCTTTCTCAACTCACAACGGCTGAAGGGAATTCATTCGGCCATCAAGAGCGG
>JANLYZ010000272.1:0-10185 GCA_031365905.1 Chloracidobacterium sp. | reverse complement strand
CTCGCCATACCGGTGAAATACTAAGCGTGCGCGCGGCTTGTCTTTGCTGGTCTCGGTTGCGTCGCTCAGTCTCAGGGCCGAGATTTTTCCATCAGTACTTTGGATCAGCAGTCCGTTACTGGCGCTCGCAATGGTCTGCACTGAATATTCTCCGGCGGGCATCGACTTATAGCCGACGCTAAATTCAAACGGAACGTTTGCGACAACCTTGTTGCTGTTGGCCGACTGGGCATTGGCTGAGACAACAGCCGTGACGAGCGCCAGCGTAACTATCAGCGCCAACATCGTGATTCCTTTAGCAAGTTCCTTTTTCATGTGTTCTCCTCTTGCCTTGCGGCAACGGGCCCAATCAGCCGACCGCAAACTTTGCTCAGCTCATCATCATTTTTGAGAGCTGCCTCGCTTCATAGCTACTTTCGTGCCGCGACTCGTCCGGACGCCGATCAGACTCGGGCTTACCTGCTCGCGAGGCTGTTAACATCGCACTCGAAACTTTTCGTGTCCTTAAAAGATTGCTGGCAAGAAAGTAATGGAGAGTGATTGTTTGACTATCTAATTAGATAGCGGCGGAACTGTTAAGATAGATTCGGGCGAGGCAAACAATCGCTTGCCTATTGCCGCCGGCTCAAGGTACGCGTACACTTGCGCACTCAAAACCACAGCCTACACGATTCGCATGAACCCGCGACTCACAGCCATTTCTGGAAGACTTAAAGGCAGCGTCTTTAAGATTGAAGACTTGCCGGTCGTCATCGGCCGCGAGACTTCGGCCACGCTTTGCATTGCCGACGCGTCAGTCTCCCGCCGCCATACCCGGATCGAGAAAGAGGATGGCCACTTCGTCATAGCCGACCTCGACAGCCTCAACGGGACGTTTGTCAACGACGTGCCGGTGAAGCGACGCAAACTTCAACACGGCGATCGAGTCCGCATCGGCGATTCACAGTTTATTTTCCTAACACACGATGCCGATATGAATTCGTCAAGCGAAGTTCGCTTTGACCACGGCCAGGTGATCAGCGGTTCTACTTTGCAGTTCAGATTCAACGATGCGCTTTACGTGATGGCCCGCGACTTAAGCGCGCTCATGAAAATCAGTACCACCATCAACGCGATTCGTGGGCTGGAAAAACTGCAAAAGACTCTGCTTGATTTGCTCTTCGAGGTAGTGCCGGCTCAGCGCGGCGTGGTTCTGCTGACCGAGTCTGGGGCCGGTGTTGACGAAGCGGCATTTGTATCTGTGTTTGGCCTGGACCGGGAACAGGGCCAGGATGTTTCGATCAAAGTGAGCAGCAAGATCACAAATTGGGTGCTGAAGCATCGCGAGTCAATCCTGATCACGAATCAGACGGAGGCGGGGAAGTTTCAATCGGCGGAGAGCATGGGCCCCGGCCAGCCTGCCTCGGTGATGTGCATGCCACTTACGATGTTGGACCGCACGCTCGGAGTTATCTATCTCGACACCACGGATCCAACCAGCGTGTTTGATCAAGATCATTTGCAACTCGTCTCGGCGATTTCCGCCATCACGGCAGTCGCGATCGAAAACGCCCGCCACTTCGAATGGCTTGTAAGTGAAAACCAGCGGCTGATCGCCGACTTCAATATTGAACACAATCTGGTGGGCGAGAGTCCGCCCATTCGCGAAGTGCTGCAATTCATTTCCAAAGTTGCGCCAACGGATTCCACCGTATTGCTGTCGGGCGAAAGCGGCACCGGCAAGGAGTTGGCGGCGCGGGCGATTCACCTGAACAGCAAGCGAGCAGACAAGGCCTTTATGGCGGTTAACTGTGCCGCGCTTGCCGAATCGTTATTGGAGAGCGAACTCTTTGGTCACGAAAAAGGATCGTTTACGGGCGCGGTGATGCAAAAGAAAGGGCGGCTGGAAATTGCAGACGGCGGCACGGTCTTTCTTGATGAGATCGGCGAACTCTCGCCGCCGCTTCAGGTGAAGCTGTTGCGCGTTCTGCAAGAGCGCGAGTTTGAACGCGTCGGCGGCACGCGCCCCATCAAGGTCGACATCCGCCTCATAACAGCCACGAACCAAAATTTGGAAGAGAGCATTATCAAGGGCACGTTTCGTCAGGATCTATACTACCGGCTGAATGTGGTGAGTTTGGAAATGCCGCCGCTTCGGGAACGGCATGAAGACATACCGTTGCTCGCAAATTATTTCGCGGCGAAGTATGCCGACAAGTGCAACCGGCGAATTGCCGGAATCTCGGCGGAAGCGCAGACGCGTTTGGTCGGTTACGACTGGCCGGGCAATGTGCGCGAACTGGAAAATGCGATCGAACGCGCGGTTGTGTTGGGTACGTCCGGGCGGATTTTGTTGGAAGACTTGCCGGAATCTGTTTTGGAATCCGAGCCGGCGGCGACTGCGCCAGGCACGAAGTATCATGAGGCGGTAGCCCAGACCAAGAAGCAAATCATTCTGAGCGCGATGCAGCAGGCGAAAGGAAATTTTACTGAAGCTGCTAAACTTCTAGGCGTCCATCCAAACTATCTGCACCGCTTGATTCGCAATCTCAACCTGAAAGACCAGTTGAAGAAATAGAAGTCCGCACGTTGGGATTCTGTATCTTCGAACCTGTAATTTCGAGCTTTAGCAGTCCCTCTGTTTTGGATTCGCTGCTGATAGCTTTGCTAGATGTGATTGAAGACCGCTTCGTAACCCATCCCACCGCCAGCCTGCGAACGCGGAGTTAAAAACAGTTCAAAACTGCCGAGCGCCGGATGGCTCATCTGATGGATTGAAGGAGACTCTGGCAACACCCTCGCAGCCTTGAACATCAGCGAAAAGCAGTCCGTCTGGCTGGCAGTTGTGGTGGAGAGTCTTAGGCCGTCCACCGGTTGCTTGCTGGTCGCGCTCAGCAACGTCAGGTTCACCATCCTGCCGCGCGCATCAGGCGACTGAAAAATTCCGCCCACGTAGGGGTCGAAGGTCGCGCGCGTGAACATGAAGCTCGGCTGTTGCTGGGCCGTGATTGGGACTTGATAGCCGAGATTCGTCGCCCGGGTCAGGCTACGACCCAGGGCTAGAATATTCGGGCGAAGGGCCACACCCGCGACAATCGCGGTAAGTGATCCTGCCTTCAGAAAAAAGCGGCGTGATATTGGCATAAGCGTAGTTATCTCCTCAAAAATATCCGGTGGGTAAAATTTATTATTTATAACTCTGGTGGGACGGGCTTTCCCCAAAGGCCCGTGCAACGCAGTGTATTTCACTTTCGCCTAAAGCGCTAGCCAAGATTTTTGTATTGACCAGCGAACCCAGGGTAATACGCTGAAGGAAAGACTCAATGGACCTTGATTACCGCTGGGAGTTCACAAACTTACCTGACGGCAACAGGTGATCCCGGTGTTACCAGACATTGATAATGCGATCGCTTGCAAGAAATCTTTCTTGACGATCCAGCCTGACGGGCATAAGATTCCCCTGCCTTGTAATTGACCATTCGGCCCCGGAGTAGCGTCCCTAGCGATTATTAAGTTTGTTCCCGTCGAACAAGCAATTCGACCCTGGCGAGATCGAGCAATCGACCTTTTCAGGGTCGTGTTGTATGGGGAGGTTGAACTGGGCGGTTGATATCATTGAACCGCTCCGGCGGCGTTGCGGCGGGCGGCCTCCAGCCTTTCATAGAGAGGGTTAAGCCAGGTGTTTGCAACAGCCAGGATTTTCTCAGTCGCTTTTCGGCGCTTATCACTCGAATCATTTTGAAAGACCAGGGCAGGATTCTTGGCATGCCTTCGCGTCGTCTCATTCATCGCCGCAATTTCGGCGGCGGAAAAATCGATCCCAAAGAATTCTGAAATTGCAGTCCAAACTATTTCCGGTAGTTGTTTGTAATTGATCAGCAAGCCGCCGTTGCTGTGATGTTGCAATCCGGCCTGACACAACGCAGCCAGAACTCTGGCGCAGTATTCTTCAGGTTCGAAGGTCCAGGCTTGATCGGGAGAAATATCGAATGAGCTGGGTGCAAGCACGCCGGGAATCGTGTGAGCGCCGCGGTGATCGAGTTGGGAAACCAAAACCTCGACCGGATCGCGATATACGAAAAGCCAGGGGACATTGGGAAACGCGCGGCGTATCAGTGGTAACTCAAGGATGTGCCAGGCGTCGAACTTGACAAAAAACCTTTGCTCGCCGATTCGCGGTTGAGAAAGCGCGCTCAATAACCAACGCAGCCAGTTAATTCGCTGCTCGTCAGTTACCGCTGCGACTTTCTGTTGTGCTCGCAAAGTAGCATCAATCGGAGGAGCTTCCGAAATCACAATGTTCCGGGGAAGTGAGGCCAGGAGTTGCGAGATCAACGTGGAGCCTGAACGGGACATGTGGAATATGAAGCCAGTGGGATTGATTCCCGGAGCCACTTGGCTGCGCTGATCGAGCGCTTCAATTGGAGTCTGTTGCCGGAACAGCAGGTTAAAGGGATCCGACATACAGTCTTCGATCGTTTGATCGAAGAAGGGATCGATGAAGCGCGCTTTCGCCGGCTGACACCAATCCACGATTGGTTGTCCTTCGCCCCAGTAAATGCGAATCGGGAGCCAACCCGCAAGCCGATCAATGTCGCTCAATCCACCCATCTCTCAATCCACGAGCGTCGTCCGGCCTGAATCCCTGCTTCGACATCGGCCAGTGTAAAACGATAGCCGCGGTCTCGGCCCAGAGAAACGACCAGCCGTCCGAAACTCTCCCAGTCCTTCGTGCAGCGGAGTTGCTGTTGCAAGCTCAGATCACCAAACACGGCCTGACGAAAGCGTTCGAGTTCCGCCGCGCAGGGAGGGCATTCTTCGTGTTCGCTCCGGACAGTCCGCGTTCGCGCATCTTCAGCTTCAGCGGTTGAAAGGAGTTCGCGCAACCAGTCGTTGGCCTCGCAATCGATGACCAGGTGAACCCGATCGCTTGCACTCTGGTTTTCAACCCAGTGCGGCAAACTCAAGTCGAGATACCAGCACTCGCCTTCCTTCATCTCCACCTGATGAGCATCGAGAAAGAAAATCACCTTCGTGTTTGTGACGATCGGAATATGAAAGCGAAGTTGGCCGTCTTCGTAGCTCAGATCGAAATCGCGGTGCTCACGAATTGAAGAACCGGCAGTCAACCTAAGCAGTCGCACCGCGCGCATGGGACACTCGAATAGTTCCACCGCAGCGCGAATGTTTGGACAGCGATCAAGCGCTGGCGTGTCAACAAAGAAGCCGTCCGGTTTCGGATGGGAATACAATTGATTGGTGGCGCCGCCGTTTGAGCGTAAGGCCAGGCCGGCCCAGTCACCTTCGTAATAGCCTTTGTTGAAATGCGGTGTCCAGACCTCAGGCCCAAGCCGCTCAAGATCCACTCGCAAGAGTTGCGGATCTAGATCGAAGGGCAGTTTGCAGCTACTAATCATTTGTGTTTCAGGCGTCGCTGGCACAAGAAAGCGAAAAGTGATCTAATATCAGATTAGTATTGACTCGGCAAATCGCCGGATTTCAAGATGAGTTCAGGAGCAGCGCGTTTGAACATAACCTCTGAGCAGTCGGCCGCAGTGACCCTTAGGGCAGCCACACCTGCGGACCAAAGTTTTCTTTTGACGGTCTTTGCTAGCACCAGAACCAACGAGTTGGCTGCCCTCAACTGGGACCCGGCCCAAAGCAAGGTGTTTCTCCAGATGCAGTTTAACGCGCAGCAGCAGAATTACGCCGCAGGTTACCCGGCGGCCGTAAACAACATCGTCATGCTGGGCGACCAGCCGATCGGGAGAATGCTGGTTGATAGAAGAGCCGATGTGATCGAGTTGATCGACATTGCGCTGCTGGCTGAACACCGAGACCGCGGCATCGGATCGTTTTTAATTCGCGAACTGATGGATGAGGCGATGGCTGAAAAGAAGTCGGTTCAACTGGCTGTGTACAAATTGAATCCGGCGGTCCGGCTCTATGATCGATTGGGGTTTTCTCCAATTGCAGGAGATGAAGTATATTCGCAGATGATGTGGGCGCCCACCGTTACGTGAGTGGCATTAATAATGTCAATAGTCAGAGGAAGGGCAGATAATAATGGCAGATCTCCCGCCGCATGCGGCATTCGCCGAGCAACTGAATTCAGCGTTTCGAGTTTATCTCGACGACGAGAAGACGGTTGATGCTACGCTGATCGAAGTTTCGGATCTGCTTCTTTCTCCGAGGCAAGAGCGATTCTCGATCGTATTTCGTGGACCGAGCGAAACGTTTCTTGACCAGGGCAATCGGCGATTTTCGCACGAGCAACTGGGCGACTTCGAGTTGTTTCTGGTTCCCGTTTCCAGAACCGATCAAGGCACTGACTACGAGGCAGTCTTCAATCGCATCTCAACTACTTCCTGAACCGCGAAAAAAATCCAGCCCACATGACCATCACGCTGCGAGATGTTAGTCCGAATGATGCGAACTTCCTGTTTGCGGTTTATGCCGGTACGCGAGCAGAAGAAATGGCGCTGGTGCCCTGGACTGAAGAGCAACGGCTGGGTTTCTTGCGTATGCAGTTTGAAGCCCAGCAAGCGCATTACCACGAACAGTTTCCAACAGCCGAATACAAAGTGATCCTGGCTGAGGGAGAACCGGTGGGCCGCTTGTATATCGCCCGCGATGCTGAGCTGATTCAAATTCTCGACATCGCCGTATTGCCGGAGCGTCGTCGTCAGGGAGTCGGGAGCGCTTTGGTGCGCGAGTTGATAGGTGAAGCCGAAAGTTCAGGAAAATGCATTCGCGTATACGTTGATTCCGCGAGCTCGCTGAGTTTGTTTGAGCGCCTGGGGTTTACTAAGGTCGAGGAAGTGGGTCTCAATCTCCTGCTTGAATGGAGTGCAGCAACTTCTGCTGCAAAAGTCCTGGAAGTTAAGGGTTCTGGATAGGCCAGCCGTGCCTTGCCGCGAAAATTTCCGGTCACTGGCGTCGGCCGAGGAACTCGATTCTGCCTTTCCTTAGTAAGATTTCTGTCAGTCAAGCTGAAGATTAAACTACCTGCAAGTTAACTTTCATCGCGCAATCGAAAATTTATTCTTGTAGTTCCAGCGATTAGGGAATACAATCCCGGCCTCGTCGGGTAGTTCAGTACTCAGCTTCGGATCGGTCTCGGGGGTGTAGTTCACGGCCTGGCTAGTTCTCCAGGACTCTCGTTTTGGCATTTCAAGAATTAACATCAGGCTCAGGAGGAAACTATGAGTCAACCATTTGTCGGTGAGATTAGAATGTTTGGCGGTAACTTCGCCCCAGCGGGTTGGGCGTTATGTAGTGGGCAATTGTTGCCGATTAGCGAGAACGACACGCTCTTCACCTTAATCGGAACCACCTACGGCGGGGACGGCCAATCTACTTTTGCGCTGCCGAACTTGCAGAGTCGGATCCCGCTCCATGTGGGTTCAGGATTCGTGCTGGGTCAGACCGGAGGCGTGGAGTCGGTTACGCTTACTACGCAGCAAATCCCCTCTCACAATCACGTGCCGCAATGCCAGACCTCTAACAGTGGCTTGCAGGGTCCCGGCAACGGACTATGGGCGGCAATACCCGCAGCAACACAGCAAATTTATGCCAACAGCGCGCCCGCTGCCGCGATGAACGCGCAGGCTGTGGGTCCTGCGGGCGGCAGCCAGCCTCATGACAACATGATGCCGTATCTGGTAGTCAACTTTATTATCTCGCTCTTCGGTATCTTTCCGACTCAGTGAGAAAAGGGTCACGGATCGCGCGCGTTCGCCCGGGTGAACCGCGAATAGCTGTGACATTGAGAGGAGAAAATTATGGCGCAACCATTTCTCGGTGAAGTCAAAATAATTTCATGGAACTTTGCTCCCAGGGGCTGGGCGTTTTGCAATGGTCAATTCCTGCCGATTAATCAGAACCAGGCGTTGTTTTCGATTTTGGGAACAACCTATGGCGGCAACGGGCAAACTACCTTTGCGCTGCCGAACCTTCAGGGTCGAATGCCCGTTTATGTAGGCCAGGGCATAACTCTCGGCCAGGCCGGGGGCGAACAAGCGCACACACTAACGCAAGCTGAGATGCCTACGCATACACACGTACCGGCGGCCAATTCCGGTGCGGCCAGCGTAGGACTGCCGGCCGGAAATTTCTGGTCTGCTACTGGCTCGTATGCGGCGCAGCCGAACGGCACCATGAATCCGGCGGGCACTACAGCAACCGGAGGCAGCCAGGCGCACGACAACATGTCGCCGTATTTAGTTTTGAACTTCATCATCGCGCTTCAGGGAATATTCCCCAGCCGAAACTAGCAGTTTCTCTCTGTCGCTAAGCAAAGGAGAACAGAGTTATGTCTAATCCGTTTGTCGCTGAAATTAGAATTTTTGCCGGAAACTTTCCGCCTCGTGGCTGGGCCACATGCGATGGTCAGATACTGCCGATCAGCCAAAACACCGCACTCTTTTCGCTTTTGGGCACCACCTACGGCGGTAATGGCCAAAGCACTTTCGCCCTTCCCAATCTTCAAGGCAGCGCGCCGATGCATGCCGGACAGGGACCGGGATTATCGCAGCGTTTCCTGGGTGAGATGAGTGGCGAGTCGGCGGTCACGTTGCTTACCTCGGAGATGCCCAGTCACGGCCACACGGCGCAGGCCACTTCGGGCTCAAATCAGGACTCACCCGCTGGTAATGCGTGGTCCAGCATTGGGACTACACGCACTCCCCCAGCCTTGTATCAAACCACCCAGAATGCGCAAATGAGCCCGCAGGCGCTGGCTCTGACGGGCGGGAGCCAGCCGCACAACAACATGTCTCCCTTTCTGTGCCTGACTTTTATCATTGCAATGCAAGGCGTCTTCCCGCCTCGTAATTGATGAATTAAGATGGCCCAAGCGTAACTGCGGAAGGGTACAATTTGTAAACGTGCCGTTCCGTCTTTTGGATTTGGCCCAGCCACTCTGGCTGGGCCAAAAAGCATTCGGGCCATCTCGTTGAGAACTTACTCATCGGGAGCAGTGGCAAGTAGCGAAGCAAGACGTACGGCAATCGAAGGGGCAAGGTTGTGGGTAATAATAACGAAGCCGAGGCGAGCTTATACAATCACACCGATCTCCTCTTGAAAGGGCACGAAGCCTTACTGAGCGATGCGAACAGAAACCGGCCGCTCTACCGTGCGCTACAAAAGACCGTTACCAAAGATTCAAGCGTGTTGGATATCGGTTCGGGCACCGGGATCTGGGCAGTCGCGGCTGCCATGCTGGGTGCCAGGAAAGTTGTAGCGGTCGAAGAGGAGCCGCTGCTCGTTGGAATAATTAAGGATCTTGCTCATGAGAACGGCGTTGCCGATCGAGTGGCAGTTGTCCAGGGAGATTCGAGACAGATCGATTTGGCGAAAGAATTTGACCTGGTCATTTCGGAGACAGTCGGTCACCTGGTCTTCGACGAATCAATTGCTTCGATAATGATCGACGCTCGCGAAAGATTCCTAAAACCTGACGGCAGGTTGATTCCGGAATCGGTAGCGCTCATGGCTGCCCCTGCTCATCTCACGACTCGGCACACGAAACTGCCTGCCGGTATACGGATGACCGCCAGCCGCTTCGAATCCCTCGCGTTGAATATTCCCATTGGTTTGAATAACAAGGCGCGCTTGCGCACCACTGCGAACGCGCAGCAGTTAGTGTGTGCGAGTTTGGCAGAGATTTTAACTGCTCCGGATTTGGGTAATCTGATTGGTCGCTGGGAAATATCCGACACGCGAAGAGTGAACTGCTTTGCAGTATGGGCCGAAGTGACCTTAATCAACGGCGTCACTATTTCAACGATGCAAACCAGTTCGTGGTTGCCCATGATTTATCGCATAAAGCCTTTCACTCAGCGGCGTGGCGAAGTCGAGTTCAAGCTACAGCTAACAACCAACACCAACTACTGGACGGTCACGCTGATAAACGATCAACGGGAAGAAGTGCAGTCATACTCTCCAGCATTTGCGGCCACCGAGCTGCTGGCGCGCACCAGGATGGATACGAATGTCTTTAGTCATTATGGCCGCAGCGGCGTGATCGACGAACCGTTGGTCAAAAATTTGAGAAGAACTGTTTGACTTGTCGCGCGACTAGTAATACCGTCGCGCAGTACCGTGAACCTTGCTAAGAACCCTTAATAGGAAATAGATCTAGAGGAGATATACCCATGAAGCCCGTACTCTTTCGCACATCCCTGCTCCGTGCCTCAATAGTTG
>JANLYZ010000256.1:0-23393 GCA_031365905.1 Chloracidobacterium sp. | reverse complement strand
TCCCGAATATCCGCCGCAGGGATCTGAGCCTCGCCACTGAAGTCTGCGGGGAAGAGTTGAACCAACGATTGAATCCCATAGAACATGCCGGGTTCACTGCCACTTATTTGAATAGCGCTTGGCTCAATTTTTAGAGAATACCCTTCCGCCGATTGCTGTTGGTCGCCCGTGGCCGTCGAAAAAGTGATCGAGTTCTGCGCGCCCGTGTTCGCGGTTACATCAAACTCGAATTTATATCTTTCCATCAAGATGTTCTTCAGAGAGGCTGCTGCTTTGCGGGCGGCGTCGTCGACCGCGATGATTTTAGTGTTCCGGCTAAATTCAAAATAACCCTTGTTTAGTGTTATCGAATTTGGTTGGGGAATGATGCTAATTTCGCGGTTGGCCTCAGGTATTCCTACCTGTCGACGCACTCTCTTCTGCGGCGATGAACAACTGGATGTTGAGCAGCCGGATATTAGCGTCGCGCAGATCAGGAGGAGGGTGTTGCAAAATCTACCCACGTTGCCGCTTGCTTTTGAATGATAATTTTGTCTCATGTTTTTTTACTACTTATTTACGCTAAAGGGAGCTGATGACCCCGGCCTATCTGTGCTAGTCCAACGTCCGTCGGTAATTGTTCCGTCACTGTGAAGCTTTCCCGTGTAAATGCCCGTGACATCGCCGTTAGGACCCCCTTCAAGGCTAAAGCTTCCCTCATTATCGATCGTTCCCTTAAGAGTGTCCGTGTTACGGGGGGTTGACGCACTCCCTGTTATGTTGGAGCCTGACTTCTCCAACTCCATGTGGAAGTCCTGCCCTTTAATGGTGCCTGCATAGCGGTGCTGAAACTGATCGGGTAAGGGGTGCGGTTCTGGCACCGGCTGTGCAGACGTCGGTGTTTCGATGCTGGTGCTAGCGTGCGGTGACGGCCACATCAGATAAAGCGCAAGGCCTATGGCCACGCCGACGATGAGGACTACAAGTGCTGAAGTCACAACCAGCCGGAGGGGGAAAACTTTGGGACTCGGTTCTACTTCAACAGATATGCGCGCAGCTTCCGCTTCTGCACGCTGACCTGCTGCTTCTGCTTCTGCTTCTGCTCGTTGGCGCGCTTCGGCCTCGGCAAGCTGGAGCGCTTCTGCTTCTGCTTCTGCTAGTTGTCGGGCAGCTTCGCCACCGGCAAGCCGGAGCGCTTCTGCTTCTGCTCGTTGGCGCGCAGCTTCGTCCTCGGCAAGCTGCCGCTCTTCCGCTTCTGCTCGTTGGCGTTGGCGCACAGCTCCGGCTTCTGCTTCTGCTAGTTGGCGCGCAGCTTCGCCCTCGGCAAGCTGGAGCGCTTCTGCTTCTGCTCGTTGGCGTTCTTGTTCTTCAACTCGTTTGCGCGCAGCTTCCGCTTCTGCACGCTGACGTGCTGCTTCTGCTTCTGCTCGTTGGCGTTTTGCTGCTTCCGCCTTTATCAGCTCCCCTTCTGCACGCTGCTGCTCTTCTGCTTCTGCTCGTTGGCGTTCTTCTGCTTCCGCCTTCATCAGCTCCGCTTCCGCGCGCTGCCGCTCTTCTGCTTCTGCTCGTTCGCGTTTTTCTGCTTCCGCCTTTATCAGTTCCGCTTCTGCACGCTGACGCGCTGCTTTTGCTTCTGCTTCTGCCCGTTGGCGTTCTTGTTCTTCAACTCGTTTGCGCGCAGCTTCCGCTTCTGCACGCTGACGCGCTGCTTTTGCTTCTGCTTCTGGGGGGTCGGTGGGCTCGGGGTCGGTGGGCTCAGGCGCTGTGGTTAACTCGTTGGCGTTCTTGTTCTTCAACTCGTTTGCGCGCGGCTTCCGCTTGTGCACGCTGACGTGCTTCTTCTGCTTCTGCTGCTGGTAATTCTCTCCTTCAAGGGAGGTCTTAACCTGTTCGACGAGACCCTGCAGGCTATCTTCAAGTGGAAGCGTTGAAGCGTCGAGCCATTGCACAAAGTCAAGATAATACTCCAGGTCTTTAGTGGGTGGGATGTCTTCAAGACGGAAGGGAATTACGGTCAGCAGTTTCGTAAATGCGTGCTGTACCTCGCGCGTGACGTCCGGAGAGGCCTTGGAGTTGGACGACCAGACCAGAATCATTACTCGGCTGTTGCCAATCCCATCCATGATAGAAGCCGTCCAACTCGCCCCGCTTCGTATATTTCTCGGCGCATACCAGCATTGGATTCCCTGCCCCTCAAGCGCGTGGCAGATGGCATCCGCAGTACCTTTATCTTTCTGTGAATAGCTAATAAATACTTCGTGAGCCATTGGGGGGATGCCTCCAGTCGTCATTCATGCTGAATATTTTGCGGTTCTGCGAGGTCCTGAGTCGAAACCAGGAACGACCATCATAAGCTGTCAGCTTTTGCTGCCTGTGAGTTATCCGACGTTGGTACAGTTTGTCAACTCATTAGGCTATCTGGGTAGTGTCTTGATTTCTGCTTTTCTGCGCAGCCTTTGCGATCTCTGCGGTCTGCGGTGAGCTTTCCGCACTCAATATTTCACCGCAGAGAACGCGGAGTTTGCGCAGAGAGGGAATCAAACAAGAAACCATCCGATCTTGCAAACCCTACACAGGCTGCCGCTTGATTTTGAGTGATTGATTCCTCATATTTTCTCACTACTCCCTTGCGGAAAACGGCCTTGGTTTCAGCCCTTCGGTGGTAGTCCAGCGTCCGGTAACTGAACCGTCGCTGTGTATCTGTCCGCTGTAAATACCGGTGCGGACAATACCGCTTTCGTACCCGTCAAGTCTAAAACTTCCGTCTCTCTCAATCCGCCCCGAAAGTGAGTCCCAGTTGCTATTGGTTGCGGCCCTCCCGGTGAGCTGGCTACCTGACCTGCTCAATGTCATCGAGAAACCCTTTCCGTTGATCTTTCCTTGATACGCGCGTTGGAACTGGTCGGGTAAAGGCGGACTTGTCGGTTGAGGCTTGGGCAAAACCGGCGCCGGCGCCGGCACAGTCCCGCTTGAGTTTTGCGCGTTTACTTCTCCGCCGTTGATGCCGGGACTACTGGTGGACGCAGGGCTGGAGTCTATCCTCGGCTGCGGACTTGCGGCAGCGTTACTGTTCGTCGTTCCGCCACGTGAGACCAGCAGCACCGCGACCAGCGCGCCAATTGCCAACAGGCCTAATGCTCCGACGACGATCAGCGCCACGGGAATCTTATTCTGACCGGCTTGTCCACCGTGGGGCGCGGGATTGGTTGGTCCAGTGTTAGCGCGTCGTAGCGGGGCCATTACCTCCGTTTCCGGTCCGGTTGGGTTTGGTATCCTGGTGATGATCGGTGTGGACGAGTTTACTGCCGCGCTAAACACCGCGGCCAGGGCCCGGGCACTTTGCTGACGAGCCTCACGACTTTTTGCGAGTGCTTGCAGCACCACGGCTTCGACTGCCGTCGAAACGGCGGGATTAACACTTCGCAATGGCGGCGGCGGTTCATTGACTTGTTGGAGCACTACTGCGGTAGAAGTCGGCCGCTTGAAAGGGACGTCGCCGGCAAGCATTTCGTAGAGCACAATCCCGAGACTGTAAATGTCTGAGCGACTGTCAATCTCTTCACCCATACACTGCTCTGGCGACATGTAACGCGGCGTGCCCATCACGCTACCGGTTTGCGTCAGGTTACTGGTCGCCAGATCGCGCAACTTAGCGATGCCAAAGTCCAGTACCTTGACCTGCAAGCCCTTAATTGTAGTTTTGACGTTAATGTTGTCGGGCTTGAGATCGCGGTGGACGATCTGAAGTCGATGCGCTTCATCCAGCGCGGCGCAAACCTGATTCAGTATCTCAGCGACAACCGGCGCCGCCAGCGGGCCTTCCTGCTTGATAAGCTGTCGCAGGCTCTCACCGTGGAGCAATTCCATCACCAGATAGACGAGCCCCTCACTGCTAATACCAAAGTCGATGATAAAAACAGCATTGGCATGTTTGAGCCGGGCGGCGGCTTGCGCCTCGCGCTGAAACCGTTCCCTGGCCTGGGGCTCCGAGACCTGTTCCGCGTTGAGAATCTTGATCGCTACTTCGTCGCCAATCTGTAGACGCGCGGCGCGATACACCGCACCCATGCCGCCTTCTCCGATCTTCGCGTCGACGCGATACTTGCCATCGATAATTTGGCCCAGGTGCGGATCACGTTTCCGCGCAGGCTGCTCTCGCTCGCTCACGTTGAACGGGCGGATCCGTGTCACTTCGTCGTCAGAAACTTCCCGTGCCCGTGCAGCCGCGGCCGCGGGCGCAGCACCTCCGGCGTTAGCTGCCTGATCAAAGGGGTTTGAGCTAGCGAGTCCCGCGCCGCAGCCTGAGCAGAAGCGCGCGGTGGCAGCATTCGATACTCCACATTTTGTACAGTTCATGGGGGGACACCTCTCTTCACTTTCTCCTCAGACTCGTAAGGCTAATGTCTGAAGGATAGGTAGTAAGTTCCAACTTCTGGAACGTTGCCATCGCCCTCGGCTCCTGATGATGACCTGGCCTTGGGTCCAACCTCACCGCTTGTTCGAGTAATACACCTTCAAGTCTCGCTCCCCGCTTATGAGCCAGCGCGATCCGGTCTTCGTCAACCAAAGCATTGATTTGACTGAGCCCGACAAGACCTTCTCGCCTTCGAATGAATACGACTTATCGAAGGTTGCGGTAGCTGAGCTTCCTGACGGATCGATCTCTACATCAATATTGCTGAGTTGCACGTCAAGCTTGTAATAACGCGTATAGGCCAGCGATCGATTGGTGCGAACGTCGGCAACGCTTACGTTATGCCTGAGGAAGTAGGGATCGACCACGTCCGCGTAAAAAGCCACTTGCGCGTCAAGATCGTGCGCGCGGGCTGCTCCGGCCCAGCCATCGAGAGTATCCAGAATTTCTCTTTTCGCTAACGGCGTATTCACTGGCGGATCAACTGGGGTGCGAACCGTTGGCACGGGTGTCGATTCGGAGAGAGTTGATCGCGGCTGGTTTACAGATGGGCTTTCAATAGGATGAACATCGGAGCCGCCGCGGGCCTCGTGCCGTTCGCTGCTGGGATTAAGTAACATTCGCGCAGCGAGACCGCCCATGCCAAGCAAGAATACGGTTGCCAGAATCGTGAAACCGACAACTCGCGCGGTGCTGCTTCGATTTCCGGATACAACGTTGCTTCGTTCTAAAGGACGTGGCGTCGCCGAGCCGCTGGCAGAGGCCTGCGGATCCATGAACAGTGTGGCCGGCGGGGCGCTTTGGTTTGCTGAAGCCGGGTTGCTGATTGCGTTGGCCAGCTCAGCCGCAAATGCGCCCGCTGATTGCGGTCTGGCCTCCCGTCGCTTTTCGAGCGCGTGCAGCACTACTCTCTCAACTGACGTCGTGATACTCGCGTTGAGCACTCGCGGCGCTGCTGGCGGTTGATTTACGTGTTGGACAACCACGGCTCCCGGCGTGGGTGAATTAAACGGCACTGTTCCCGTCAACATCTCGTAAAGAACAATTCCCAAACTGTAGATATCCGCCCGGCTGTCAAGCTCTTCACCGATGCATTGCTCCGGCGACATGTAGTGCGGCGTGCCTACCATGCTGCCCGTCTGCGTCAGGTTACTGACTGCGTCGTCGCGCAACTTCGCGATTCCGAAGTCAAGCACCTTCACGCGCAAGCCGTTAGCGGAGCTATTGACGATGATGTTATCGGGCTTAACGTCGCGATGAATGATGTGGTGACGATGGGCTTCGTCCAGGGCAGCCGATACCTGGTTGATTATTTCCGAAGAAGTTGCCAGAGGTAACGGCCCTTGTTGTTTGATGATCTTGCGAAGACTTTCACCTTCAACCAACTCCATCACCAGATACTGCACGCCTTCATCTGTAATACCAAAATCGTAAATGTTTACGGCGTTTGGATGTTTGAGTCGCGCGGCTGCCTGGGCTTCGCGGCGGAAGCGCTCCCCGGCCTGCGGATCTGTTTGCTCGGCATGCAGGAGCTTGACGGCAACCTCGTCGCCGATGAGTAAGCGAGCAGCGCGATAGACTGCGCCCATGCCACCGGCGCCCAGCTTCGCGTTGAGGCGATACTTGCCGGCAACCGTAGACCCCAGCAAACGATCGCCGTTTGTGTCTACCAACGTTGCCGCTTCATCTCTGCGCGTCGATCTAAGTATTGTGAGCTCTTCACTCTCGGTCGCGAGTGCGGCAGACGAAGCATTGTAAGCGCGCTGCTCAGCTCCACAACTCGAGCAGAACCGCGCTGAGTCGGAGTTGGACGTGCCACAGCTTTGACAGATCATTGAAGGCAAGCAGTTAAATCTCCGGTGAGGGCGTGGCGAACGCGACAACTCCCGCGGCGATTGCGTGAGCCATTAGCTTCTGGCCAGCCTCAGTCTTGATAAATTCGGCGTCGGCTTTGTTGCTCAATACGACCATTTCGATTGTGACGATCGGGACCTTTGAAAATATCGAAGCCGTCAACGCACCTTGCTTTGAGCCGATTGCCGTCGCTGAGTCACCCCGTACGCCGCCGTCTCTAAGAAATTCGCGGAGGTGCTTCGTCATCTCGGTATGAAGCATCTCGGCAAGTGACTTGCTACGCTCGATGATGTCGCGGGGAGGTCCGGTAAATCCATCTTTGGTCGCCTGCTGATCAGGAAAGTAGAGGGCCAGCCCGCCCTCTCTCCCCGTATCGCAATGCAAGCGAACCATGAGCATTGCATTCGCATTGTTTGCGATAAATGCCCGATCTTTGTTAGTGACCAATTCCGCTTCCTGCGACTTGGTCAACACCACTCGGAAGCCGCGCGCTTCGAGCTCTTGCTTAACTGCCAGGGCGACAACCCACGCGATGTGAACTTCAGTCGTACCGTTCTGAACCGTCGCACCGCTATTCACTTCAGAGGGGTGGCCCGGATCGATGCAAATAGTCTTCCCTTGGATCGTAGATGACTGCGGCGGCTCTTGCTGATTTACACCAATGCTTTGGCGCTGAGATGAGTGGCAAGATAAAGAGAGCGCCAGCAGAGTTAGAGCCGTAATGGCCTGCAAAAACTTTTGCTTATCGTAACATTTGGAGCCCATGGGCGCTATCGCAATCCCTTTTCAGCGGTCATCACCAGATTGACGTTCACTCTGTCAATATCCGTCAAATCCTGATCGGCATAATCGCCGCGCGGCGTATACCACGGGCGGCTGGTAAAATACCGTTGCAGTTCCGGCGTATTGAAGATTCGGCCGTGGCGGGCGTAGACCGTATTACGCAGACGCTGTAGTTCCGTCACCGATAGACCCGCGAGATCAGCGCCGCCAATTGACTGCCCATTGACTATCGTGGTTTCGAGTGATCCATAGCTGTTAGTTGAGGGCAGACCACTCTCGGTATTCCCACCATGAGAAGCAGCCGTGACTCCCTCTCCAAAATCGAAGGAGACTTCGGAGATAGGGGTGTCCGGGTCTTTTCCGAAGTAGACTTCTTCGAGAACTATTTTCACCCAGGTTGCCTTTACCGAACCAAAGCTCAGCGTTTGCGTTTCCATTCGATCGGGGAAACTAAAGCGCCGCACAGTGCCGTCTGAAAACTGTAGGCTCGCCGCCGCAACGCGATTATTCTCGATCCAAATTGCCGGGCTCTTGAAGTAGCCGGGGGCGATGGTGATGCTGCGGATACTGACCTCACGATCGAAATCCAAACGCAGCCACTCCCCGATGCCTGGCCCCTCCACGCCTTCCACCCAGGCTGTATTCAACCTGCCGTCAAGCGCGTTGCCGGCCCGATAGTTCGCAATCGAGATGGGATTTCTAATGGATGAAGCCGAGGCTGTTATTCGCACCGGCGCAGTTGCCCGTTCGTTCGTGCTCGCGTTCGCATTTGCCTGGCCAGATTGATTCGTCGTTTGAGAAGTACCGTTTCTTAACAGCGCCCAGCCGAGCAGACCGCCCAGTACCAGCAAGGAAACTGCGCCCAGCAAAACTAGCCAAACAACTTTCGCCTTAGGCTTGTGGTTGATCTCCGAGCCAGACGACGCTGATCCAACCAACGGCGTCCTCGCTAGCCTTTGTTGAGAGGCACGGTCACTAACCATCGTAGACAGCGACGCCGGATTCGCATTGCCCCACGTCGGTCCTTGACCCCTTCCATAAGCTTCAGGTGTCGGCGCCGGTTGACGAGGAAGGTTCGACTTGTTAGCCGCCGTGCTGAATTCAGCGGCCAACGCGCCGGCGGTTTGTGGGCGCGCGTCGCGCTGTTTCTCCAAAGCATGCAGCACTGCAGCCTCTACGGTCGGCGAAATGGCGGCGTTGAGAGAACTCAAGGGCGGGGGCAGTTGCGTAACTTGCTGTACTACGACGGCTGCCGAGGTAGGCGAGTTAAAAGGGACAAGGCCAGTGAGCATCTCATACAAGACGATACCCATGCTGTAGATATCTGAACGACTGTCGAGTTCCTCTCCAAGACACTGCTCCGGCGACATATAGTGCGGCGTTCCGAGAATGCTGCCTGTCTGCGTGAGATTGCTGGCGAGGTCGTCGCGCAGCTTGGCGATGCCGAAGTCCAGCACTTTTGCTTTCAGCCGATCGTCAATAACGTTGACGATGATGTTATCCGGTTTGATATCGCGATGAATGATGTTGTGCCGGTGCGCTTCGTCCAACGCGCTGCAAACTTGATTGAGGATCTCCGCGACCGCGGAGACGGTCAGCGGTCCTCGCTGTTTGATGATTCGCCGGAGACTCTCACCCTCAACCACTTCCATAACGAGGTATTGCAAACCATCATCGGTGACACCGAAGTCATGGATCGTTACGGCGTTAGGATGTTTCAGGCGTGCGGCTGCTTGCGCTTCGCGGCGAAAGCGCGCGGCGGCATTTGGATCACTCTGCTCGGAGTGAAGAATCTTGACCGCCACTTCGTCGCCGATCATCAGTCGCGTCGCGCGATAGACCGCGCCCATGCCACCCGCGCCCAGTTTCGCGTCGATACGATAGCGGCCCGCGATCGTTTGGTTAAGCACCGGATCAGTGGGCGCATCTATCAGCGTGCCGGGTTGCGGCCGCGCCGAAAATTGTCGCGTGACTTCGAGGTCAACGCCGCAGTTAGAGCAAAAGCGGACGCCGTCGGCGTTTGAGGTTTTGCAATTCAGGCAAACCATAGTTTGATCGAGATCTGTACCTGCTAAGCTGATCGTCCCTGATTAGTTGCCAGGCAGGTTCGAGAACCTAATGAACTGAGATTGTTAAAGTAAAAGTTGTAGCGTTCCCACCATTTTCGATACAGAGTTCCTCATCGCCGCCACTCGTCACTCTGCTATGGCTGGTTCCGCCCTTGTAGTAGCCAGCCCCCGAAGCCCACGGAAACTGCACTTTTCCACTTCGGGAGCTTACCGTCGCATCAAGAGACTGACCCTCGCGAGTCTTCAAAACAAAACATTTGTAACCGTTCCTGACTATACTTCCCGAAACAGTTGCCGATGTCCGTCCCTTAACAAAATGAATTCGCGTTTGCGCGAATAACTCAGGACAAGTTATCAACCAGACCATTGCTAACATGGAAAACTGTACTGCACTTTTCTTCAACATTGTGGCCCTCCTACAATCCAGGTTTCACGTACTCCGCTGGGGAGCCTCCTGAGTTGAGTGAAACGCATCAGTGCGGTCGTAACAGCCCCTGAAGCATTTGCAGGTAAGCCTTGGCTGCCTGCGTGAGTTCGTTGTCGTAGCTGTAAAAATTGAAGTCGCGTCGCTTGCCGTTGGCGGTAACCTTCGTGCCCAGGTAGGGCGCGGCGTTGTTCTTGAGTTGAATGCCAACTACCTGCACTTGATCGTAGGCGACTTTGAAATTATCCGTGGCAACCCTGACTCCCTGAAACTCCACCTCGTTCTTACTGAGAACCAGCCGAGCTTCGCAGGCGTCATGTCCTTTGTTGAGATCGAATTTTTCGCCCGCGTGTCGCCGGATGCGAAGGGTCACCGGCTCGTCGCCAGCCAGCGCTTGCGCGAAGTGGGAACCAGCGTTGCCAAAGTCGTTGCGCTCGACGTAGACCTGTCCAACCAAGCGATGGGCGGTCGGGTTTCCCGGGTCAGTCGCGAAAACGAATTCGCCTAACTTCTGCGTGTCGCCGTAACGACGTTCATTGAGTGCGACCGCCGCCTGTTGCAACAATAGGGGAACCGCGAGTCGCTCAAGCTGAACCTCTCGACTTATCGTTTCGTCGGGAGCGACGGTTAACTCGAGCTTTACCGGAGCGTACCCGAGCGCCTCAATCGCAAGTGTGTGTGGGCCCGGCGACATAAGTATTCGATCGCTGATTGGCTTCGCTGATCTTTGATTGTCAATCGTCACCTGCGCGCTCGCTACGTTTGCCGTCAGTCTCAAAACGGCGCTGATCGGATCGAGTTGCAGCACCGTTTCCTGATTGGCCAATTCAGGGCGCAGAAAAATGTTTCTGGTGGCACTCAGGAAGCCTTTCCTGCGAGCCTCGACAAGCAGCGTCGGCCGCGAGAGTACGTAGGAAAACAGACCTTCCGCATCGCTGCCGCTGGGTTGCTTTTGGCCATCGAGGTAAATGTCGCAGGCTGCTGGTATGGTGCGGATGCGCAACGCTACGGGCTTCGCGGGCAACGATGCTTTAACTTCGCGCTGATCGCCGCATGCCAACATCTCTTCCATCTTTTCATAACTGTCGTACCCGGGCTTCGTAACTCGCACTTTGTATTTCTGGTTGCCCTCGACTTGGAAAGTGATACCGCCGAGATCGTCAGTGACGTTACGGTCTTTGCCATTGAGCGTTATCTCGCAACCAGGCATGCCGCAAACCACGACGAGTTCCGCGTCTTCACACTCGGGCGCAGAATCGGCGGGCGGCTTTTTACCTGGATAATGAGGCCTCGGACGATGCGGAACGTGACGGTGAGTTTCGATCCTTACTATCGGACACGGCTTCCCACCGCACGGCCCTTGCGCTTGGACAGTGCCGCCAAGCGAACACACAAACACGACCGCCAGGAGAGGCTTTAAGACGACCCCATATCTATGGTGAGTTGAGTCCATACTGATCAGCGCATCACTCCATCAGTGGTCAGTTCCGGATCGTAGGCAATCAGGAATGCCCGGGCCTGTTGCGCTTCGCTTCCGGATTTGTCGCGACTAAGAAAGACAAAACGCAGATAATCTTCAACCGACTGCTGGCGGTTAGGTGAACTCTGCGCGCGCTTGTAATAACTGAACGGCAGGTCGCGCAGTTGTGTCAGGGCAATCCGGTGGGCCTCTTGCTTGATCTTAAGCACGATGCCGCCAAACAACGCTTCTCTATTTGGTTCCGGACAGGATGAGTCTCGGGCGCTGTAGTCCTGTGGATTCACTCCGGATCGTTCGACACACTCCCAGCGATCGGCCGCCTCCAGATTTTCCGCCACTCGCGCGCTGCGCGAAATGCTGTCGCTCGATCGCAAGGACATTCTCGCCCCGCCCACCATCTGAATTGGATTTTCGCTATAGGAATAACGCTCGGTGATGTTGCGTGGAAACTGATCGCGATAGGCGCGCAGTTGCGCGACTTCGGCGCCGAGTTGTCCGCAAGGTTGCTCACCATACTGCTTCTTGCAGTTCTTATATTGTTCATTCTTCGCATCGTGCACTCGGTCGGCTTCCTTCCATCGCTCATTTTCATAACTATATGACGAATCCACGCTGTGCCGATTGCTGCTGACATCAACGTTGGTAGCCATGACGGTGCCGTTGAAGATTATCGTCGGCGAATTCAGCGCTCGTCCTCCCTGAATCGCGCGCCAGGCTCCGGCAGCTTCCTGACTATCGAGAACATTCGGTTGCGACAATCCAGCTTCTGTGGCCGCCGACTGGATGGCGTCGGTAACTTCGTTGATAAGCACGCCGGCGCCTTCGTTATGCACGTTGCTCTCGAATACGCTGCCGATACTCACGCGGGTGCGTTGCTGAAAACGTTCACGGGCTTCGTTGAGCAAACTCGAGACGGTGGCATCCTGAGGCGTGTAGACCTCCGCACTCTGCAGGTAAACATAGGCGGTGCCGTCGTTGTTACGTTGCAAGGCGCTCTTCGCTTCCGTTACGCAAAAGTCAGACAAGCGACGGTTTGTTGCCTGCAGTAAAGACTGAATGCCTTCGTCGACACACAACTCACTAGCCAGTTGCAGCTTCTCGCGGGCATCGCGAAAGTCCTTCTTGTTCTGCATGCTAATTAGTTTGACGTTGACGGCGCCGGCCGGTTGAGCGGGAGCGCGGCGCCGCGGGCCAACCGCTCGAGCCGGGGCGCCACCGCCAACACCAAGCAGCTTTCGCGCTTCGGCATAGAGCTGTTGCGCATACTCACACTTGGCGCCCTTGAGCTCCACGGCCAGACGCGGATCCTGTTTGCAATCGGAATCGGCAATCTGTTTCTCTAAGAGTTCCTTAGCGTCTTTTGGATGGCTGATCTGACGATTCTTCTTGGAATCGCGCAGGGCTATCTCGGTGCGGGCCCGGCAGACACAAGCGCGCGCTCGCTCTGAGTTTGGCAATCGCTTCCAGGCGAGCGAACAATCACCAAGCGAGCCTTCGAGTTGGTTAGCAAGAAACTCTTTGTCGCCGGCGTTGAGGTGAATCTCATGACTTTGCTCGAGGGCATGGTTGTACATCTGATTTAGATCAGGCCAGGAGGTGAGATACTTGAGAATCGGCTCGGCCGCATCTATTGCTTCATCCCACTTCTCCGCCTTGATCAATTGCTCCGCCTTGCTGCGCGCATCCTCAACCTTCTGTTGTTCACGTTGAATATCGGCTGCCAGTTGACGGCTGACCTCGTCGTCTTTTATCGACTGCGCCCTCGCAACACGTTCGCGTGCTTTGGCCAGCGCGCCATATTCACCACCGACGAAGCGCCGCAGATCGCCGCGCGCGCATTCAAGCACGGCGTCGCGCATCTTCGCGTTTGCTTCGCTGTTCCGATAGTTGCTGGTCTTTCGCAGATACGCTTCCCAGATAGAAACGCTTTGCTCCTCGGCGGCGTGAGTAAACAGAGTGTCATTGACGTTGGCGCCGTCGGGCACAAAATAAATTTTCCACACTTCTCTCAGCCCGAGACTAAGCTTTCGTTTCTGTTTGCCGTCGCGCGCATCGCCGGTAACTGTCACGCCATAGAATGAATTGAGCGACAGTGCGGCGCCCTTCTGCGGTTTCATGTTGTCAGGCACAACTACAACCGGAGCCTGGCCACTGACAGAAATCGCGTAAAGCAGTCCGTCGTTGCTCCACTTCAACGAAAAGAGATCTTTCGCCTTGATCTTGCCCGAGCGATCGTAGGGGTCGCGGCCCACCAACTCGGAAGAGTTGTTTGCCGAAAAACCGTTAAGCAGACGCACCTCGTCTTTGTTATTAATTTTTACGTCGGTTGCGATCTGAAAAACAATATCCGTGGTGCCGTCGCATCCTGCTTCACGCGTATCAGCACCGGCGGGCCGTAAGATAATTATCGCCTGTTTGCCTTGAGCGCTAACGGTGGCCGAAGCCAGGAAGCAGCAGCCGAGGGCGAGGATAATGAGAGAGAGATAATGGTTATACCTGCAACGCTCCATTGGGGGAGACCTCCTGAGATGGCAGAGTTTTCAGATCCAGAGTGAACATCAATTTCTACGCAGACGAGCTTTGCACTAAAAATTCGAATCTAGCCTGCGGAGCAGGCTCAAGCATAGAGCCTGGGGCGTGAGCCCCAGGAATTCGGTATCAACAGAATTTCGAGCCCATGAAATGGGCGGCAGCCCTTGAGTCAATTCGCTTTGTATTTCATCGCGATGTTTTTATCGCCCGCGTTCGCGGGCTTGAGAATTATTCTTACTGCACCCTGGGGCTCAAGCCCCAGGCTTTATGCCTACGCCTGCTCCGCAGGCTAAACCCACTTTTGCAAAGCCACGCAAACGCGAAAAACTTCAGTCCTGGTTCACGGATGGCGCATCGGAAACTCTTCCAACACACGTAATCACGGCGAGGCGTCTTTAGCACAACGAAATCCGGTCTTATCGCCGGCGCCGAGAAAGCCGGAGCGGAAAACGCTGGTGGCGTATATCTTCTGTGCGCTTTCCCACGAGCCGCCTCTAATCACTTTTTCGCCGCCCTTGGGTCGATACTGCAGATGTCCGTCGGGATAGGCTGCCCAGTCCGTTGCGGTCCATTCCCAGGCATTGCCGATCATGTCCTCGGCGCCAAACGGCGAGCCACAGTTATGCGTTCCAACGTCAGTCATGCCTTGTTGCGCGTTTCCTTCTCGATCAGCATTTGCGCAGCCAGGCTTCCATGAATTACCCCAGGGATACATGAGTCCCTTGGGTCCGCGCGCCGCAAATTCCCATTCCGCCTCGGTGGGCAGACGTTTACCTACCGAACGCGCATACGCGTCAGCATCCGCCCAGGTCACGCCGGTTACCGGATAGCGAGTTGTGCCGAGTGGATAGGTGCCATTTTTCCAATTCTGCGGCGGATTGTGTCCGGTTGCATCGATGAACTTCTTGTATTCCGCGCAAGTTACTTCATTGATATCAATGAAGAATGGTTTTACGGTTACTGAATGCTGCGGCTTCGAGTCCACGTCTCCATTGTTGCTTCCCATCATGAAGGTTGCGCCCGTAACAAATGTCATGCCCGCCGGTGGCGCCGGGGCGTCACGAAGTCTGCCACTATTTGTATTACCCGAAATCGGACCTGCATTCTCTGGCGAGGCCTTCGGCTGCGAGTTGGCATTGGGTTCATCGGTTCGCAATGCGCGCCACGAAAGGAGAGCTATCAGCACACCTAAGAGCGCGATGGACAACACAACGATCGCGTATTTTTGCGCCCGCGCGGGCTTCAGCGTAGCAGTGCTTACGGCACCCGCGCCGGTAGCGCGCCCGTGTACCACTGGACCAGTTGCCCCTGACACGCTGGCCAGGTGCAGCGTCGGCGGCATTTCCTGCGAAGCACGCGACGGCTCGCGCACTGACGCCGGCGAGTGTTTCTCTATCGTCCTTTCGTCATCGCTGACCGGCGCTGCCGGCTGCGGAGCTTGACCGACCCAGGGCTTTTCGTAGCCGCTCGCCGATCGTCCAAACGCGGTTGCAACTTCGCGCGCGTAAGCGCCGGCAGTTTGTGGCCGCGCTTCGCGACGCTTCTCCAAGGCCCTCAGAACTGCCGCCTCCATTTGTGGAGAGATAGCTGGATTGAGTGTTCTCAATGACGGTGGTTGCTGGTTCACATGCTGAACTACGACTGCGGTCGAGATTGGCGAGTCAAACGGCACCCGGCCGCAGAGCAACTCGTAAAGCACGACGCCCACGCTGTAAATGTCAGCGCGGTTATCCAGTTCCTCCCCCAGGCACTGTTCCGGCGACATGTAGTGCGGCGTTCCCATCACGCTGCCCGTCTGCGTCAAATGGCTCGCCGTATCGTCGCGGAGTTTGGCGATGCCGAAATCGAGCACCTTGACCCGCAATCCCGATCCGCTGGAATGAAGAATGATGTTGTCCGGCTTGATATCGCGGTGAACGATGTGTTGCCGGTGAGCTTCATCGAGCGCAGCGCAAACTTGCGAAGTCACTTCCGCCGCCAGTGAAGGATCGAGTGTGCCCTGTTGCCTGCTGACCTCGCGCAGGCTGCGGCCCTCAATCAACTCCATGACCAGATATTGCAGGCCCTCTTGGGAAACGCCGAAGTCGTAAATGCTGACAGCGTTAGGATGTTTGAGACGAGCAGCGGCTTGGGCTTCACGGCGAAAGCGTTCGGACGCGTGTGGATCTACTACTCGCTCGCTGTGCAGAATCTTGATCGCCACCTCGTCGCCAATCAGCAGTCGGGTTGCGCGGTAAACTGCGCCCATCCCACCGGTGCCGATCAATCCCTCGATTCGATACTTCCCTTCGATAGTGAGTCCGATCACCGGATCGAGATTGCCCTGCGCCACCAGTTCATTGCTGGTCAGCAGCGTGTCTGCGTCAGCCGCGGCAACCACGGCGGGAATAGTCGTGCCGCAGTTATTGCAGAAGCGCGCTTCCGGCATGTTCGTGCTATGACAGCTCAAACAAGTGGTTGTCTTATCTGTTTGCACCGTGCCCTTCATCCGCAAGCACCCTCAGCCGATTGGTTCTTTTCCTGCGCTCTAACGTTCATTTGTTTGTGGCAAATCCTTGACGCAACGGAACCCGATGCTGTCGTATTTTTCGCCTTGAGCCGGCAAGCCTCGGCGATAAGTGGTAGCGGCCTGTTCGGCGTTACTATGGAAATCACCACCCCGGATAACTTTCCCACGTTTTACTTCGGTGCCATCTGGTAAGCGATCCGGCAATTGCCCGCCGGGATATGCAGCCAAATCAGTGGCAGTCCATTCAGCAGCGTTACCTGACATATCGAAGGCGCCGGATGGCGACGCGCCCTGATCATGTTCGCCAACGTCCTCCACATGGTGGTGGGCGGTTGTGGCTGCGTTTGCTGCTTCGCGCTTCCAGCTATTGCCCCAGGGATAACGCCGACCGTCAGTGCCACGCGCAGCAAACTCCCACTCTTCTTCCGTTGGCAGACGCTTGCCAACGTGCTTCGCATAAGCAACAGCATCGTCCCAGCTCACGCCGGTGACCGGCCACTTTCCAGTTCCGTGCGGGTAATGTCCATTGAGCCATTCAGCCGGCGCCTGGCGCCCGGTTGCGTCAATAAACTTCTGATAGTCTTCTCTGGTTACTTCATAAATGTCCACGAAGAAACCTTTGATCGTTACAACGTGTGCGGGCTGCTCAAGGGCATTGCCGGCGTTGTTTCCCATTGTAAATTTTCCATCCGGAACGTAAGCCATACCGGCGGGAGGCGTTGGTTTGCTGACTCTTCCGCCACTATCGCCGCCGCGCGGAGTATCAGTCTTTTTTCCTGGCCACAGACTCCACGCAATGAGGCCAACGATAATTCCCATCAAGAGAAATCCAACGACTGCGGCACCAACTGCGAATAACAATTTGCGATTCGGCTTGGCGACGACCAGCGATCCACTGGGAGCGGTTGAGCGCACCGCAGGTGTTGGTCCGCTCGCGTGCGCTCTCGGCAAATGAACAGTCGCTGGCGCCAGGTTTGGGGTTGGAGTATCCACGCGGCTTTGCGTGACTTCCTGAGTGATGGGAGTCGCAGGCTGAAGCGATCCGGAACCTTGGGCCCTGGGTGGATCCTGAGGCGTGGCTGCACTCGTTGAATGGACGGCGGCTGACAATTGGCGTGCGAGCAGCCCCGCGTCGGCTGGTCTCGCCTCGGGCTGTTTCTGCAACGCCTGAAGCACCACCGCTTCAACCTGTGGAGATATGCTGCTGTTGATTGAGCGCAGCGGGGGCGGAGGCTGATTCACGTGCTGAATGACTACCGCGGTTGAGATTGGCGAATTGAACGGCACGCGGCCGCAGAGCATTTCGTAAAGCACGATGCCCATGCTGTAGATATCTGAGCGGCTGTCGATCTCTTCTCCCAGACATTGCTCGGGCGACATATAATGCGGCGTCCCCATAATGTTGCCCGTCTTCGTCAGGTGAGTTGCCATATCGTCACGCAGCTTCGCGATACCAAAATCAAGTACCTTGACTCGCAGCCCCATTGAGGTGGGATGGATGATGATGTTGTCCGGTTTGATATCGCGATGGACGATGTGCTGACGGTGTGCTTCAGCGAGCGCCGCGCAAACTTGCGTGGTTATCTCCGCAACAACCTCCGGCGCCAATGGCCCTTGTTGTTTAATGATCTGGCGGAGACTCTGTCCTTCCAGTAGCTCCATAACCAGAAACTGCAAGCCATCACTCGTGACGCCGAAGTCATAAATACTCACCGCGTTGGGATGTTTTAACTTTGCGGCTGCTTGCGCTTCTCTGCGGAAGCGCTCGGCGGCATGGGGATCCATGACTCGTTCCGTGTGCAGGATCTTCATCGCCACTTCGTCGCCGATGAGCACCCTGGTAACACGATATACGGATCCCATCCCGCCCAGTCCGATAAGGCCTTCAACGTGATAGCGGCCTTCAATCGTGCGACCGATCAGTTCATCTTTCTTTTCGAAAGCAATTCCGGCAACTACTTCACCCGCCGCCCCCGCCAGACCGAAGGCAGCCGGAATTTTGGGCGGCGACAACGCCGCGCCACAGTTATTGCAGAAGCGCGCGCCGTCAGCATTTCTATCGCCGCAGGTTGTGCAGATGATGCTCACAGCACATCCTTTCGCTTGAGCGCCCACATCGTCAGCCCGAGAAAAATAAAACTGAACAGAGCCAGCACGCCACAGTCGAGCACCACCCGAGTGCGATAGGCTGAGGCAATCTCATCCTCCGATTTGCCATCGAAGACCGCCTCATACGCAACGACAGTCATGCTAGCCGCAAGTTTTTTCCGCGCCTCTTTGTCATCAATGCTGACCTGGTGGGCCAGCGCATCGATCGTCCAACGCGCCACGATCGCGGCAGATGCATACCTCGCCGGACCCAAGCCATCATATTTTCCTGTAGGCTGCGTGTTTGGGTCCGCCGTCACGGGCGCCGGCGGCTTCCACTGCTTGCAGGAATCGCTTGCTTGACACTTTTCAAATTGTTCTTCGCTAGCCGGCGCTTGCGTCAGCTTGTTGAAATAAATGTCGTCGATTGAAACCATGAAGCCGCTCAAGAGCAACTGCGGGATCAGAACCAGCGGCAGTATGCTCATGGCCTTTTCTGTCGAGTTGACGAGCGCCGAAAGAAAGAGGCCGGTGGAAATTCCGGCCAAAGAAGTCAGGTACAGAATGAGCACTAACTGCAGAAAGTCGCCACCTGCCAACCGGCCGAAGCCAACGATGACGGCAACAAAGAGCAGGCACTGAATCAACGCGATGCCGGCCAGAACCGTAAACTTGGAAAGCACATAGGATGGAATTTTCAGGTTTACCATGCGCTCGCGCACATAGATCCCCGCTTCGGAGACGATCTCGCGCACGGCGTTGTTGGCGCCAAACCAAATCGAAATGATCGCCGCGATGAATAAGGTCTGCGAGTTGTTAACGGGTTTGTTGCCCACGATGATGGCGAGGATCAGCGCCACCACCGGCGCCTGGGCCAGCAGCAGCAAAGTGTTGCGCTTGTCCTTTAGTTTGATTTCGAGAAAACGGCGCGTGAGCGTCAGCCATTGGCTGATCCCAAAGCGACGCTCCGGACCTTCCTGTTTGTCCTGGGTGGCGAGCTGCAACGCGCCGGTAGTCCGGTTTAGCTGTTCCATTTCGGCAATGCGTGAGCTTACATATTTTTCATGCTGGCGCGATGCTTGAAAGCGCTGGCCAAGCTCATCAGGATCATGCGCGCCGATGTGCCGGTAAATGTCGCCGGTTTCTTTGCAGCCGAAATATTCGAGCGCCTCTCCGGGCGGACCGAAATAGGCGAGCCTGCCGCCGCGGGTCAGCATCGCGATGTGGTGCATCTCGTGAAACTTTTCAAACTTGTGCGTCACCATAACCACGATGCGTCCTTCATCGGCGAGGCGGCGAAACAGCATCATCATGTTCTCGGTGGTTTCCGGATCGAGCGGTGACGTCGGCTCGTCAAGGAAGATGAAGCTCGGCTTGGTGATTAACTCAAAGGCCAGACTCAGACGCTTTTGTTGCCCGCCTGACAATTGACGGAAGGGCGTATTCCGCTGCTCGGCGAGCCCGACCGTGTCGATCACCTCGGCGATGATGCCTTGCATGTTGCTCGCCGTGGTCCCTTCGGGCAGGCGAAGTCGCGCCGCGTAATAAAGTGTGCGTTCAACGGTCAGCGCGTCGTGCAAGACGTCGCGTTGTGGCACGTAGCCGATTGAGCGGCGCAGCGCATTAAAGTTCGTATATAAATCAAGATCGTTTATCGACACTTGTCCAGTCGTAGCCGGACGCAGGCCGTTCAGCGCATCCATTAGGGTTGACTTGCCGCAGCCCGAAGGTCCCATCAAGCCGACAAATTCGCGCGGGTTGATTGCCAACGAGATGTTCTTGAGAATTGTCTTGCCGGCAATCTCCTTGGTGATGTCACGCGCGGTCACGGAACTCGCGCTTAAGTCGTGCTGCTTGATCGTCCGACCATCGACGTGCAACAGGAAGCCGCCCAGAAAGATCAGGTCCTGCGGACTGATCTGACGCGGTTCCGTAACCGGTTCCCCGTTAATAAAGGTACCGTTCGTGCTCCCCAGGTCGGTAATGATCGGTTGGACGCCCTCCGCATAACTGAACAGCGCGTGATAGCGAGAAACGCTGGGAGCGTCCAGGACGAAATCGTTGTCTGGCGCTCTGCCGAGACGGATCACGGGAACCTGCGCGGCTTTCAGGATCATTGTGCCGGCCGTGGGTTTGGTAGGGTTTGGCCTGGTGATCGGAACGGCGAAGTCTGACCGGGGCGATGCCGGCCGCGACATTTCTCGTTCGCCGTCGGGTGAGGTGGAAATTACGAAGCGCGAAACATTACGTTCACCAGCAGCCGAAGAAACAGTTTTATATTCCACTCCGGGGAGCGCCGCGTGATAAGTGAACCCCACTACGCCACCCACTCCAAAGCCCACCCGATCGCCATCGCGCAATTCGCGTCGAGCTACCGCCTCGCCATTAACGAAGGTAGTTTGTCTGGAAGTTAGATCGACCAACGTCACTCGTTGCAGTTCGTCGACCTCGAGCGCGGCCTGGACCTTCGATATCACGCTCTGAGGAAGAACGATCTGACACTGCGACTGATCGCGGCCAACAACTGCGCGGCTGCCTTCAATAAGAAACCGGCGTCCGGTCAGTTGACCGACAAGGCCTTCGAGGTAGGGTTTGGGGTCGATGGGTAGCTCACCTGCCATATCTTTTTATAGCGCTAAAGTTTCGAGGCACAGGGGCACCAGAGAATTGCGCAAGCAAAACCATCTTGACCCTTCTCAGCTCGCGGTAGCATTACTCTTCGACTTCCTTACCAGGGCCACGATCAGCAGCGCCGCGCCCAGCACGAACACGAAGGGACTCATGGTGGCAATGGTACTCGCCATATTAAAGGTCGGATCCGTTTGGCCGAGCAGCGATCCCAGGCCAACCTTCAGGGCATTCTGTTGCATGTAACTATTGGCCCAGAAATAGCCGATGGCAGACCCGGCCATGAGAATTATCCCAGACATCAACATTGTCTTCTCCTCCTCAGAACGGTGGTGATCGCTCAAGCATCAACCTTCAAGGTTGCCGCTACCTGAAGGCATTGCATCAGGGTTTCGACTTAAGGCCCCGCCGGCGGTGCGGGGTGCAATCGTAACGAATGTAATTCGGTGGAGACCCAGTTAGAGCCGGCGACTGTTGTCTAACTCAGAGTGGAATTTCGAACGGGAAGTCGCCCTTGCTTTTCCGGACACTCAATCAACGGTTGCGAGAATGATGAAGCGCTGCGCACTTTATTGCTGCGCCCTGTCTATGTCAAGGATTTTCGTGGCGAAGTTCGCGGTTGGGCCGCGCGTGAGGGGTCAGAACCACCCGGCCTAAGCGGGTGGCCTGGTTACCGCGAAGCGGTTACGTAATGAAACCGCTTCGAGGTAGGGTTCTGTGAAAGGCTTTCCTGCCTACTGCCTACTGCCTACTGCCTTCTCACCACCCGCTGACGCAGGTGGTTCTGACAAATTCACCACCCGCTGACGCAGGTGGTTCTGACAAACGCGCGACGCGCTGACGCCTACCGCAGGCGCATGGCCGGGTCGCCAAAGAGCGTCCAGGTGCGGCGCACGTCAGCGTCCGCAGTCGTCATTTTCGCCGAGCGCGCGGCATCACCAAGCGTGGCTGGCTGCGCGCCGAAGAGCTGCCGGTAAAACTCCTGATCGATAACGTTCTGCCCGGCCGGGTCAGTCAGCGTCGTGGACGCCCAAACCGCCACCGCTCCTCCCTGCGACTTCAGTAGCGCCTCCGACAGACTGTCGTTCTGCGCATCCTGGAAGAAGCCGTTGAAGCAAGTCATCATCGTGAACACTGACAACCGACTCGTGTTCCCGAGCGACGGCGCATCGTTATTCGATAACAACGACGCTCCGGTCCAGACGCCATTCGATCCGTGGCCCACGTAGTTCGTCACCAGTGGTCCCTGATTGATGGCCGTGATGATCTGGCTGTGAATCGTCGCATCATCCGCGCTGCTGCGGTTGACGGTTGTCACCGGCATGCCCGCCGGCAAGAGACTCGCGACCGCACTGCTCGGCGCTTCAAAGCTCGTATCAGCAACCAGCAGCGCCCCGCGCGAAGGATCAGGCGCCGCATTTTCATACGCCACAATCTTGCCAATCATCGTATTCGCCTGGGCCACAGTGCGCGCCGGCAGACGTCCGAGCGCAAGTTCAGCCATGCCGTCCCCATTAAGGTCGGCCAGCCAATCGTCGCTCGCCGTTTCCATGGTCGTCGTGTCGATGAGTTTCGTCGGCACGAGGTCGTTGAAGCCGGCGTTAAAGTAGTTCTTCGGATCGTAGCTGGCATCGCCCACGAAGAGCGCGTAATGCGGCTGCCGCGTCCAGGTAGCCACGGCGCGCTCGAGATAGTCGTGAATTGCCTGCGGCGCATGCTTGCCGTAGGTGAACTCGTCGTAAAGGTCTTCGATGTCCACAACCTTAACCACCAGGCCCCGATTGCGCCGCAACTGCGCTAGCGGTTCAACGCTCGGCTGCAAATCATGCGTCGTAACTATCACGTAATCCGCGCCTGCAGTTTGCGACCACAAGGACGAAGGCTCGTTTGCGAGCAGCCGATCGGCCGTGGCCGCCGCGTCGTCAGTAAGCATGAGCACGCGATGCGGCGTGCGCACGCCCGCTTGCGGCACCTGCACGTCCGCGGCGAAATTGCCCGGCGACAGTTCCTTCACGATCGGTTTCAACTCCATCGAGTTCAATGGATCAGTGATGTCCACCGCGCGAATGTTTTGATTAGTAAAGCCCGTGACGTGTCTCGTTTCCTGCGTGCTGAGGCTGAACGAAAGCGCATTGTTGTCGACGATGAACGCGTGGTCGTAAGTCAGACGCAGCGTGTCGACCAAACTGAAGTCCGCCCCGCCAGCGAGCGAAGTTAATTGCACCGTGTTGTCGCCGTCGTGCAACGCCGACGCCGGCACAACAAACGACTGTTGCGGATGCGCCGTGTTTGCAAAGCTCATCGTGCCGAGGTCTGTGCCGTTGATTGTCACCTGGACCAGATGCGCTTGTTTAGTCACACCCTGCAAGCTGACTACCAACTGCGCGGGCGTGCCGGCAGCGGTTGAGGCCGGGTCGAGATTCCTGACCGGCATCGCTGCAGACGCCGGCGTGGTGCTGACGATTTGCCCGAAGAAGTTTTCGTCGTCGCCATTGAGCAACCCGGAGAAGTAGATCATGCGCTCCTTGCGCTCAATGGTGTAAGCGAAACTGTGCGGCCCCGAAGGCTTGAGAATGTTTGAGTCAACAGCGCCCAAACGTTTCCCGGCAGACTTGCCCACCACGAGGTAGTAA
>JANLYZ010000242.1:0-7540 GCA_031365905.1 Chloracidobacterium sp. | reverse complement strand
CAGGCTGATGCCGACCTCGCGAAACGTGATGAGCTCGAGATTCCGGTTCAAGTGAACGGCAAACTGCGTTCGCGCGTGTTGGCTTTGCCTGAGGTCACGGAAGAAGAACTGCGCACCGCGGCGCTCAATGATGAGAAGATCCGGGCCTTCATTGAGGGGCACGAGGTAGTTAAAGTCATCGTAGTGCCGCAGCGGTTGGTGAATGTGGTGGTGAAATAACTAACCGCTGGCTGAAAGAAAGATTCAACCAGCCTGCGTAGCTGGCGGACAGAGTGATAGCCCCAGGCGATGGCGCAGCCGAGCCTGGGGAACTGGTAACCGGAAATGAACCGAGCCCACGAAGTGGGCGACAGATGAAACATGCGAACAATTAGTTCGATTGATCAAAATGAACTTTACGTAGCTGCTCGACGGAACATCTGTCGCCGGCTTCGCAGGCTCAGCTCTGTTTTGCGGTCGTAACCCCAGGCTCGGCTGCGCCATCGCCTGGGGCTATCACTCTCTCCGCCAGCTGCGCAGGCTGGTTGGATGCTTTCACTCAATTCAGTTTCAAAAGTTAGATCAAAACCTTGGCAGAAAAACAAGAAGTAGTCGGTTTACTACACACCGGCCACAGAAGAAGCACAGAGATCTTCAAATGAACGCTTTCCGCCATTAGTTAGACGCAAAACTTGGCTTATGTTAGATTTAGCTTCGATAAGAGGTTATTAATGAGAAAGCTTGCGACACCTGATGGCACAATCGAGAATGGACGCGTTACGCCAGTCTACATTCTAGTGCCGGACGCTGAAACGCTCTCAGCACGGTATATCGCTAGCCCTCACTTGGCAGATCCACATCAGGCCAAGGATTTCCAAATGGAAGTTATCGAAGACGCGACGGAACCCGGCGTGTGATTCCAACCTTTTCATAAATGAAAGAATGTCCAGCCTGTAGGCGCTGCTTTTCTGACGAAGTCAACCACTGTCCGCAGGACGGCGATGAGACTACGCCTTCGCTACAGGGCGAACCCATACTCGACGCTCGCTACCAACTGGAGCGACGGCTGGGGCAGGGCGGCATGGGCGTAGTATTTCAAGCCCGTCACATCTTTCTCAAAACATCTCACGCTATCAAAGTCATTTTGCCGGACCTGGTTGGCAACGATCCGATGCTCGTCACACGCTTTCGCCAGGAAGCGCTGGCGGCCGCTGCCATTCGTCACCAAAACATTATTGCGGTCACTGACTTTGGCGTTGTGCGCGGCACAATGCCTTTTCTGGTGATGGAGTTTGTTAGCGGGGAGTCGCTCCAGGACATTCTTGCCGAAGAAAAAATAATGGCGCCGGAGCGGGCGCTGGAGTTTGCCTGTGCTATCGCTGCCGGAGTTGGCGCCGCCCACAAACAGAATATCGTGCACCGGGATCTGAAACCTCTGAACATCATGATGCAGAAGGGCCAGTCCATCTCGGAAGGATTGAAGATTCTCGACTTCGGTTTGGCGAAGATTAAGTCGGGGGAATTGCTCGGCTCGTTTGTGCAAGCCAAGACCAGCGGCTTAATGGGATCGCCTTTTTATATGGCGCCGGAACAATGGTCTGACGATGAACCGGACGCGCGCGCTGACGTTTATAGCATGGGAATAATCCTCTATCAGATGCTTACCGGAGATGTGCCGTTCAAAGGCTCATCGATTCCGTCGATAATGAAGAAGCATCTCACGCTGCCGCCGCCGTCGTTCAAGTCGGCAGGCATCGAGGTGTCGCCGCAGCTTGAAGCCGCGGTTCGTCACGCGTTGGAAAAAGAGATCTCAGCACGCACAGCTTCGGTTGAGGCATTTGCGGCGGAGTTAAGAGAAGCGGTCGCGTTAGGTGGCTTGACCGTGCAGACAGGACGACAAACTGGTCAAGTTGCAGACGAGACGATGTACTCGCCCGCAACCAAGACCGGTGAGACGTCGCAGTCAAACTTCGGGGCATCGTTTGACTCGATGGCCGGCACGGTTAGTTCTACCGCCTTAAGTCCTGAAGACCAGGCAAAGCTGGCTGCCTCACGCGAAGCGCATGAGCGGGAGCAAAAGCACAAAGAGCGGGTTGCCCGCGAAGTGCTGGATCGCGAGGCCGAAGAGCGCCGCAAGGCTGAGGAAGAGAAGGAACGCAAGCGCAAAGAACAGGAAGAGAAAGTAACGCGCGAAAAGGAAGAGCGCGAAGCACGCGAGCGCGGGCAACGAGAACAGATGGAGCGCGTCGAGCGCCAGGCGAAAGAACTTGAAGAACGTTTGGCGCGCCTGGCCACCAGCATGCCGCCGCCACCGGCCGGAACGGCAGTCATCGATCCCGAGTCAACGCAAGTTCAGCAAGGCGCGAGAACCTTAGCGGCCGGCGATAAAAGCCTGCATGGCAGGGCTGATGCAACGCTCTATGACAGTGTCACCCCGCCCTTGGTTCCGACCAAACCAAAGAGCAATTCGCTGATGATGATTGGTATTGTCGTGCTCGTCGTGTTGGTTGGCGGCGGGCTGGGCGCTTACTTCCTGTTGCGCTCGAAGACAACAACCACCGGAGGGCCGGGCGGCAGTCCCACGCCTGCGGCAAGTCCGGGGACAACTGGCGAGACGAAAGCAGAACTGGTTGAGATTCCCGGCGGCACTTTCCAAATGGGCCGCAACGATGGACCACCGCAGGAACAACCGCAACACTCAGCAACGGTCGGAAAGTTCCTGATGGATCGCACCGAAATTACCAATGCGGAGTACGCGGACTTTGTTCGAGACATGAATTATGAAGCGCCCAGCCACTTCGTCAAAGGAAAACCTTTGCCTGGCCAGGAGCGTTGGCCAGTTGTCAACGTGTCCGTAAAAGACGCGGAGGCCTTTGCTGCCTGGCGATCAAAACGAGATGGAACGACTTACCGCTTGCCGACAGAGGAGGAGTGGGAGTTTGCGGCGCGCAGTGGCGGTGAATACAAATCTTTTCCGTGGGGCAACGCCTGGGCCGCTAATCGCGCGGTGGTTAAAGAGGCAACACCGCAGCCGGTCGGCTCCTATCCTGAGGGAAAGAACCGCTGGGGAGTGGTGGATCTAATCGGCAATGTTTGGGAGTGGACATCTTCGAGGGCCGCAATCTATAACGGCATGGCGCAAATTCCCGCAGCTAACAAGGACTGGGTTGTGGTTCGCGGTGGATCTTATGCGAGTGATCCCGACGACCGGCAGATCCCCATCTCCGCCACCTACCGCGATTGGTTTGCGCCCAACTTCAGAAATCCCAACTATGGTTTCCGCCTGGTACGCTCGGCTCAGTAGCCGATAGCGCGCACCGTCAACTAACAGTTTCCGTTACAACTGAGCTACAATCCCCGGCGGTTTCAAGCAGAAAGTTGTTGAGCAATTTATCGCCCGGGTGATTCCAGCCGGGATCCAGACCGCAGCCGGTTGGCGTGGGCTTACAATCAATTTGTTAACAGGAGAAGATCGATGAAAGGTTCGGCGATTTTTCGTTCAGCTTTAGCGGTGTTTGCGTTTTCCCTGGGCCTTTCCCTGGCGGGCATCTCCGCACTGGGCCAGGACGTCGGCGCAGATGTGGGTGGCGGCGCTGGAATTTTCAGAGCGAAGAATCCGGAAGCGAAGAAGCGCACGGTGCGAACCACGCCAACCACGAGGCGCGGCGGAACGCGGACAAACCCCGCGAGCGCGGGAGCCGAAGACCGAATTGAAGATTTATTGGATAAGGGAAATCAATTTCGCGACGCGCGCCGTTTTGCTGAAGCCGAGGACGCTTACCGCAGCATCCTCAAGATAAGCGCGCGGGATGGCCGCGCTGCATATGGGCTCGGCAATATTTATTTCGATCAGCAGCGCTGGGAAGAAGCAGAAGCCGCTTACCGGAATGCAGCGTTGTGGAGTCCGACAAATGTCGATGCGTTGGTTGCCTTGAGCGTCGTGTTGGTGCAACCGCGTACGGGCGCGGGCAACGCCGGCCGTTTTGCGGACGCGGAAAACTTTGCCAGGCGCGCAGTGCAATTGCAGCCAAAGAATGCTACCGCCTGGGATCGGTTGGGCGTGGCGTTGCAGGCGCGTGGTCTATTCAACAACGAAACCGAGAATGCTTACCGCCGGGCCGTAGAGCTCGATCCGGAGTTTCCGGTGGCTTACGCCCATCTCGCCCGCGTGCTCAAACGAATGGGACGCGCGGACGAGGCCGCGCCGCTCTACGATAAGGCGACCGAACTCGCCAAGGATCCAGCGACGCTGAATCTGATTGCGGAGTCGTTACAAGCAGAACAGCAATGGCAAAACTCTGAACCAGTCTTAAAGCGAGCGCTCGAGCTCGACGCCCGTAATTCCACCTCGCTCTATTTATTGGGCCGGATGCTGGTGGTCTTCAAGCGCTACGGGGAGTCGGAGCCTTATTTGAAGTTGGCCACCGAAGTAAGTCCGCGCGCGTTTGCTCCGGTCAACCTGCTGGCGCGTACTTATCTGGCGTTGGACCGCTTTGAAGAAGCCGAGGTCACTTACGAAAAAGCAGCGGAGGTCGCATCAGCCGGAGATAAGAAGCAGGTCGCCGGCGTCTACGGTTTTGAGGGCGTGGGCGATGGCTATATGAAAATGAAGAAGAAGCCCAGCGCTGCGCGTGCTTATGCCCGGGCCCTGCAGCTCGATCCGGGTAACAGGCAACTCGAACAGAAACTTTCCAAGGCCCACTAAGCAGCGACCGGACCAGCATCTCAAATTCAGAAGGAGCGGACCTGACACATGAAGCGTTGCCCCAAATGCAGTCGTACTTACCCTGACGACAATCAAAAGTTCTGCACGATCGATGGCGGCCTGTTGGTAGTTGCTGACAAACCTTTCGATCCAAACGCGACGATTCAAGGCTCGGCCAACTTGTCGGTTCCTACTGCGCCGCCGCCACCGCAACCAGCCAGCAATCGTCCGCCCGACTTGAATGAAACCATCGCGGGCGCTGCTCCGACTGCGGTGCTGCCAAGAAAGACCGGTCCCACGGGCTTCCCCACATCGGCAGATATTCCGAACGTTCAGCCGCCAGCGGCTCCCGCAGCGAGTGGGGCTTCAGCACCGCCGCCGCCGCAACAAGCGACACAGCCCCCACCCACAGCCAAGCCGCCGGCACAGAGCGCGCCATTGCCACCGGCGCAACGTGCGCCGGCGTCCCCCGCCAAGGGTGGGCCGCCGGTGGCCAAGAGGAAATCAAAGCTGCCGCTGATTCTTGGAATCCTGGCGATACTATTTATTTTTGGCGCGAGTGCTATAGCCGCTGCCGTGTACTTCTTCGTCTATAAGCCAAGGCACGAGGTGGTGCGATCCGATCAACCGATCATTGTGAGAGAGAACAATGAAAACGTAAACAGTAGCGCAAACACCAACACTGAAACTAAAACTGAACCCGAGAAAACCGAGCCCGAGTTTGTAGCTCCACCTGATACCACCAAGTTTACAAACTCCGCAGCGAGCCTCGAGGGCAAGCTGGCGGATCACTACTTCGACTTTTCATTTTATTATCCAAACGGTTGGCAGCCCGATCCCAAGGCCGGCATAGCCGGCGCGAGCAACTTCGTCAAAGTCGAAAGAAGATTGCCACCGGATTTCACGCAGGAAAACTTTGCCGTCGGCTGGTATACAAGCAAAGGAAGCTATGCCGACGATGAGTCGACGTTCCCGCAGTTGGTAGAGGTTCTGGGCAAGAGCCTGGCTGGCAATTTCCCCGAATATCGCAAAGTTTCGGAAGGACGAACGAAAGTAAATTCGCTTGACGGTTATGAGTTTCGCTTCGTGAGCGTTTCGAAGGGAACTGACAAAGGCGACATCCAGGTTTGGGGTCGAGTAATATTTTTGCCCTCCGGAGTTGCCGGTAGCCAGAGCGGCGCCACGCTGGTCATGCTGGCAACATCGCTTGCTCCCGAGTTAAGCGGCGTCGAGGATGTGGGCGAGAAAGGACAGATGCCGGTCATCCTCGAATCGTTCCGGTTTGGGAAGCGGCCCTAGGTTCATTACGGTAAGAGTTGTTTCGAGTGTTATGCTTCATTCAGCATTCGTTAGGTAGTGAATAAGAAATGCAAACCAATAAGACCAATAAGGGAACAGCATTGTGGACGCCGGCGCGCATCGCCTTTAGCGTTCTCGTGCTGTCGTTGTTTGCTGCGCTGGGAATTTCAAGTTGCAGCTCTGGCGATGAACCACGTTCTAATCCCTCGGCGCCAAGTGTCGCTAAAGATACGAATCCGATCATTCGCAGTGTGCCGCCAGTGCGGCCTGCACAACCGCCACCCTTCACCACGTTACCGGCAAGCGTGACCGGCGCGGAACTGAAAGCGGTGAGCGGCGCTCCGATAAAGCTGGCAAACTACGCCGGAAAAGTTTTGCTGGTAAACCTATGGGCTACCTGGTGTGGTCCCTGTCGCCTGGAAACTCCCGAGCTGGTGAAGTTGCACCAGGAATTTCGTTCGCAAGGCCTGGAGGTAGTTGGCTTGTCGACCGAGGAGTACGAAGAATCCTCGCAGAGTGTCCCGGAGTTTGTTCACAACTACCATGTCGACTATAGAGTTGGTTGGGGCAGAGAAATCGCAGGCGAGTTGATGCAAGGGCGGGACGCGATTCCGCAGAGCTTCATAATCTCACGCAGCGGTCGCGTCATTAAGCGATTCGTCGGCTTTAACCCGACGACGACGCCGGACCAAATCAGAGAAGCCATTCAGGAAGCGCTCAACGACAAAGGCACCGCCGACTAATCAGGCAGGTCTGTCTTTCTCATTTAGCTCGCGCTCGGCCTCTTCGACCATTCGTTCGCCCTCTTGCGCCAGTTTCTTGTCCTGCATGCCGTCAGCTACAAATTTCTTAGCTTCGCCTCCCAGCTTCTTCATCTCAGCTTCGACGCGGTCTTCCACTTGATCAATCGCCGCGGGCTCGCCGGTTTCATCCTGAGTTACGATCTTTTTCTTATCCAGATCCATTTTGATCTCCTGCTGCCTGGAATAGGTCTTTTTAACAATTGAACGTCTAGCATACAGATGATGTCGGAAAAAAGCCTCTTGCCAACCCAACTTGCTACAAAAAGTTAACAGTTGTGATCGGAAAATCCGGTAGTGCTACACTGCGGTGTTGGTGGTTCGGCGGCTGCGCGGGTTGGTTGCGCGTCATAAAGGTAAGCTGAGAGCTATGAAAAACACACATACCTGTCCTAAATGCAATTCACGGGAGATTATGCGCATCGAAGGGCGAATTGGTGGTTATTCAGGCGGTAACGATATTGCTGGTACTGCGGGCTCATGGAGCTTCAGAACAGTTAAAGTCACCCGATACCTGTGTGGCTCCTGTGGCTTCAGTGAAGAATGGATTGACGCACCAGAAGATTTGCACAAGCTCAAAGAAAAATACGGCTCTTCTTAATCAACAACCGCCGTCGCGAAGGTTAGCCAAGCTTGGTCAGTGAAGTATGTTATTACCCTCGCAAAAGCCTCGCCCTGGGCTTAACTCTGACCGCTGCTTCGCAGCTCGTTGAAGGTTCGTCTTATGATCCATTGGCTGCAATCGGTCGATACGACG
>JANLYZ010000212.1:0-4008 GCA_031365905.1 Chloracidobacterium sp. | reverse complement strand
CTGCGCCGCGCGTTTCGTCACCGTTTCATCAGTTAACGTTTCAAAGCTAAGCCCACTCGCTTCCAGTTCCTTGCGAATCTCTGCATCAGAAAACTCCGGCCCCGTATAAGCCCCGAGCATAACTTCGCGACGCCCGCGCTTAAGAATTCCATTGTGGATTTCATAACAAACTCCCAACGCCGTGCCACTGTCGCCCGCCGCCGGCTGCACATACACCCGCTGAAACGGTGTGTTCAGCAGAATTTTGCCATTCATCACCGAGTTGTAAGCCACGCCGCCGGAGAGACCGAGGTCTGTCAAACCCGTCTGCTCATGCAAGTGATTCAAGACGTGGAAGCCAACCTCTTCAAGCCGCTGTTGCAGACTGGCGGCAATGTCCTGCTCGCGCTCCGTCAAAGGCGCGCCCTTTTCCCGCGCTGGACCAAACACGCGTGCGAAAGAATCCGAGTAAATTTGACCGATTACTGGCGAGCCCTGATCCCAGGTCATGTCTACACCTTCAGCATGGTGACGAAAGTAGTCGAGGTTCAAACGAAACTTGCCGCCCGCTTCGGTCCGGATGATGTTGCGAAACTCTTCCATGAAGCGTGGCCGGCCGAAAGGTGCGAGGCCCATCACTTTGCCTTCGTCGCCGTAGTGTGGGAAACCGATAAACTGCGTCGTCGCGGTGTAGACGATCCCGGTTGAATGCGGATACTCCACCTGATCGAGCACGTCGATCGAGTTCCCTTCACCGACTGCCCACATCGTCGAGATGAAGTCGCCGAAGCCGTCAATTGAAAGCAAGGCGGCGCGTTCAAAAGGTGAAACGTAAAACGAACTCGCAAGGTGAGCGCGATGGTGTTCGATGTTGTGAAACTGCGCGCGCAAACTGCTCTTCGGAACCCCCAGTGCCAGGGCAAGGTCATCTTTCAGATCGCGCACCTTCGCAGCGTTGCCGAGCCGGTCCCTTACCTGCGCGAATATTCCCGCGCCGCGCTTCTGACCATTGCTGCCGTTCCCCTGTCCGTCGCTGCCATTGCTCTCGACTTCGTCCTCGATCGTTGCGATCGCGTCCGGCCGTCTGCCGTCTGCTGTCTGCCGTCGGCTTTGTGCTTCCTGCCTCCTGCTCCCTGCTACCTGTTTAGCCGCCCGCGACGCTGCAAACAGAATCTTCTTGTGGAGGTGCGCCGACGGATCGCGCGAGATGCCGATGTGTTCCACTGCCTCGATCTCAATACCCGCGCTCTGCAGACAGTAACGCACCGCCGCCGCAGGAAAACCGGCACAGTGCTTCACGCGATTGAATCGTTCTTCCTCAACCGCCGCGACAAGTACCCCATCGCGAATAATCGCAGCGGCAGCGTCACCGTGATAGGCGTTAATACCTAGTATGATCATGTGTGTTAGCGGGCTGAGAAGGCAAACTACGAATTATGATTTACTCGTTTTGAAATTATCATTCGAGCGATCCGGAAGTTGACCCTCACTCTGCTTCAGCACTTTGTCGTCTCTTCTTAAGCAGTCGTCTCAAGAGACGTGGACTGCGTGCTGTGTGAATGACAAGTGAAACGACTAGCCAATCGCGATGAGATCTGTAGTAGAGGGCGTAGGGAAAAGGCTTGAGCAGTACTCGGCGAAAGTCGTCATATACGATACCGTATGCCCCACCATGTTGCTGAATATGGAAAACGTAGGAATAGAAAACGGATATGAAACGGTCGCCCAGTCCTTCATGCCCTGCTTCGTCGTACCAGCGAGCCGCTTCAGCCGTATCGTCGAAGACAGCCGGGAGAAACCGGAGTTCGCTCATCCGCGAATTGCCTTCATTCGCCGCTGGAATTCTTCAAGCGTGAGCGCCGAGGTCGGATTTACGAGAAAGGCCGCCCAGCGATCGTCCAACAATTCTCGGTCTTCTGGAGATACCTCTAGCGACCCCAATTCGGGCGTAATCGACATCCACAGTTCGTCAACTAGTTGCAGCTTCTCTGCAACCGTCATCTTATCCAACTGAAGTTCGCTAGCCATGAGCTTATCCTATCAAAAGAATTGCTATCAGCGAGCAGGAATCTAAGAATTGGCATGGCGCAATCAGCCCAGATTCCGCTTCACCCACTCGTTCAAGACGTAAAGACTCCAAGGGCGCGACCACGTCGTCTTGCCAGCCAGATAAGACTGCCACATCGCATAAGCCTCTTTTCCATTGAGCGCCTCGGCCAGCGACGGAGCTATGGATGACAAGCCCGTCTCCACCCTTTCGCGCATCGGCCCACGCAGCCACGACTCCCACGGAAAAGTGAAGCCGCGCTTCGTCTGATGCACCACTTCATCCGGCAACAGATCAGCGAGCGCCGCGACGAGGAGAGCCTTCGGCGTGCCTTTCGACAATTTCACTGCCTGCGGCAGGTGCGTTACAAATTCCACCAGGGGGTGATCCAGAAACGGTACGCGCACTTCCAACGAGTGCGCCATGCTCATTGAATCAGTGTCGCGCAGGAGCGTGTTGACGAGATACGACTGCGCTTCGAGACACGAAACGGCGGCAAACGAATCCAGCTGCCTCGCCTGCCGAGCGCTCTCTGCTAACCAATCCCACCAAAGCGCTCTCTTGTCAGAACCACCTGCGTTAGCGGGTGGATCGGCTCCCGCTCGAGTCATCAATCCAGCCAACTGCGCCGGCGTGAAAAGCATGCGACCAAAGTAGTAGGGATCAGGCAGCGCGTCTGAATCCTGCCAGAGGGCCGCGAGCTTGCGCGCCGCGTCGCCGGGCATGAAGCGACCGCCCGCTTCTGCGATCGCGGCAGACATCGCGGACTTCAATCCGGAGGGCACATAGTTCCCTGCTCTGGCCACGCGTTCAAACTGCGGCGTCCTTTGAAAAGTCTTGTAACCGCCGAAAACTTCGTCTCCGCCGAGTCCCGAAAGGGCTACTTTCAGACCCGCTTCACGCGCGCTCGCCGAAACGAAGTAAGTGTTGATGCCATCCATCGTCGGCTGATCGAGCGCGCCCACTGCCTCGCCCAGGCGCGCGAGCATATCGTCGCCGCTCAACATCACTTCGCTATGGGTTGTGCCGAGTCTATCCGCCGTGCGTCGAGCAATAGTTGCTTCGCTAAACTTGTCCTCCTGGAAAGCGACGGTGAAAGTGTGAACGCCAGAAACTTCCCGGCTAGCCAGCGCAGCCAGTCCAGTTGAGTCGATGCCACTGCTTAGGAACACACCAACCGGAACGTCCGCAATGAGGTGACTGCGCACGCTCTCTTCCAGCAGTGTCCGCACGCGTTTCGCAGCACTCTTGCTTTGCGATTCGCTTCCGTGCCCGTTGCTTGTTCGCGCCTCTCCGCGTCCCCCCGTCGCCGCGTCCCCTCGTTGCGTCGCTGCGCCCGACTCCGCGATGCTCCAGTATTTCTCAATCTTGATCGTGCCCTCACGCGATCCCAGCGGCACGGTCATGCGGTGTCCGGGTGGCAGCGAGAATATTCCCTCAACCAGCGTCATCGGCTCACTCACAGAACCAAACAAGAGATAACTCTCAACCGCGGCGCGCGAAAGTTTTCGCGGTATCACACCACTCGCGAGCAAGGTGCGAACTTCCGAGGCGAAAAGAAACTGCGTCCAATGTCCAAGGTCCAATGTCGAGGGTCCTTCTCCGGAAGAGAGACTTTGGACTTTGGACTTTGGACTTTGGACCGAGTAATACAGCGGCTTGATACCCAGGCGGTCACGAGCCAGAAACAACGCACCGCCATCCTGCTGTCTGCCGTCTGGCGTCTGCCGTCTGCTCGTTTCCCGTCCATCCCAAATCGCCAGCGCAAACATTCCCCGCAGCCGTTCGACGCATTCAGCGCCCCACTCTTCATAAGCGTGCGCGATCACTTCCGAATCAGAACGCGTGCGAAAACTGTGACCAAGCGCCTTGAGCTGCAGCTGTAACTCCTGGAAGTTGTAGATCTCACCGTTGAGGACGACACCCACCGTGCCGTCTTCATTGAAAATTGGTTGATGTCCGCCTTCGATATCGATGATGCT
>JANLYZ010000190.1:0-5095 GCA_031365905.1 Chloracidobacterium sp. | reverse complement strand
GACCAGCACGACCTTGTAGCCTTCCTGCCGCAAAGCCTTGCACGCCTGCGTGCCGGAGTAGTCAAACTCGCAGGCCTGTCCAATGACAATTGGGCCGGATCCGATGATTAGAATTTTGTGGATATCAGTGCGTTTCGGCATGTAACTGGAAAAGAAAAAACGAGCAATCCAATCGGCGTCTTCTGATTATACATAACCACACTAGTGCTGCGAACCGTGACCGACTTGCCGGCTTAAGTTTTGATCGACTCGTTTGCAAATCGGGAGTATATTGTGGCTTCGCGTTCAACGACCGTGGTTCGACGCAGCACGCGCGCACGTCTCACCCACGTCGGCACAATCAACCAGTTGATAATTCAATTTACTCGCGGTTGCCAGCAGTGCTCACTCCCGGGAGACCTCTATGCGAAGCATCTTTTTATCACTACTGTTCTTGTTTTCACTCAGCATGTTGGAACCTGGCTCACAAGCGCAACCTCGTGCGGCGCAGACTCCAACGAAAGCTCCCGTTGCCGCGGATGAATTTGTGGCGCGGGGACAAACCAGAGTTGAACGAGGTAACCGAAAAGGAGCGATAGAAGACTTCACCAAAGCGATCGAACTGAATCCCAGCCTGGCTATTGCCTACAAGAGCCGCGCGTTTCAACATATGGATGCCGCGGCCTATGATCGGGCGATTACTGACCTCACCAAAGCTATTGAACTCGACCCAAAGGATGGTATTGCGTACCTGAACAGAGGTATCTCACACCAGGAACAAGATGAACTGGACGAAGCGCTCGCCGATCTCAATACGGCAGTTCAACTGCGGGAGAAGAGTATATTCCCATACGTAACCCGCAGCGACGTCCTGATGCAAAAAGGGCAGTATCAAGCCGCAATCTACGATCTAAACACAGCGCTAGAAATCGATCCGCAGGACGCTGCGGGTTATGGAAACCGAGGCCTGGCAGAACTCGCGCTCGGCGAGGACGCGCTGGCGGAAAAGGATTTCAAAACGTGCTTTACCCTGAATCCTGATCTGGAGGTGGACTTCAACAAAGCAGCTAACGACGTCCGGAAGAATTTGGCGGAGAAGCGCAAGGCAGCCGAGGAAAGAAAACGGGTTGAAGGGATTGCGAGGGCCCATCCCGAAAACTTTGAGGCACAGGTAAGAGCGGGACAGGCAAACCTCGATGCCGAACGTTACAACGAAGCGCTTGAGTTTCTGCTAACGGCTCACAAACTCAAGGTGTCCGATTCTGACGTCATGCTAAACCTTGGACGTTCTTACTATGAGTTAGGTAAATATCCGGAAGCGGAACAGATTTTCAGGACGGCGCTCGTGCAAAAGCCTGACGACACTCACATTCGAGCCGGCCTTGCAGCCATCCTGTTTTTCCGTACGCCTCCGGATTTTGACGGAGCCATCAAGGAATTTCGACGCTGCCTGGAGGTCGACCCAAATGAGCCCACCGTACTCGCGGGATTAGCCGCCGCACTGCTGGAGAAAGGTGATGACAAAGAAGCGGGAGTAGTGCTTGCCAGGCTGGAGAATGTGGCGCCGGCTGATGTCCAATTACCCGGGCTCAAGAAAAAGTTCGCAGCTCTATCGAAGACTAAGCGCCAATAGTTCGGGCCATGGAAACGGGGCGGTTAAAATGCAGAAAAGAGTTCTTGAATCCGCTCCGAGTTTGTACCTCAGCGCTGTTCCAACCGTTTGCGATAATCTTCCCCTTCGATCTTCACCTTTTTGCACATTTCATAAAGACGACTTCGCAGTGGCGTCCCGATCCGCTCCTCGAGCGTAGTCATCTCCTGGATCCGATCAGTAGCAAAAGTCCGGCGGCGTTTTTGGTCTCCAGCGTCCGGGCTTTCTTCAGCAGCCGCGCGCGGTTCATCCAGATAATTCGTGGTGAAGATTGTGAGCTTCTTGTTATTGTAACGCGTGTTGATGATTTGGTAGAGCGTGTCGCGCACCCAGTTGGTAGGAACGGTGGCGCCGAGTTCGTCGAGAACGAGAACCTCGGCTTGATACACCGGTGCGAGCACGCGCATTTCCGAAGTTTGCGAAACCGGATTGTAGGAATCCTGAATTGCTTTGAGCAGCGAACCTGACTCGTAGAAAAGGCAAGTGACGCCCTTCTTCTCGATCAATTCCCTCAGCACGGCGATAGCCAAATGAGTCTTGCCGACGCCGACACTGCCCATGAACAAGAGACCGGTTTCAACTGCCGGGTATTCAGCGACCAGGCGGCTGGCAAAGCTATGGGCAAAGAATTGAGAATCATTTTTCGGGTAGTAATTATGAAACGAGCACTCCCGAAAGCGCGGCGGGATGCGCGCGGCATCAAGCGCTCTTGCTGGATTGTTCGATCGCCGGCAGTCGCAGATTGCCGCGCCCCTCCCGGAGTCTGGTTTTGTGCCGGTGCCAAAACAGATCGGGCAGACAGTGTCCTGAGCTCGCGCCGTTTGCCCAGCGTTAACCGCGGATCCAGTCGCCTCGTGCAAGCCGTTTGCGAAGGGTATTACGTTGTTGCCGGAGTTATCTGACGACATTTATTAACAGGAGTGGTAAACGGAACAAATTGATTGCTATGGTCGATTCGGTTTGGATTATAGCATTGCAAGAATCGAGCGCAATGAACCGGGCGACAGCGAGCGTGTTAATTCGTGTTCGCCAAACAGCCAAACTACCGTGATATTTCGTCCCTACCGTTCTGCTCTTAGTTTCATATTTCGGCAAGGGTGGACTATTGTTATATGACCGGAGGCTTTATCGAAACCGACATGCGTCTGTGGCATTCATTGCTGACCAAACTTGGGCTCAACAAAGTAAACGCTGAGCGCCATCCGATTCGCGTTTTCCTGTTGGACGACGACACACGCAGGCACCGCTGGTTTTCGGCACGCTTCAAAGGCGATTTCGTCGATGTGGCTGATAATGTCGAGCAGGCGCGGGACTTCCTGAGCGCGAATTCATACGACGCGATCTTCCTCGACCACGACCTGCATCCGGAACACTACAACAGCGAAAGCCGCGACGACGCTCGCACGGGATACGCGATAGCATCGTGGCTGGCTGCCAATCCTGAGCTGCAACCTGCCTCGACAATTCTTGTCCACACCCGAAACGCCGATGGCGCCATGCGAATGGTTGAAGAGTTGCGCCGTGCCGGCCGGACCGCGGAATACGTCCCCTTTCCCATGCTCGGAGAGCGCATCAAGCATTACTGGCGACACTGAATCAGAAGGGGAAAAGCGAAGAGGGTAAAAGGGAAACGGGATATCCTCGATTCCCTGTTTCCTCTTTTGCCTATTCGCCTATTTTTTGGTGGCCAGGGACGGATTTGAACCGCCGACGCCGGCCTTTTCAGGGCCGCGCTCTACCAACTGAGCTACCTGGCCGCTCTGGTAGGAAAGACCGCGTAGTATAGGGAGTTGGGCACGGAAGGTCAACTTACCCAACAAATTCACTTTTGTCAGATTAGTCACAGAATTTCGTTGACGGATTTTCGCGGAGGTGTATAATCCCAAACGTTGAGGATGGGGTTGACGCCCAAACGCCAGTCCAGTTGAAAGACGACATCCGAGGCAAAATTGAAAGTGCCCGCCAGTGCCAGCTCGGCCGCCGATCGCGCCCCCCGCAGTCGCTACCTTCGAGCTGGCACAGCTTTTTTAGGGTCACTCTTTTCTCACGAACACCCCGCACATTCATCCAACTATTCCGGCTCGCTTCATCAATTCGACACGTTCTCGATTTGCGTCTTGAAGGACAGTCCTTTCGTCCAGCGTAAACAGCTCGCGATCTTTCATCACTAACTGGCCATCAATGACAACGCTCTTAACGTCGGACGATTGGGCGGAGTACACCAGAGCCGAGATCGGGTCGGTCAGGTCTGGACTGGAGTGAAGAGTTTCCAGATCGACTATTGTCAGATCAGCGCGTTTGCCGCTTTCCAACGTCCCGATTTCGCTTTCGAGACCTAATGCTTTAGCACCTTCAATCGTGGCAATGCGGAGAGCTTGCTTTGCGGGCATGACCTCCGGCCCGTGCAGAGCCTTTTGCAGGAGCGCCATCGTCCGCATTTCCGTAAACATGTCGAGACGGTTGTTACACGCCGCTCCATCAGCACCAAGTGAAACTGAGATTCCCTGTTCGAGCATCCTTGTGATCTCGGCGATGCCCGAACCAAGTTTGAGATTCGACGAGGGACAATGGGCAACGTTCGTTCGCGTGTTCGCAAGCGTTTCAAACTCCTTTGCATCGAGATGCACGCAGTGTGCTAATACGACGCGTCGACCGCTGATGCCAAGTGAATCAAGATAAGCAACGTTGTGCAGTCCGGTTTCGTTTTCAACTAGAGCGCACTCGTTTTTGTTTTCCGAAGCATGCGTATGCACGATGACGCCGTGTTCTTTTGCCAGCTTCGCTACACGAGAGAGCAGGTCGCTCGTACAACTCAACGCGAAACGCGGCGCGAAGCAATAACGGATTCGTCCTCCGGCTTTACCATTCCAATCAGTTAACAACTTGAGCGATTCAGCAATTGACGCCTCAGTCTGCTCGTGTAATGCGGCGGGCACGTCATCGCCCTTGTCCATCATGCACTTTCCCACCGTCGCTCGGAATCCCGTCTCTTCGACGACCCTGAAAACTTCTTCCGTGTGGTTCACCGTTTCCATCGTCAGCGCGCAAGTGGTGCCACCTTTGATTAGCTCGGCGACGCCGAGTCGCGCTGACGCCTTAACCGAGGCTGCATTGTGGGCGGCTTCCATAGGCCAAACGCGTTTCTTGAGCCAGTCGAGCAACGTCAAGTCGTCAGCGGCGCCGCGGAAGATGGTTTGGCAAAGGTGAATGTGGGTCTGAACGAAGCCAGGAAGAACGGCGCACCCGGCGGCGTCAATGACAACATCGGCAGTTTGCCCAGTTTCTCCGACGCTCACAATGCGACCATCACGCACGAGCAGATCTCCGCGCACGATGGAGTCCTGTTTGTCCATCGTCAGCAACATTCCGCCTTTAATTAGAATTGATTTCATAGTAGGACAGGCATTCTTGCCTGTCTCTCTTTCCAGATAGACAAGAATATCTGTCTACTGAATGGACAGACAA
>JANLYZ010000320.1:0-16462 GCA_031365905.1 Chloracidobacterium sp. | reverse complement strand
AAGACATTGATCGTGTTCCCGCCGCCTGGGCTCCAGAATCAAACATTGTCAACGTTGCGCAGTCGTACTGGCTCATCAACTGCTGGTAGCTCGGATCAACTGTCACCCGGATATCATTACCGGGTTATGCTGGTGGCAGCGGCATCGGCGGATAGTTGCGTTTGACCAGTGAATTGGCCCACAACTCCAGCACGGCGCGACGGCTTTGCGGCAAATCGCGCGTGATCGGCATCGCCAGCGTACTTTCTTCCTGATAGGCCTTGCTAATCAACACCAGCAATTGATCAACTGCGCCTTCAACGCGGGCTAGATCATTGAGTGGCATATATTTGTTCATGATTGGGTAGAGGTAATAAAAGATGCGCAGAACGCGCGGATAAATAAATTGCGCCCAGATTGTCAATCGAGCATCGGGCTGCTGGTAGCAGTTATTCCAAGCATTGACAAACTCGGCCATCAATTGAGGCTCTTGCGGTAAGACCCGTATCGGTGCCAGGAAATCGGTAAAGCCCGAACCCTGCTGAAAGCTGAATTCGACTTCATCCTGACTCCAGAAAAAGCGCAAAGTCGGAAACCCACCAGTGAGTCCCCGCAGGCGCACCGTGGCCACGCCATTCTTTTCAGCCACGGCCTTGCAGATCTTGTAGTTGATTATTGTTCCCGTCGTCGTGCCGTCGTTCAGGTGTCCAGTCATGGCTATGCCATCCGGGAAATCCACACTCGGCGCCAACGATACACCGACGATGGAATTGAGCACGCTTCGATACGTGACCGGCGTTGATGCCGTCGCATCCGGCGCGATATCGACCAGCTTGACGCTTCGGCCACCACTGACCGTAACCGGTGCGGCCAATTTCTCCATCGTTTTACCATCTGTAAATTGCGGATAGTTGGGCGTGTTCTTGGTCGGATCGGCAAAACTTTCATACAGAACAAAGTCTGCATCATTCTCAAAACACAAATAATAATCGGTGGTGCCAAGCATATATGGATTGCCATATTGCGCCACCCACAAGCTCGTGCCAGCCGGCGCGGTCTGGCCGTTATGCTGCAGCATGATGGACAGAGTTCGCTCTTCACCCACATCAACGAACATGCCGCTCTCCACTACCTCGGCCGTCCATTCCTGTCGTTGCAACAGGACCTTATCATCACCGCCGCCAGGAAATCGGACCTGCAACGGTCCCTGACCAAACAAAGGAGCCGAAGCCAGGTCAACCGGCAAATCGATCAAGCCGGAACGCTTGTCAAAAGCGGCCTGGTCATAATCGTGAGGAGTAATCTCGGCCAATTTGTGGAATTGTTTATCCTTCACCACACCGATATCGAAACTGCCGTTATCGAACCTTTGGGCAACAGGAATAGGCGCGGATTTGTTTACGGGCTTAAACGGGAAAGTGGTGGCGGCATCAAGCGACAAGACATTGCCATTCATCTCGGCCGACATCACACCGAGCGTGATGGGCGCTCCATTTCCAGGCGCCGTCATGACCGGCAGAGCGCCTGGCACGAGTCGCTCTCCCGCGGGTGCGGTCGGGAATTCCTTCTTGAACCACAAGCCCACGGTGCCCGCCGTTCGGCCGTAAGCAGGGTTAAAGAAAATTTTCGACACATTGTCCAGCGCGCTTTGGTACATTTCCTGAATGGTGGGTTGTCCTGGGGGCGGCGTACCATGTGACACCGCAGGCGGCTGATTATTGAAGATGCTGTTCCGATCATAAACCGTTAGGTAAGTGGAAAAGCGCACCATCAAACCATCGGCTTTTTGGGCCTTCATTTGCGCTTGCAGCTGTTGCAACAACACCGACTCGCCACAATTCCAGGTGATCGCGTCTCTAGAAAAACTGGTTTGCCAAACGGCGGTGACAAAACTCAAACCGCCCAGCGCGCCCCAATTGAAATTCAGGAACCTGTCGAGCATGCGGTGTTCGCGCTTCAAGATCAGACCAGGGCCCGAGGTTGGATCTCCCAGCAGAAACTTATCAAAGAACAAAGCCGTAAAAGTGTTTTCCCACGGGCTGATATCGACAAAGCGGGCGGGCGTCGGTTGCGTGCTGCCAAACGGGTTGCCGACTAACTGATAGTTTTTGCCGATCAAAGCGTCCTGGGTGATGTAGTTATTGGCTTGCAACTCACCTGCAATCACCGTCGATTTGATGTCCTTATAATCCACGGCCCCACAGGCATTGTCGCCAAACAGATCCCATTCTGCCGGCATGAACGGTTGTGAAAAAGTAGCAGCATTGCCGGGAACGGCCAGCACTTCGGGCTGCACCTGATTCCCGGCCAATGGCGTGATCATCCACGGATGGAGGCGCGAGTCGGCATTGTCCATGGTGATGCCGAACTTTTCCAAAAACCGCCAGTTGAGGTCTACCTTGACTGCGTCATACAAAGGCAAGGCGTCGTTGTTATTGCCGGTCGGAGGATTCCAGAACATATGACCGTTGAAATAAATCCTGGGGAAATTCAATACGCTCATCTTGTCTCCTTATCTCTTCCACTGTGCCCGCTTAAGTGACCAAACGAAGTCAAGCCGCTTGTAACCAGCGAACGCCGATGACGGCAGCATCTCCAACGGATAAGCAATGCCTCCCGCGTGCGGCAAGGCAAAATTGAAATACCCTTTCTGCGGAGAATAGGCGGCGGTTGAATGGCAAGCCATGCATGACGAATTGCTTTGAAACGCTGATTCCAATAACGAATTGGCCAACAGCTTCGGTGGGGCTGCGGCTTGCCATTGCACTCCAATCAAGGCGTATTGGGCCAGTCCCGGGTTTTTGCTCTGAAACACAACGTTCTGCGCGGCAGCAGCGGGAGTGGGCCCGGTGGTGTTGGTTTGTGGCGTGGGAGGCACTGCATTGGTGACTGCGTACTTGGAATTATTTTTGTTTTCAAACGTGGTCCACACCCAGTTGTCGAAGAGTTTGTTAATCACATGCATGCCGCCCAGAGCCGCATAGCCCACCTCATATTTACCATCCGTGAGCGGGTAGTAAGCCTGCGCGATGTAGTAACCGTCTCTTTCCAACTGGCGCCGGTAATTAGGATTAGTGCCAATCCAGATCCATGAGGTTTTCAATTCCCAGGCGGTGGTTGGAAAATTCAGTGCTTCCGTCAGTGCCGTCTGCCCATTGACGTTGTACACGCCCTTCCTCAGGATGTAAGCGAAGGTGTCCTGACCCATCAATAATTGAAAGCGCACCGGCTTGCCCTGCTGTCCAGCAGGAACGTTGCCGCCCATTTCCACAATCAAACCATCCACTTGCTGGGTGCTGTCAATCAAATGAAAAGGACGGTCCATTCTCAAACGCAAGGCACGGGCTTGGGCGATGACCGCAGGCGGAAGAACTCCGGGAACCCCATAAGGCCCGGGAGTCGCACCATCGGGAAGATATACCTGGCTGGTAGGCTTGAAGCTTTCCCAAAGCCGTTGGCCATTGCCGGGGACATTCAGGCAAACAAACCACTGCCAGGCCATCTGTTCGGGATTACTCTTGAACGCTAGACGGGTCTTGTTCGGGTCTCCGCCAAACCGCAAAAAATTCGCGCAGTTGATCGGATTCCCTGACGCGGCCGTGGTACTAGCGAGCAATACTAAACTGGCAACAACATGTCGTAATAACATGAATCACCTCCTGGTGGTTTGGGCTGCGATCAGAATGAAGAATCGCGGACAGATCATGAATTCTTTTGGTGAGAGAGCGATATTATCTGTCAGATTTGGATCTCGACGAATCAAAAACGCCGGTGAAGCTATTCGCGGATTCTGCCATCACGCAAATTCTCTGTAGAAGAATTAGTTGGCGCGAGGTGTACGAGGTGTTTCGCACGAACTTCACTTCGGAGCGAAGTGAACATACTCCCGCTCCGCACAGCCTGTCAACAATCAAAAAGGCCACAGCGATTTCTGTGCATCAGGCCTCCGGCTTGAGCTTATAATCGAGGCGTTCACAAATGGATTGACAGTGCACGCCGGCTATAATACCCTCCGCGCCTCCCCCTTGGAACCCACGTCTGAATGGAACTGATTAATCCACAAAGGACCAACAGTTGGCCTTAGGAAAGTTCGGGCACAGGCTTTCGTACGGAGCGTCGAAGCATGTATGAGAAGAACCAGGTTCAGCAGCAGTGGCTCGAATCGCTAATCGGAGAGTTGGGCGGAATTGCCGGCACGGTGCATGTGCAGCGAGGTGAAGATCTGTACCTCACCGCCGCGCATAAGATACCGCCTAACGTGATCGCGATCGTGGCCCATGTGCCGCACGGCAAGGGCATGGCGGGTGTGGCCCAGGTCAAGAAGCAGCCTGTGCAAACTTGCAACTTGCAAACGGACGAAACCGGTAATATCAAACCGGGCGCTAAAGCTGTCAACGCGCAAGCAGCGATCGCTTTGCCGGTGTTCGATGACGCGGGTGCGGTGCGCGCCGTAGTTGGGATCGCCTGGAGTCAGGAAGCTGAGATTGGGGCGGCGGAACAGCAGACGATGATGGAACTAGCCGCAGCCTTGCCTCACTAGAGAATCACTTTCGCATTCCGTGCATCTTAACTCATAGAATCAAACGTATGGCGAGGCACGGCAGTTTATCTCTCGAAGTGCTGTTCGATGGACTTTCTTTCCCGACGAGTTTGGCGATTGGGAAGGATGGCTCTTTCTACGTCGCAGAATCTGGCCTCTCGTTCGACGGGACGTCTCCGGGTGGCCGCATCTGGCGTTTGGAGTCTGAGGGGCAGCGTACACTTCTTGTCGAAAATCTACGTGCGCCTGTTAACGGCCTGACGCTTCACAATGATCGGCTATACGTTTCCGAAGGCGGGCACCCGGCACGCATCAGCCACTTCGATCTTAACGGACATTCGCAGCAGGTGATTTTGGACAACCTGCCCGGCCCCGGCAACTACCATACAAACATGGTGGCATTCGGTAGCGACGGGAAACTCTATTTCAGTCAGGGAGCAATGACGAATACCGGGATCATCGGCCTCGACGCTTACGATCTCGGTTGGCTGCGCCGTTTGCCTCACAGTTACGATCTGCCGGGCTACGACATAACGCTGAACGGAGTAAACATTGAAACCCCCGACCCACTGAGCAGCCTTGAGAATGCGCATACGCAGACCGGAGCTTTCGCGCCTTTCGGCCGGCGCACGGAGCAGGGTCAAAGCATCGCGGCGCAGTTGCCATGCACTGCGGCGATTCTGCGTTGTAACGATGATGGTAGTGATTTGGAGTTGGTCGCCTGGGGATTGAGAAACGCGTACGGGCTGGGGTTTCTTTCTGACGGAAGATTGCTGGCCGTCGATCAGGGGGCGGACGATCGCGGCAGTCGCCCGGTAGGCAACGTGCCGGACATGCTTTTTGAGGTGCGCAAGGGTGCATGGTACGGCTGGCCGGATTTTATCGGCGATGTTCGGATCACCGACCCGCGTTATCAACCAGAGCGTGGCGCGGCGCCAACTTTTCTGCTCGCGAACCATAACGAACTGCCTCCGCCCCAGAAGCCGCTGTTATGTTTTCCGCCGCATACGGCAGCGGTCAAGTTTGATGTCGCGCCTGACGACGCGTCACCTTGGGCAGGACATCTCTTCGTCGCCCTCTTCGGAGATGAGGTCCCGATGACGGCGCCCTCGGGGCCAAGAGTTGGACGCTCTGTGGTTCGCGTCGATCCATCTGATTGGAGTTTGCATTCACTCGTGCAAGATGGACTTCTAAGACCTATCGATGTTCGTTTTAGTTCCGTCGAGTCCGCGCTGTACATTTTGGATTTCGGAAACTTTGAAATGCTCGACAACGGAGCGGTGAAGGCTGAAGCAAAAAGCGGCAAGCTCTGGCGCTGCGCGTTATGAAAAAGTTAAATCCTCACTCATAACTTCTTGGAATATGGGAACTCTGCTTCTATTAGCATTCGTCTTAAGCCTCGACAGCTTTCGTGTGTCGCTCGGTCTTGGAGCGTTGAAGCTGCGGCCCGTGCGGCAGGCGCAACTCGTCCTCGCTTTCGGACTGTGTGATGGTCTGGCGCCGCTCGTCGGGCTATTGATCGGTAAATCGCTGGTCCGTTATGTCGGTTGGTGGACGGAATACTTCGGACCGCTCGCGCTTTTCGCTTATGGAGTTTATGTAATCTACGTTGCGAGGCGTTGCGCCGGAAAGGAAGCAAAGGAACCCGACCGCTGGATCGTGGTGGGTCTGCCGCTATCACTTAGCCTGGACAACTTGATCGCTGGGGCGAGTCTGGGAATGGTTGGGTTCCCGTTAGTACTTTCGGTAGCCGTGATCGGTTCGATGAGCGCGTTGATGTCCTTCGCGGGTCTGCGGCTGGGAAGCGTCGCGGTTACCTTTCTCAGGATTAATACAGAACTGCTCGGCGGCGTGGCGCTGGTCTTCATTGCGTTGGCACTCGCGCTCGAGAAACTTTAACGGTCGCAAACGAAGCGACCCACCGTGCCGCGGATAACCACCCAATTTCTCAAGGCGCGAATCCCTCGCTCATCCACTGCTGGAAAAGTTGGATCTGTTCGAGTGTCAACGGGTCGAAGGGCGGTGGCGGCATGTTTCCACCGTTAATTTGGCCATAGATGATCTGGGCGTTCGCCTTAACGTGGTCGTAATTGGTCAGGTCCAGGCGCCACATCATCTGTCCTTTGAATTGATTGAAAAGCGGCTGGATGTCATTGCTGAAAGAAACAGCCATCGTCGTTCTCCCTCATCTTTCTTTCTCACTCGCGACAGGGCCGCGCACATACTCTAAGGTGTGATAACAAGCCACCCTGACCATCATTGCGTCGGTGGCGATGACGGCGGCGATACCGGCGGCGAAGCCGGTGGTGATGACGGTGGTGTCGGGCCGTAGATTCTCAACACGCCGCCGTCTCTGCCGAAGACCAGCGCTCCTGCCACAACGTAGTTCTTCCAGATGGCGGGACCCAGACAGTATCCGTAACCGCCGTTGAGGCCGTCAGTCTGCATTCCCAGGTCGTCCCACCAAAGCAGCGTGCCGTCGCTAACTCTAAACGCGTAGATCGATACTTTGGTAGTGCTACAGAACACGACGTCATTAACCACCGCCGGCGAACTTAACCCGCACTCGCCAGCGCTGGTATACATGCCGGCGAAGATTCCATTAGCCTCATCGATGTGCGAAGCGTTGAGATACTTGGCTGGGTCGCCCTTATCCATCGGCCAAAAATCACCGAGCTTGTCGGAACTAAAATCAAGCGCGCGCATGAAAGGCGTGGAGTTGAAATCAATACCGGGCGAGGCGTTGTGGTAGTTTGGTCCACCCATGCCGATGAAGGCCAACGGCGGGACTGTTGGCGGCGAATCCGCCGAACCCGGGTAGACCGCGGTCGTATTGAAGACGCCGGAAAAATTTTCGCCGGGCGTGTTGTTCGACTCGTCATTGTCCACATGTGGATTTAGAGCATTAGGATCGGCGGGATGCTGATCAACGGTCGGAATCCAGGTGAGGTCGTTCTGATAGGGAAGCAATTGCCGCCACTTCTTGAGTTGCAGGGTGACGGCATCCAGCACGAAGAACCCGCCGTTCTTGCACGTGAGAATAACAACCTTCTCACCGCCCAGGTTGGTAATCACCGGAGCGCTGCCGACGTCAACATCAAAATCAGAGACACGGTAATTGCTCTCGGCCGGTACCTGAAAGAACGCTTTATAGTCTCCCGTCTCCGCGTCGAGCGAGAGCACGCCATTGGAAAAGCCGGGACTGGGCAGTTCAGGCTTGATGGGTCCACTGCTCCAGTTGCCTTCAGGTTCCGGCTGCTGGTTGCCGGTCGAGCAGTAGATGCGATTTAGATCCTCGTCGTAAGCGATGGCGCCCCAAACTGAACACCCCATGACCATCGGTTCGCCTTTGAAAATGCTGAACCCCGCGGGCGGCGGCAGCGCTTGCACGGCCTGCTCGGGCAGCACGTTTGGCTGATTAAACTCGCCGGTGCAATAAAGGTTGGTGCAGTAAATCCAGATGACCTTGCCAGTGCTCGGGTCGAGACAGAAGACGAAGCTGTAGAGCTGCGGGTTCTCACCTTCTCCGCAAGCCACGTAAAGTTTTGTGCCGTCAGCGGACATGACGGGGGACGTCCAAATAACTGCCGGCGGATAACCGACGCCAACTCCGTTGATGTTCGTAATGGGTTGGTTGTGGTCCAGGTCTTCGTTGCGCAGGTCAGTGATCCAGTCGGGCTCGAGCGTGTCCTGGTTAAGACAATAAAGCTTTCCGTTGAACGCACCGAAGTACACTCGGCCATTGATCACCAGTGGGGTGCAGCCCATGCCGGTGAAGCCGTGAGCATCCTCGACGAAGGGAATATTGTTGGCGGTGTTATTCAAATTCCAGGTAAAAGTTTTGACGGTCTCACCGGTTTGGATATCAATTTTATGCAGCGCTCCGCCGTTGCCCCCTTCAGCCAGGTGGTAATTCGCGATGCCGACGTATATGAAGCCATCGACGACGGCCGGCACGGAGAGTATTGGCCCGCCTAGTTGCAGCGTGAACAGCGTCGAAAAGGCTGTCGGATTGACATTGCCGCTGTTGAGTTCGCTATCCGAAACGTAGCCTTGGTGGTCGGGACCGCCATGGTACATCCACCAGCCTGACGGCACCTCGCCGGTCGAGGGAGGAGACGACGTAGCCGGAGCGGTCGCCGCAAGTGTCGGGGCCGCAGTAGTAGCTTGCGGTGCGCTCTCCGCAGCTTGCGCAATCTCTCTTCCTTTTAACATCGCGATTTCAGACTTTTTATCCATTAGTGTGCCCTCCGGTTTAGGCCCCAACTAAAATCAGACTGGCCTGCTCGGTAATGACAGCTCATACAGCTATTGCCGCCCGCTCCGGCCGCATCGTTTTGGGCTTGAAAATAAGTTTCCATTGTCGTGTTGACGGCGCCGTTCGCAGGAAAGGCGCTGCCGGCGTTGACAGGATAAACGCCGCCGTTTTGCATCAGCAAGAATGGATTGCCAGTCCCGATGCCGGGGTTGAAAGGCCACTGAGTGACGACCAGTTGGTAATACTGCCAAACCGTTCCTTTCAAAAGTTGTTGATAGAAGGCGTTGACATCGCGTGTTGATTGGCCCGCCGGCGTGCTGGGGATCGGATTCACGCGCGTCACCTGCACCGGTTTCGGGCAAGGCTTGGACGGGTCGCCGGGCGACGGGCAGGGCGTGGGCGCAGCGGCAGGCTTATAGTCGAAGCCGCCGGTAGTCTGCGGAGTGTCCTTGCCGTTGTTGAACGAATAACCGTTGGGCGGAGGCGGTGGCTGCGGGGAGATATCCTTATCCGGCGGAACGTTATCCACTTGTTCAAATGTGGACCACACCCATTCGGTAAATGGATCTATTTTGTGGGCGATGTGAAGGCCGACGAGCAACACGGTAGTCGGGGTACAGGTTTGCGTCTGTGGATTGTAAATCTGTGCGTTGGTCGAATAGAAACGTTTCGGATCGTCCTTCGGCGTGCTTATTCGCCAGGCCGCTTTCACCATGATCGAGCCTAGTGTGGGCGTCGGCGTCATCGTGGTCATTGGCATTTGCACACCAAACTGCGCGTTCTCTTTCGGCTGCAGGTTTTTCAAAAGGTAGAGCCATGAAGTTGGGTCGCTGTCCTGACCGCGAATGAAGTTGTACTGCGCCTGATCATAGCGAATGTCGTAATAGACCAAGTTGGTGCGCTGGTCGATGAGTGGAAACGAAAACGCCTGCGTCGTTTGCATGAGGGGCGTATTCCCCTTGCTGGTAAAGATGAGCGTTTTTTGACCAGCTGGCCCATTCGGACATGGGCTCACCAAACTGTTCGGCGACTCCCATGAACTTGGCCTTTTATCCTTCTGTCCAAAGAGATCGAACGAATCTTTATATGTTCCCCAAACTACCGGGGTACCGCTCGCTGCGTTGAGAAACACGCTGGAGTTGCCTGGCTGATCGGGTGTACCGCGAGAGCCGGTTGCGGCCGGCCAGTTTAGCGCGATGAACGATTCCCAGGAGAAGTAATCGAAGTAAGGTCGAATTTCCAGCGGCGTTGAAAAGCTTCCGGGCAGTCCCAGGCCGGGTAGTAAAACCTGGAGCGGGATGTTCCCGCTGACGGCTGCCGCCGGCATGTTTGTTGGGAATCCTGGCGGCCATGGTGGAATTACAATCTGCGACGGCGTTGGAGTCGACGTCACGGTGTTCGAGTTCGCATTGTTTACCGGCTGGGTCTGGCAACTATAACTCGTCAACGTTACGAACGTGACGGCCAGCAAGATGAGAATAGCCCTTCCGTTGTGAGCCAGAGTCGCACGCATAAAATACTCCTTCGGTTTTGACTGCGCGGGGCCAGACAGAAACAGCATCCACGAGCGATGAAACTATCGAGTGAATGGATAACTGAGGAGGCCATCAATGCGCCTTAGTGGGTCGAACGATAGCCGGAGACAACAAACTGCCGGCGGTCAAAAAGGTGAAAGCTGAGAATCGCTAAATGTGATCCGTGACGCGCGGACGAGGGACTGCGTCGGTTTACTTCGTTGACGCTGCGTATGTTATGCGCACTGAAGGAAATCAGTCAATAGTAACCTAGTGGTTGAAACGTCGCGGAGGCGACGCGCCATGATGTCGTCTGGTCCTTGACGATCTTATCACTTTATTTGGCACATTCTTGAATTCAACAACCAAAACGTGAGTGTTGGTGTACCCGGTGTTCTCTTCACAGTGTGTTACACCAACTTTGCTATCGATCGTCTCACCCTTCTTCAGAATTACCGTTTTCGGCGTGATGCATTCGTCAGTGAACAAACGCCTCGCGTCGCTTAACACGTAAACAAAGTAGGGCGGGTGTGAATGCTTGGGAACTTTGTGGCCTGGCTCATCTCTGAATTCAAGGATGCGTACCGTGTCATTTTCCATAATCACCTTATAGTGCTCCGGGTCTACTTTGACAGGGTCTTGTGCTCGTGTAGTTTGCGTTAGACAAACGATCGCCGCGAACAGGACGAAAGCTTTTAGGATCGATCTAGCAAATCTAATCATGTTGTCTCCCTTCGGTGGAAGTGAAGCTTGGGTGACCGCGTGTTGCTTTAACGGTGACTCCGTTATACTTTGGGGGCGAAGCAAAAGGATGCGAGGTCGGTAGCAGACACTATTCCCTTTTGAAGTGTCTGTCAACGGATTTCGGAACTTGCACAAGAACTAATGTATTGGTTCTTGTAGTAGTCTCAGCGGCTTCCTGCTCGCCCGCACTCACTTTCGACTTGCGCCGCTAAAATTGTTTACCTAACGTGTATTGCCATCCGCGCGCTCGAGGAATTGACGCGCTGAACGCATTACCTCATACCTCTAAGGAGCAACAAATGATTTCGAAAGCCAAAGCTAAGAAGCCCTCTCTTAAGAGTTTGCAAAAACAAGTAGTGGGCACGTGGAAATTAATATCGGCTGAAGACAGAGCTTCAAGCAGCGACCCCTGGATACCGTATACCTTTGGCAATCCTCCGTCGGGCTATTTTATTTACGACGCGACCGGGCACGCGTCGATACAAATCATGACAACGCCTCCGCAGAAAATCGCCACCCCGGATAGTCCGACGCCAACCGAGGCTCTCGCCATCTTCAACGGATACATCGCCTATTACGGAACGTATACGGTCGACGCGAAAAATATCACAGTGCAAGTTGAAGGCGCATGGGATCCGAGTCAGGTGGGATCATCACAGGCGAGACCGTACCAGGTAAAAGGCGACAAGTTGATTATCGGCGACCAGGTAACTTACAAGCGAACGCTGAAGCGGATGAAGTAAAGGCCTCAAGATCAGTCCTTGAGTAAATCGACGTCTGAGTTTGGTGCGAGCTGTTGCGGTTCGCGACGCTCTTTTCGCGCCTTCAGATAGGGCTCGAGTAAACGTCCTATCAGCCAGAATGAACCTGTGACCAGCAGGACCACTCCGAACATCAACGCTGTACTCTGGAAATTCGCGACGGCCGCTCCGGTCAAAGCGTAGAGCAGCGCTGGCGGCAGCGAACCAACCAGCGCGGCCAGCGCCATGCGTCGCCAACCAAGTGGAGATGCACCGGCCATGATCGCGACGGTCTCGGCCAGCAAAGGAATGGGCCGCGTGACTATTACAGCAAGCGCTCCCCAGCGAGCCAATATGTGATCGGCGCGTTTTCGTTCTTCCGGCGACACAAGGCGTTCGAGTAAACTGCCGCCGCGTCGTCCAATGGCAAATCCAAAAAGGGCGGCGCCTACACTGCCGAGCAATGAAAGAAATGTTCCGGTCCAGACCCCGAAGAGCGCTCCATGGGCCACCATAACCAGACTGGATGGTACCGGCAGCAAGACATCCGCAATCAAAAGGCTTACGCCCAGAACGGCCGCCGCGACTCCACGATGTCGCATCCATGGCGTCGGATCTACGAGCAGCGGAACCCCCAAAGCCTCGACCACCAAAAACAGCACCAGAAAGAAAGCGATCATTGATGCCATGATGAGCAGATAGCGTTTCATCGTTTCCCTGGTATCAGATCGGTGAAGTCTCAAATTCCCCTGGAGGCAATCGGACTGCGGACCTACCTTTAAGATTCACTTCTTCAGCAAGTTGAAAAGTTCAAGCGTCGTTCCAAACACGACGCTTCGGCCCGGGGCGGGCGCAGTTTGAAAATGTTCGAAGTAAAAATGGTTCGTCAGATTATCTATTCCGAGAGTGAATGAAGCTCGGTAGTTTTCCCTGCGGTAAGAATACCCGAAGCGAAGGGCGTGTACGCTAAACGAATTGAGACTGGCCAATGTGCCGTATTGAGTTGAGATGGCAGCAGCCAGATCCAGTGGATCGGCGCGCAACACTCGCGCCTGGTAGCGGAACTCATACTCACCAAACCAGTCGCGCTTCGGACTGTCGAAGCGAACGCCATCGATCATGCGAAATGGCGTGATGCTTGACAGAGGTGCATCGGTAGCCGAGCCACGCAAGGGCACGGCTGTGTCCGGACGATTATAGAACTGAGCAAGCAACTTCAGCGTGTTTGGGTCGGGTGTCCGATTCGAACCTTTGAGCCAGCCGAGCGTGCCAAAAGGCGTGATGGTTCCGGCATGGCCCAACGACAAACTCGCTTCATACGTAGCTTCAAAGCCTCGAATGCGCGCCCGCGCGGTGTTGGTCCGCTGCACGTAAAGCACACCGTGAAACGGAAAGAAAGGCGAGATCGGAAACAAGCCACGACTCGGATCGGCAGGCACAAACAACGGCGGCGCAAAGGCAGAACCGATGAAGTCCGAAAGGTCGTTGAGAAACCAACCGGCCTGGGCGTTCCACTTTGCTCGTTGAACTTTTACGCCGGCATCGTAACTGCGGCCCCGTTCCGGTTTGAGTGTCGTATTGGGGATGACCAGCACGCTGAATGTCGGATCACCGAAATCGCGCAGCAGGTAACGCTCAGTAATGCCCGGCTCGCGATAACTACTGCCCCAGCGAAAATAAGGATTGATCCCCTGCCGCAAACGGACAACGATGCCGGCATTGCCGGTGACGACTGTGCGCTTAGTCGTGATGCCCTTGACTCCGTGGATCAGATCCATGATTCCAGCCGCCCCATTTGTTTGGATGGCGCCAGGATTGGTAATCAGTCTGGCGAACGAGGCATCAAGCAGCGTCGATTCGATCCCGAGCGGGAACCCTGGTGTCACCCTCGCTTCAGTGTTCCATTGGTCGACGCGTAGACCAGTTGTCAGCTTCAGCCAACGAGAAGGTTCGTACTCAAACAGATTGAACCAACCCCAGTTCTTATAGGCTGCGTCCGGATTGCTGGCCCGGCCGGTAACGATATTGAAAGGCGCTACGAGATCGGTCCGCGAGAATTCATCCGCCGACGAATCGCGCAGATAGCTGACGCCGCTAGTAAGCAGTGTCCCGACAGAAGGAGCGAAGGTGGCCTGCGCATCAACGGCGTAAGTCGTGATCGAGTTTTTGTTCTCGGAAAGATTTGCGTTCGTAAACGTCGAACGATTGCCGGTTAGGACCGCTAGCAAATTCTGCGGCACGTTGGGATCAGGTACAAACGCAAAACTGCTGCCCAGCACGATTGGCGAAGTAATGGTGTCGTCTGGAAACGAATATTTTTGCCGGTAAGCGCTCACCGCGACGCGCGGCAGCCATTTTGTCAATTCGCGGCCTTCGTAACGCAGGCCGTACTTGTCCAGCCGGCGAAAGCTATTGAACTGCGTGCGCGAATCAAAGGGAGTGGCAATGAAGGGGAAGCCCAGATTCTGATGCTGACTATTCAACTGGCGATAGCGAATGCTCTGTTTGCTTCCCGGGAAAACCCAGACATCGATTTGGTCATTGAACCCGTGCCCCTGGCCATTGGGAATGGCCGCCCGCGCGGGCAAGCTCCAGACAGCGTAAGTTCGCGCAACGCTATTCCCAATGACGTTGCCCATCCCGGTGGCCAACGTACCCAACCGAACAACTTCGCCGAGCGAGATCGATTGATCGCCGGCGTGATAATCAGACTCACGGAAGAGAGACCCGCCAAGACGTAGAGCGAATTTCGACTTGCTCCAATTGGCAACTGTAGCTCCGCGATGAAACCGGCCGTTTGTGTGAAAATCACCATTGAAGCGAAAACCCAGATGCGGTCTATCAATTCGTGCGGGCGTTTCGGTAACCAGATTAATGATTCCTGCCATGGCGTCAGAACCGTACAGGCTCGATCCGGCGCCACTCAGAACTTCGGCCGATTCCAACTGCGTGACATCGATTACACTCGGCGAGACCCCGGACGTCGGATCGCTTCGCGCGTTGTTGAGTCGCTCGCCGTCAAGAATTATGAGAAGCCTGTTTGAGGCGAGACCTCGCAGCCGTGGTCGCGCCAGCGCGGCATTGGCAACGACCGGCGTTAGGTTCGGCGCCATTTCAATTGCCTGCAACGTCGATGACGGACGCCTCTCTTCTATCCGTGACGCATCGGAGACGGTTACGATTTGAGGTGTTTCGGCTGCGACTCGGGCATTACCCTTACCGGCAGTTACAGTGATCTTGCTCTCTATAACACCCGGCACGAGCACGAAGTCTTCGGTGTATGAAGCATCTCGGTGCAAGGTAATGGCGCGCGTTGCAATTGCGAAGCCTTCGCTGCTGACGGACACCTGATAAGAACCGAGCGGTAGACCGGTTAGTTCATATTTGCCAGATGCATCCGAGTTCGTCTTGAAAGGCCGTCCGCTGGCCAGACTCAGTAGTTGCACCTGCGCATTAATGACTATGGCGCCATTTTCGTCCGCGATTGTTCCGCCGAGAGAAGCGCCTGATTGAGCTGCGGCGCTCATTGCGAAGAGAATCACAAGCAAGACGGCGACTACTGTTGAGATCAGTGAGCGAGTCATAAGCAAGGTTCACGAATCATACATCCTGCACCAAAGGATTGGACAGGGTTATGCAACAACAGCTGCAAGCGATTTTGAATCCTTCAGCCTAACCGATGCAGCTCCGGTGCGTTGACCTGTCCAGGATGTTTGCGGCGACAGCGCTCGGCAGAGGACGTGAGAATAAAACCAGCAACGGTGGGACAATCGTGTGACAACATGACCGCAGCCTATGAAACTCACTGCTTCCTAATAAACCTAAGTCGCACGGATCAGCGCGAAACTGCGTTACTAAAATCCAGATTCGATCATCGGCTTGACTGGCAACACCTGGGAATGCCGGCGATGCTGCCGCAGGAAAAGCTGAGAGTAAGGATTTAGCTCTTTGACGAATACTAACAGACTTCTAATGTGTGCGAATCGTGTCCGTCGACTACTCGAATGGAAAAACAATGAGAACGACCACGAGGTCCTAACTGCCATAAGAAGCATTTCAACATGATAGACAGAGTTAGTTATTGGCCTGAGGCCCGCGCTTGGTACTGGGGCGGTTACCGCCCGGCGCACTGTTCCGATGGAAATATGCCCTCAACTGGAAACGACGGTGTCCTTATTAGGCAACACAAGTATGAAAGACTGGTCTCGTCGCCAAAGCGTCGTCCCATGTGTTTTGCGCGAAGCTGGTGGCGAGCGCGCTTGGCATAGAGAGTGCTAGGGCATTGTTTCCAAACACTGCGCGAGGAGGTCGACATGGAGTTCGATTTTAAGGTTCAGGGCCGCGTCATAGAACGCGAAAGCAGGAAACCAATCGCGGGAATCCGCGTTCGCGCGTATGACAAGGATTTCTTCTTTGACGATGTGCTCGGTGACGCCACGACCAACGACCGGGGTGAGTTTTCGATTACTTACTCGAAGAAGGATTTCTCCGAGCTGTTCGAGGCCCAACCTGACCTGTATTTCCTGGTCTTCGATCGCACCGGAGAGCGCGCGATCCACTCAACCGCAGATCGTGTGCTCTGGAACGCGGGCCGCATCGAAACCGTAGAAATTGAGGTGCCGGAGCACAAACTTCCACCAGTGGAAACCCGGGACCTCGGGTTTCTGGATTCTCAGGGCCGGCCCAT
>JANLYZ010000008.1:0-17571 GCA_031365905.1 Chloracidobacterium sp. | reverse complement strand
CGCGCGGATGGGCAGTTTGTGTTTGCCGTGAGCTCCACGGGAATTTACTGTCGCCCGTCGTGTCCTTCGCGCCGGCCGCATCGCGAACGCGTTTCGTTTTTCCAACTGCCGGAGCAGGCGGAGCAAGCCGGGTTCCGCGCGTGTCTGCGCTGCCATCCGCGCGATGCGCGCACGCAAGATCCACAGATTCAAATGGCGCAGAAAGTGTGTCGTCTGATCGATGAGAACGACGGCGAACCAATCACACTTGCAACCCTGAGTGCGCGGCTCGGCGTCAGCTCGTTTCATTTGCAACGCACTTTCAAAAGCACCATGGGGATCACTCCGAAAGACTATGCCGAGACTTCACGTGTGAACCGCTTCAAGCAAGGCGTGCGCAAGGGCGAGGCAATCACCAGTGCGATCTACGACGCTGGCTTTGGTTCGAGCAGTCGACTATATGAGAGCGCGTCTGCGCAACTCGGAATGACCCCCGCGACGTACGGCAAGGGCGGATGCGGCGCCGTGATCAACTACGCGATAGTAAAAACGCCTTTGGGCCAACTGTTGGTTGCCGCGACAAGTAAGGGCGTGTGCTCCGTGATGCTCGGCGACTCAGAATCGCAACTCAAAACAGATTTGTTGCAAGAGTTTCCGGCGGCGGAGATTCATGAAGATGAGAAGCCGCTTCGTTCGTCGCTGAAAGCAATAGTCGAACACTTGAAGACGAAGAGTCCTCATATAGATCTGCCACTCGACATACGAGCGTCCGCGTTTCAACGGCAGGTGTGGAAACAGTTGCGCGCGATTCCGTATGGCGAGACGCATTCATATGGCGAGGTGGCGAAGGCTATCGGTCAAGCGAAGGCGGTACGCGCGGTGGCTCGTGCCTGTGCTACGAATCCGGTAGCGCTCGTGATTCCGTGTCACCGGGTGATTCGCGAAGACAAGAGCCTCGGCGGTTATCGCTGGGGGCTCGAACGGAAGAGGAAGTTGTTGGAACGCGAAAAGCGGTGAGCAGTGAGCGGTGAGCAGTGCAACGAGTCTGCGGAGCAGCCGGAAGATTATTAGCCCCTGGCGAGCTTTGCGAATATGGGGAACGCTGTGATTTTCGCCCAGGAAACGTGAGCGAGCAGCCTAAGTCTTTCCAACCTATTTCCAGACGGACAGAAGCGGCAAGCCCTACGGCGAGCCGCTTAATTTTTGACCCATACCAGTGGAATTGTTGGCAACCTTCGCGGTAGTATGTTCTCCTAAGCTTTCGGAACTCGCGACTATTGAAACCCTGTTCCCGGCCCTCGGTTAATGCAAGCTTTAGTTTGCGCTCCTTGACCGCGCGGTAACTGGAATCACTCGTCCCCACAAAGCGCAAACTTACAACTTGCGCTACCTAACACTCGAGGGAGGTTTTGCAAATGCCCCGACCTTTCACCATTCTACTCACGCTTACTTTTACCTGCCTCTTGCTGGTAGAGCCTGCAATCGGTCAGTCTAATGCCGCGTTACAACTTGGCACTCCCATAGAGCGCAGCCTGGCTTTGGGCCAAAGCCACAGCTTCACCATCAACCTTGAGCCAGATCAGTTTTTGCAGTTCGTCGTAGAGCAGCACGGCATTGACGTAATCGTGCGTGTCTTTTCGCCGGCGGGCAAGAGCATGGGCGAGTTCGACTCTCCCAATGGCAAGGACGGCCCGGAAAACGTGTCGGTGGTTGCCGATGCGGCCGGCAGCTATCGGATTGAAGTGGCGCTGCTCGGACAGGAGCTGGAGCCGGCTCCGGGACGCTATGAAATAAAAGTCGTCGAACTGCGGGCTGCAACTGAGCAGGAGATACAAACCTTCAAGAATCAAGAAGCGCTGAAAGTTCACGGTCTTGCTTTGCTTTCCGTAGTTGCGGACAGCCTCACCCAGCTGCGCGTGCTCCAGACTCGCGTGAAGGCCCAAATGCAAACCGCCGAGTTACTCTGGCCCACCAACGAAAAGCTCGCGACAAAGTTGGCCGCGGAAGCAATCGAAGACGTTACGCAGTTTCTGAACACCGCGTATACCTCGGAGGTAGGCGGACCGGATTATTACCAAGGCTATAGGGCTGCAATGGAGTTGCGCCAGGAGGTGATTCAGGTTTTGGGCCCACACGATCCCGAGATGGCGCTCGGGTTTCTGCATGCCACGCGTAGGCCCGCCATTCCTGAACTACAAGGCAGCTCGGAGTATGAAGAACGCGCGCTTGAGCTAACGCTGGCGAACCAGGTCATAGCCAAGGATCCGAAAGTGGCAGTCCGGATTGCACAGGACAGTCTCAAAAAGGGTTACTCGCAAACGGTGCTGGAGGTTATTTTCAGGCTGCGAGGTTCGGCGCCAGAGCCGGCGGCGCAGTTGGCAAGAGACCTCGCAAGCAAACTCATGAGCGAGAAGCTGCTGGAAACCCCGGAAGCAGCATCTCTCGCGCTTAATTTACTGCGCACCGCCCACGCTCCCGTAGTTCGCTTTCCGCCTTACACGAACCCGCCGCCCAAGATGATTCCGCTGTTATCGGAGCAGGAGTACAAGGACTTGTTTGAGAAGACACTGGGCGAGGCTCTGTCCTATAAAGCGCCGTCGACTACTGAGGAATACTCGCCGGCACAGAATACCGCGCAAGAAATTTTGACGACGTTGAGTTCGTCAATGAGTTCTGAAATGTCGAAGTATGCGCCTGCGAGTGTTGCGGCACTTCAGAAAAAAATTACGGAGATGACTGAACCTGGTGACGATCCGGATTCCAAGAACTGGCAAAAGTATCAGGAGACCATCAGCGAAGCGCCGCTGGAGGCGGCCGTGGCGGAGATTGAACATGCCCCCAAGGAAATGAAGGAGGGGCTTTCTCAAATGGTTCTGCAAAGGGCAATGACCGCGGGAGATCTCGCCAGCGCCAAACAGATAGCGAAGAACTTGCCCAATCCAATGCAACGCCGTCAGTTTTTGGCGCAGTTGGAAATACAGGAGATTCTTCAGAACGCTCAGAAAGGCAAGATCGAAGAGGCGTTGCGCGGAGTCGAAAATCTGAAAACGTCACGCGAACGCGGGGCAATCCTCAGCCAATTCGTAAAGTTGATTGGCCCGGGCAGAAATAGAGCGCAGGCGCTCGAACTCCTGGAGCAAGCGCGCAGACTGGTTAGTGGCGCGGTACGCGTTGAGAGTCCGGAACAGATGAATGCGCTGCTTGAGATTGCGCGCGCGTTTTCCATCTACGATTCCAAGCGGGCGTTTGAAATAGTTGAGCCGCTGCTGGACCAGTTTAATGAAATGAGTGCGGCAGCCCTGGTGCTGGATGGCTTCGGGCAACAATATTATCAGGACGGTGAGCTTCAATTGCATGACAGCGGCGGTTTGGGTGCCGTCGGCAACCAGTTGATAGACGTCCTGGGTAGTTTGGCGCGGGCAAATTTCGATCGAGCCAAGGCGGGCGCTGATCGGATCGAGCGGCAAGAAGTTCGCATCGTCGCTTACCTGTCCATCGCGCAAGAGGTGTTGGCTCCGGGTCAAAGGCGAGGAGTGGTGACTGACGTGAGGAGACCCCCTATGATGATCGACTAGGTCTCATGGGTTCTTATTCGACCGTAACTGACTTTGCCAGGTTTCGTGGCTGGTCTACATCGCAACCGCGACGCACGGCGATGTGATAAGCCAAAAGCTGGAGCGGAACGATCGATAGGATCGGCGACAGAAGATCGCTTGATGGTGGGATGTTGATGACATAGTCAGACATGGTTGACGACATCGTGTCGCCTTCAGTCAAAACTGAAATCACAATGCCTTCGCGCGCCTTCACTTCTACAATGTTTGAATGCGTCTTCTCATAACGCAACTCAGACGAGCGATTCCCTTCTTCACGTGAATTTATGAACAGCACGGGCAGACGCTCATCGATTAGTGCGTTGGGGCCATGCTTCATCTCGCCGGCCGGATAACCCTCCGCATGAATGTAGGAAATTTCTTTTAGTTTCAAGGCGCCTTCGAGCGCGATGGGAAAATTGATGCCGCGACCGAGATAAAGAAAGTCAGTTGAGCGGAAGAACTCTTTCGAAAGTTCCTCGATATAATCCGAATCACTCAACAAGTGTTCCAGTTTCACCGGCAACTCGGCGAGTTGCTGCGCGTGATGCTGTGCCTCTTCTGCTGATAACGTCCCGCGCAAGTTTCCGAGATAGAGGCCGAGTAAATAGAGTGCGACCATCTGTGAAGTGAAGGCCTTAGTGGAAGCGACGCCAATCTCCGGACCGGCGTGGGTCAGGATCGTGCCATCGGCTTCGCGCGTGATCATCGAGCCGTTTACGTTGCAGATTGCCAAAACCTTGGCGCCTATTTCCTTAGCTTCGCGCAGGGCAGCGATAGTGTCCGCGGTCTCGCCTGATTGCGTGATCACGAGCAGCAGCGTGTTTTCGTCCATCACCGGATCGCGATAACGAAACTCCGACGCGTAGTCAACATCCACCTGAATGCGCGCGAGCTGCTCGATCATATACTTGCCCGCCAGGCCCGCGTGCCAGGAAGTGCCGCAAGCTGCGATCTTGATCGAAGTGAAACGTTTGAAGTCCGCCTCGGTGATGTGCTTCATCTCGTCGAGAAAGACGCGACCGGTGTCGAGCGAAATGCGGCCCTGCATTGTGTCGCGCACAGAGCGCGGCTGCTCGTAAATCTCCTTGAGCATGAAATGCTTGAAGCCACCCTTTTCCGCCATAATCGGATCCCAGGTGATGCGTTGAATGGCAGGCTGGACCGAGTTGGCTTCGAAGTCAGTTACGCGCACCGCATCCCGATTTAGAATCGCCATCTCGCCGTCCCCGAGAAAGAAGACGTCGCGCGTGTGTTGCAGAATGGGCGGAATATCGGAAGCAACAAAAAACTCGCGGTCGCCCAGACCGATTACCACCGGGGGCCCCTGTCTTACGGCAATGATCATGTCCGGCTCATCAGCATTAATAATTGAGAGCGCGAAGATGCCCTTGAGATCCAGCATCGCGCGGCGCACGGCCTGTTCGAAGTTGTGATCCGTTTTCAGATACTCTTCGATCAGGTGCGCGATAATTTCCGTGTCGGTCTCAGTGACGAACTGATGGTCAGTCTGGCGCAGTTGTTCTTTGAGTTGCAGATAATTCTCGATGATGCCGTTGTGAACTACTACGATGCGGCCCGTGCAGTCGCGGTGCGGGTGTGCGTTTTCTTCCGTCGGCCGGCCGTGAGTGGCCCAGCGGGTGTGACCAATTCCGTAAGTGCCGTCGAGCGGGCTGAGGCGGATAACTTCCTCGAGGTTGCGCAGTTTACCTTCGGCGCGACGTATCTCGAGATCGTGGCCTTCGTTGACCACGGCGATGCCGGCGGAATCGTAACCGCGATACTCGAGCTTGCGCAAACCATCAATGATCAGCGGCACGACCTGCTTGTTTCCAACGTAACCAACAATTCCGCACATAGAGTCTCCAAAGTGATGAGTAATGAGTGATGAGAATCAAGCAGTTCAGAGTACAACCTTTCAGGTTGCTTCTGCTCGGTGAATGCACAAGCTAAGCTTGAACTCTGAACTACTTGTTCGTTACTCATCACTCATTACTGTTCTTAAGTTTCTTCTTAACGATTGCCGGAACGCCGGCAACGAGCGTGTCGGGCGGCACGTCTTCAGTCACCACTGAGCCCGCAGCGGTAACCGCACCCTTGCCGACCCTGACCGGCGCCACGAGCATTGTATCTGAACCTATTCGCACGTCGTCTTCAATAATCGTTTGATGCTTGTCTTTGCCGTCGTAGTTACAAGTTACGGTACCCGCGCCAATGTTTACTCGTTCGCCGACAGTTGCGTCTCCTAGATAGGTGAGATGCATTGCCTTTGAGCGGCGCCCTAAACGCGATTTCTTGACCTCGACAAAATTCCCAACCACGGCGCCCTCTTCGAGAACGGCGTTCATTCGCAAGTGCGCAAACGGACCGAGGGCGCAGTTCGATTGAATTTCTGAATCGATGACGACTGAGTAATCCTTGACGACGACGTTGTTTCCCACTCGTGAATTCGTGATCCGTGTTCCGGAGCGAATTTCACAGCCTTCGCCGATGACGGATTTACCTTCTATCGAAACGCCAGGATAGATTACGCAATCGCGGCCGACCTCTGCCTCAGCGCTGACATAAGCATGCGATGGATCGATAAACGTTACGCCCATCTCAACCATCAGTTTGCGGATGGTGCCGCGGCGCATGAGATTTTCAAACTCCGCCAACTCAGCACGGGTGTTGATGCCGGAAACCTCGCGAGCATCACCGTGCAGATAAACGTTCACCTTCTCGCCGTCGGATAAAAGTATTTGCGGAACATCCGTGAGGTAATACTCGCCCTGCTTGTTTGCCGGCTCAACGCGTTTGAGCGCCGCGAAGAGTTTGCGCGCGTGAAAGCAATAGATGCCGGAGTTGATCTCCTTCACCTGTTGTTCCTCCGCGCTCGCGTCTTTTTGTTCCACAATACGAAGGAATCGTTCGTTCTCATTCCGAACAATGCGGCCATATCCGGTCGGGTTTTCCAGGCGGACACTTAGAATTGAACAAACGCTTTCAGAGGCTCGGTGTTGTGCGACGAAGTTTGTGAGCGTGGCGGCTCGAATCAAAGGCACATCGCCGGAGAGAACAAGCACCAGCGAATCACTATTTTCAAGCTCCGACTGTGCAGACATCACGGCGTCGCCGGTACCGCGCTGCTCAGTTTGCGTAACGAAGGCTGCGGTATCCCCGACTTCGATTTGAACAGCGCGTTCAACCTGATCCGCCTGATTCCCGACCACCGTGTAGATCTTTTCGGGACTGAGGGCTTTTGCCGCGCGACAGACGTAAGTAATTAAGGGCAAACCGCCAAGTTCGTGTAGCACCTTAGCGCGCCCCGATTTCATCCTGGTGCCTAATCCGGCAGCGAGAATGAGTACTACGAGCGACTGATCGGTTTGTCGGGGCGGCAACGGCTGGCCTTTCTCGATGATCTCCATGAGTTATGCGGGAACAGCAGGCTGCAAGCAGGCTTGTTGTCTGCACCTGAGCACTACGCGCGCCAGGAGCGACGAATCGTGGCGCACCTTTTCACCTTCTTCGAGCAAGGTAGTGCGTATGACGACGGTCGATTGGTCGAGCACACCGGCGATGAAATCAGGAGAGTCGTCGTCGATTCCTATTTGATGTGCGCCCTCCAAGGCATAACGCTGTTCTTGTTCTTTGGTAATTCGTCGATCGTTAACTATTACAAAATCAAAATGAATTTCCGGCGCGTAACGCTTAACCGTTTCCAGATGTTGCCGCGCGGTATAGTCATCTGTCTCACCGGGCTGCGTCATCAAGTTGCAGATGAATATTTTTGTAGCCTGAGTTTCACCGATCGCGGCGGCAACTCGCGATACTAGCAGGTTAGGCAGGATACTGGTGTAAAGCGAACCTGGTCCGACGGTTATGACGTCGGCGGCCCGGATCGCTTTCAACACCTCCGGAAGCGGCAAGCATTGCTCCGGCTCCAGACGCAGCCGGCGAATTGGCGCGCGCGATGCCGAAATCTGAGTCTCGCCCCGAACGACGGTGCCGTCTTCAAGTTCTGCGACTAAACGCACATCGCTGATCGTGGCTGGATAGATGTGCCCCTTGCTGGCCAGGACTTCCGAGGAGAATCTTACTGCCTCCGTGAAATCGCCCGTGACCTCGGTCAGCGCTGCCAGAAAGAGATTACCAAAACTGTGACCTCCAAGTTCACCCTGACCGCGAAATCGATAGCGAAACAATCGCGAAAGTAGATTCGAATCCTCGGAAAGCGCGATCATGCAGTTGCGAATGTCGCCGGGGGGCAACATTTGTAACTCATCTCTCAATCGGCCCGAACTTCCGCCGTCGTCAGAGACGGTGACAATCGCAGACAGATTGGCGATCCAAAGATCGTCCGAAAGCTGATCGCCGACCAGGCACTTCAGTCCGGCAAGCAAAGTCGACAAGCCTGTGCCGCCGCCGAGAGCCACCAAATTTAGACCGCGATTTTCTTCAGACAATTGAGGCAAACTTCAGTCTCCCTGGACATCATGGCCGTGGCTACGCGGCACATGTGCTATGGCAGAATCATACCTAAAAGGTCGGGGCATTGAAACTAGAGACGGATGAAGAAGGAGCAAACTTCCTGGGGGAGAATCAAACGTGGTGTTCAAAAACAAGTCTGTCGAAATCCGGATCGTTGCGGAGTGATGTTAGATCGTGATCGTGTTGGGCGCGGACGCGGAGAGTCGGTTGTAGATCCAATGCTCGTTGCAGTGATTGCAGCGCCAGGTCAAGCGAACCCAACCGAGCCCTGGTGGCCGCCAGGCCGTAGTGAATATGTGCCGCTTCGGGTTCGCGCTTCAGCGCTCGTTCAAACATTTCCTGCGCCGCTACATACTCACCCCGGTTCAACTCGATCACGCCGCGATCATATAGAGAATCGGCATCGCGCGGGAGGATGCTTTCGGTGCGCAGACGCGCATCGGCGACCGTGAGGTAGGTGCGCGCACGCGCAGCTACTTCCGAAACCTGAAAGTATTTGTCGAGAAGAGCACGAAACTGATTACGCGCTTCGCCGTAGCGGCCATGCGTGAATTCCTTATGCGCTCGCTCAAAGGCTTTTACGGCCGCCGATTCATCAACGGTTGGTTGCCGCGGTGGAGGTTGAGCAGCGATCGCAGGTCGTGGTGCGCGTACAGCCGCGAGCTTTTGGGTCTTCTTAACGCTGGGCGCGAGATGTTTCCTGTGCTTCGCTAGTGTCGGCTTCTTCGCAACTGCTTTGCGGGCTATTGTCTTCTTAAGCGCCTTCTTCGGTGCGGCTCGCTTAAGCACGACTTTCTTTTTGACCGCAACCTTTTTCGTCGCCTTGCTCTTTAAAGAAACTTTGGCCTTTCGGAAAGAAGGTTTTGGCTTCTGAGTTTTTCGGGCTGTGACTTTCTTGGCCACTGCCCGTTTGGCCTTTGGTCGCGCAGGCTTCGCTACGACCACGCGTCTCTTCGCCGCGGACTTCGGAGAAGAACGGCGGGAAACTGCGCGTGACGTTGAACGTCGCAAACTCTTGGTGACTGCGCTCATTTCGAAGGTTAAGATTGAAAGGACAATGTGGACCTAAGCGCTCCGGAAGTTGCGGTGGCAGAGTAACATAGCCTCTCTGGTAAATCAACGAAAAGAGCAATTACCAGCACCAAACCGTGGCAAAACGACGCTACAATGCCATGCGAAGCCAAACAGAGGAAAACACTTGAAGCACATTGTTGGCTGTGTTACAGTTCCTTGCGGCATGAGGGGCACCAGGAACCCCGCCGCCCCGGCAAAATAGGGCTTACCGAAAAACGCTTTGCCTTCAGCGGCTTGGCTCTAGAAGGACTCAGCATTTCAAGTCAACGCCCACCAATGTCCTTGCCTTCCGAAATCTTCAAAAGAAAGCTGTACTAATGGCAGACACGCCTCTACTGCTCCGTGAGCAGCAGTATCATCAGATTAAGGCGCTCCTCGCCCGACTCCGCATGGACTCGGCTGCCAAGGTGGTCTTTTTGATCGACAAGGACGGTCAGGAAATAGCTTCTCAAGGTGAAATAGGAAATCTTGACACCACCAGCCTTGCTTCTTTGGCTGCGGGCAACGTCGCCGCCACGGGTGCCATGGCGCAATTAATCGGTGAAAAAGAATTTCCTACTCTCTCCCATGAAGGTGAACGGGAGAGCATACACATCTCGGTCATCGGACGACTCCTCCTAATCGTTGTTTTCGACGAACGTTCGAGCCTTGGCCTGGTAAAGCTGAGAAGTAAACAAGTGGCGCATCAGTTGTCAGCGATGATTGACGAGATCAGTAAGGAAGAGTTCCGAGCTGAGGATTCAGAGTTTGCAGAAATCACGGATGAGGACATCGACAGTCTTTTCCAATAAGTGACAAGAAGAGTAAGTGCCATATGACCTTCATCAACTACGCCTCTCGAGAAATAAACTGCAAGATTGTCTATTACGGTCCTGGGTTGTGCGGCAAGACGACCAACCTACAGCACATCTTCGAATCCACGGCGCCGGGGTCGCGCGGAAAACTGATTAGCCTCGCTACAGAAACTGATCGAACTTTATTCTTCGACTTCATGCCGCTGGAATTGGGAACCGTCCGCGGTTTCAAAACGCGGTTTCACTTGTACACCGTTCCCGGCCAGGTCTTCTATGACGCCTCGCGCAAACTGATTTTGAAGGGCGTTGACGGCGTGGTGTTTGTGGCAGATTCACAGGAAGAGCGAATGGACGCGAATGTGGAGTCGCTCTATAACCTCGAAGAGAACCTGCAAACGCAGGGCTACGACCTATTGAAGCTTCCGTACGTTCTCCAATTGAACAAGCGCGATCTGCCGAACATTATTCCTGTTGACGAGCTTGCCGCAGAATTGCGTCGCAAGGAGGAACCTGTTGTCGAGGCCGTTGCGGCCAATGGAGCCGGAGTTTTTGATACTTTGAAGGCCGTGGCCAAGCAGGTCTTGACGGAACTCAGGAAGGGCTAGTTAATCGATCTCGCTTTGAAATCTGACATCTCCTCAATAAAGATCCCAAATTTCAGCTTCAAGATTTCAAACTCAAATCTAATCCAGCGACTTCAGCATCAACAATCCGTCTCCGCCATTTGAATAGTATTTCGGCAGCCGTTGCGTTACCGCATATCCCAGGCTTTCATAAAGTTTTTGGGCGGCAATATTGAGTGACCGCACTTCCAGCCGCACAATGCGTACATAGCGCTGCCTAAAACCCTTCTCAACTTCGGCCATGAGACGCTTTGCCAGTTGTCGCCGGCGATGATCGGGGGCCACGCCTACGGTTGTGATGTGGCCGGTGTGATCAGGTTCAACCAGGCCGATAACAAAGCCAACCATAGCGCCTCCGGAAGTGGTTGCACGGTAGGAAACGGCTTCAGGCGCGGTGAGCAGGTATTCAAAGGTCTCCCGGCTATAGGCTTCGCCATCGACGAAGCAGCGTTGATCAAGGCGCCAGCATTCGTCCAGGAGTGAAATTGTAAGAGGACGAATATCGTAACGCTGTCCGAGCGTGGCCGGCACAGTTTGCTCTTCCGCGATTGGAATATCTTCGGTTGCTGGCGACCACCAGCGTGAACGAATTTTCTTGAGTACAGCCATTGGCAACAAAATCAATTATGCAGTTAGGGGTTCGCGAATAGTCTAACATCATCGTTTTGCGAATCACTAGATCACAAACATGCAATCGCCATAACTGTAGAACCGATAACGCGCCGCCACCGCGTGTCTGTATGCTGCGAGCGTAAAAGCGCGTCCCGCGAAAGCGGAGACAAGCAGCAGGAGGGAAGAACGCGGCAGGTGGAAGTTCGTTAACAGCGCATCGGTAACGCGAAACTTATAGCCCGGCGTAATCGTGAGATCGCTTTCTCCTGCTGTGGCCGCGATGAGTCCCGACGTGTTCGCTGCTGATTCCAACGCCCGCGTGGTTGTTGTACCCACCGCAATGACACGCCCACCCTGAGCTCGACTCTCGTTGACTAACGCCGCTACGTCTTCGCCGATTTGGAAAAACTCAGGAGCAACTCGGTGGTCCTCTACGTGGTCGACCCGCACTGGCTCGAATGTTCCATAGCCGACGTGCAAGGTAATTTCAACCAGTCGCACTCCCCGCGCTTGCAACCGAGAGATGACTGAGGGTGTGAAATGCAGGCCGGCAGTGGGCGCTGCAATTGCTCCTTTTTCACGCGCGAAGACGGTCTGATAACGCTCGCTATCATCGAGTGACTCACCTTCCGGGCGCCGAATGTAGTGTGGCAGCGGTGTTTGGCCCTGCTCATTTAATAAGGCTTCCAGCGGGCTATCTGCTTCTTTGTTAGTTTCAAATTTTAGACGCCGCCTGCCTTTTGCTGAGCCTTCGAGCACTTCTGCAGTCAAGCCTGAATCGCCGAACCGCAGTCGCCCGCCAACCTTCAATCGCTGCGCCGGTTGCAACAACGCTTCCCAGATGGCCGGCTCGACTTCACGCACGAGCAAAACTTCCACGCGGCCGCCGGATGGCTCGCGGCGACCGATCAGTCGAGCCGGAAACACGCGCGTGTTGTTGACGACGACGACGTCGCCGGCACGCACGTACTCCGGAAGCAGTTCAAACCTGGAATCCTGCTGAGTTTGGGTTGCGCGATCGAGAACCAGCATCCGCGACGCGTCCCGATGTTCAAGAGGTTGCTGCGCGATCAGTTCGTCCGGCAGTTCATAGTCAAAATTCGAGAGACGCATGTTAAGGAGCGAGAGGTAATTGGACAGGAGTTGGGTAGTGCGGATGCTCGCGATGAAACACCGCGGTAAGTTGCGCGCCAAACAGAAGGATCAAACTCGACACGTAGCTCCAGGTCAGAACCGCCACCACGGCGCCCACCGATCCATAAATCTGATCGTAGTGAAAATATGTGAGAGCCCAGGCAAACCCATACTTCGCTGCTTCCCACAACAGACCGCCGATAATCGCGCCGGGCAGGGTGTCGCGCAGAATTACTTCAGCCTTGGGCATGAAACGATAGACGACAACAAAAAGAGTGACAGTGATCAGGAAACTGGCGATCGCGAAAACAACCTGCCAAAAAGCACTGCCGGCGGAAAGCAGTAGCGGGTATTGAGCAACCTGGCGCGGAGATAGTCTGGCGGCCATCTCCCGAAGTCGAATAACCATTGAGGTCAGCAACACCGAAAACGCGAGCAGCACACCGACGATGCCAATCATGCCGATGGTGAGCGCGCGCCCGTGCCAAAAGGTACGCGCAGTTGTCTCCCAAATTCTGTTTAGCGCCCGCTCGATGACGGCGAAGACCCACGAGCCGGCCCACAGCGTAAGGACGAAACAAGTGATGATAACGCCGGTTGAGACTGAAGACATCGAACGGATTGTCTCGCGAAGAAATTTACCCGAACCTGGATAGACTTCGACGGCGTGGGTGAGCAGTTCGGTGGCGGCAGTAATCCGATTACCAATCGCGAGCATTAGAAGTAGCGCCGGGAAAAGGGCCATCAGACCGAAATAGCTCATCGCCGCTGAAGATGTGAAGAGATCGTTTTCGTGAAATTGATGTAGTGAGTGGCTGATTATCGAGCGCCAGGGGCCGGCGTTGCGAACGCCGAAGGTCTGACGCGAGAATGAAAGTAATCTCCGCATGAGTGGTTCAGAAATCTAACTTACAACTGAAGGATGGAGCAAACCGTGGCAAGTGCTTCACCGCGAATCGAACAGGCCTGGCTTGAGGGGACTGGCGGGGCTGATACCGTAGTGTTCGTAGGCGCGCCGAGTGGCCATGCGCCCGCGGCGCGTGCGATCGAGGAACCCGATTTGAATCAGATAAGGTTCGATGATTTCTTCGATTGAATCTTTTTCTTCGTGGATCGAGGCCGAAATCGTGCCAATGCCCACCGGACCGCCGTCAAACTTTTCAATTATCGTCAACATGAACTTGCGGTCCCTTTCGTCAAGTCCAAACTTGTCGACTTCCATGCGATTGAGCGCATCCTTCGCCACTTCTTTCGTGATGCGCCCGTCGTAGTCCACCTGCGCATAATCCCGAACTCGCCGCAGCAGTCGATTAACTATGCGCGGTGTGCCGCGCGAGCGTTGCGCGATTTCGCGTGCGCCTTCAACATCTATTTCCACTTCGAGAATTTGCGCGGAACGTTTGCAAATAATTTCCAAATCCTCGGGCGGATAAAAGTCCAGATGAAAGGCGATGCCGAAGCGGTCGCGCAGCGGCGCGGTCAGCAGGCCCGGACGAGTTGTCGCCCCAATCAAGGTGAATTTTTCCAGTCGAATTTTCTGCGTACGCGCGACGACGCCCTGTCCGATCATCAGATCAAACTCGTAGTCTTCCATTGCGGGATAAAGCTTTTCTTCGATCGCGGGGTTGAGCCGATGAATCTCGTCGATGAACAGCACGTCACCCTTTTCCAGGTTGGTCAGTTGGCCTACGAGGTCGCCCGGTATTTCAATTGAAGGCCCGGCGGTTGAGTGCAGCATCGCCCCCATTTCATGCGCAATGATGTTTGCAAGCGTGGTTTTCCCAAGCCCAGGCGGACCGGTCAGCAGCACGTGGTCGAGCGCTTCTTTCCGATTCAAGGCGGCTTTCATGTAGACGCGCAGGTTCTCCTTCACCTGGCGCTGGCCAATGTAGTCGGCGAGCTTAGTGGGACGAACAGTCAATTCAAACTGCTGTTCATCGGTGCTCAGTGATGGGTCGCGCGCTAATCCTTCAGTAGCCATAATCTTCATAACGCAAACTGTTAGTTTGCGTGTGCTGCCAAGCTTTCCACCTGCACTGCAAATCAAGCTACGCAAACTAACAGTTTGCGTTACATTAAGCCTTCGCCAGCTTGCGCAAACTTCGTCGCAAGATCAACTCCACTGAAATGTCCCCGCCTTCGTCGATGGCTGAAGTGACTGCCTTTTCCGCAGAGCCTCGTTGGTAACCTAGATTCAAGAGTGCGTAGAGCACATCGGAACGCATCGAGTCTTCAGTGGCAAGCGGGCCACCGGTTGCATCAGCCGCGCCCAACTCCTCTTCGATTTCGGCGGATGTAGGTGCCACTTTATCACGTAACTCCATGACCAGCCGTTCGGCAGTTTTTCTGCCGACTCCTGGGATCAAAGTCAATCGCGCTAGATTGTTAGTTTTGATTGAGGCGATCATTTCATCTGCGCTCATTCCGGAGAGCAGGGTTATTCCCAATTTCGGTCCAATACCGCTAACAGAGATCAGTTGCAGGAACAGGTCCCGTTCACGCTTGGTCTTGAAACCATAAAGCTGAAGGACATCTTCACGCACATGCGTGTAGATGCGCAGCCTGACCGGTGAACCTTCGTCGGCGAGATCGTAGAAAGTTGAAATGGGAATGGTGACTTCATACCCAACGCCGCCAACGTCCACGATCACTGCATTGGGTTCTTTGGAAAGAAGCGTGCCGGACAAGTGTGCAATCATTGGCGCAGGTTTCGGAAAGGCCAAGGGTTAGAACGCGGCGATTGTAGTTTATTGGCGCGAGCATCGGCAATGGTCGCTAAGTTTCGAGTTCCGAGTTTCGAGTTCGAAAAGCCGGGGGCGATTAAGGTGCCTGACTGAAACGCGAAACCCGAAACTCGAAACTTATCTGCATTGGGTCTATACTGAGCAGGACTAGGTATCCCTCAAATGAAGTCAGAAAAGATTTCAGAATTAACAACGAATCGACTGAGCGTCTATCTTCGCTGCCTGAACACGCTTTCAGCCGCGGGAATCAAGAGCGTTTCGTCGCAGGCGCTGGCCGAGCAGTTTAATCTAAACTCGGCGCAAATTCGTAAGGATCTGGGATACTTTGGCGAATTTGGCGTGCGCGGTCTGGGCTATCACGTCGAAGACCTGCGCGCACACATCACGAAGATTCTGGGACTGGACAAGCCACACCGCGTGGGGATTGTGGGCGCGGGAAGACTGGGGACGGCGCTCGCAAACTACAAGGGTTTCGAGAGATCCAACTTCAGCGTAGTAGCCTTGTTTGACAACGACGAAAAGAAAATTGGTCGGCGCGTGGGCGAAGACAAGATTCTAATCCACGACGCAAAGAAGATGCCGCGCCTCGTCAGCGATGAAGCGATCGATGTTATGGTTATCGCCGTGCCGGCGCGCGTAGCGCAAAGGGTGCTCAACCAGATCATGTCGGCGGGAATCAAAGCCGTCTTGAATTTTGCGCCGGCGTCTTTAAGTGCGCGACTTGATGTGAAGGTTAAGACCGTTGACTTAACCACATCCCTCGAATCGCTTTCGTATTATTTGGCTCGACCACAGATGAGTGCTTTGTCTAACCATCGACGCAAGTCTCAGAATGAAGAGCTTAGCGAAGTCAACAAGAGCGAATTGTAGTTCGAATCTTGTAAAGTTATGGACGAACAGACCGCACGACGTGAAATCGTAAACATCGGCCGCTTGTTGTATGAGCGCAGCTACGTTGTCTCTTCAGACGGCAACGTCAGCGTGCGCCTTGACGACGGCCGGATCGTTGCGACGCCGACGATGATGTGCAAAGGCCGCATGACGGAAGACTCGCTGGCGATTACAGACTCGTCCGGGACCCCGCTGGGAAATCGTAAACCGTCAAGCGAGTTGGCAATGCATCTCCTGATTTACCAGGAGCGTCCGGACGTGATGGCAGTGTGTCACGCGCATCCGCCACATGGCACCGCCTTCGCGGTTGCCGGCCTTGCTATCGATCAACCGATTCTTTCCGAAGTTATCCTGACGCTCGGGTGTGTACCGCTTGCCGCCTATGGCACTCCTTCAACAGATGAATTGACCGAAGCAATGCGGCCGCTGGTGAAGCATCACAATGCACTCTTGATGGCCAACCACGGCGCGGTCGCTTACGGTTCTAATTTGTGGCAAGCATTCGATCGTCTGGAGACGCTCGAACACACGGCGCGAATTGCGATACTCGCACGCATTCTCGGCGGCTCGAAAAACTTGCCCGCCGACGCAATCGAGAAACTTATCAATGTGCGCGAGGCGGCGGGTTATCTCGGTGAGAGCGCGCGTTGTCAGGCTTGCGGCTATCTGCATGAGACACAATTATCGTGTCCCACCGGCGATCGTCCTGCGCGGTCAGCGTCGAGCAATGGATCTGGAAAGATTTCGCTGACGAGAGAAGAGTTAGTCGAATTGTTGGCCCAGGCGATGACTCAAGGCCGACCAGGAAACATCTGGTGAATGCTGAATGGTAAATGATGGGAAACTCGTCTAATATTTACCGTTCACGATTTACCATTTACTGAATGAGGAGCAACTGAATGCAAGAAGCACTCGGCATGGTTGAAACCAAAGGCCTGGTCGCGATGATTGAAGCGGCCGATGCGATGGTGAAAGCCGCAAACGTTACCTTAATTGGCTACGAAAAAATTGGCGCCGGATTCGTGACAGCGATCGTGCGCGGAGATGTTGCTGCTGTAAAGGCCGCGACCGATGCCGGGGCCGCTGCCGCGCGTCGTGTCGGCGAGTTGGTCAGCGTCCACGTGATACCGCGTCCACATGGCAGCGTTGACGACGCGCTTCCCATCGGTAACCGCTAGCATGATCATCGCGCGAATTCTCGGCACGGTCGTTTCGTCGCAGAAAGACGAACGCCTCCTTGGGAAGAAGCTGCTTATCGTGCGGCCAGTGAACGTCGATGGCACGGACACGACAGGTTATGTCGTGGCCGTTGACACTGTCGGCGCCGGCTATCACGAAAGAGTTTTGGTCGTGGCGGGATCGAGCGCGCGCCTGGCCCAGGGAATGAAAGACGTGCCTGTCGATGCTGCTATCGTCGGCGTGATTGATACCGTGGATATTACGAAAGGCGAGTAAACCCTAACTCAAGTTCATCCGCTTGGAAGATAACCCTCCGCTTATTAAGGAAGGAAATTCATGAGTGACCACGAGATGAACAAGAAGATGGAATTCATCGTCGAGCATCAAGCGAAATTTGCTGCCGAGATGGAAATTATGCGTGACCTCCAGGCGTCAGACGCAAGGAGATTATCAGATGGTCTGCTTGGCTTGGTGG
>JANLYZ010000298.1:0-8716 GCA_031365905.1 Chloracidobacterium sp. | reverse complement strand
GAAGGGACGCCCAGCAGTTGACTGTAACCATACATCCACACGCGCGAGATCGAATGGCCGAACGCGGCGCTTCCGAAGCTGAAGTTGTCACCACGGTCGAACATGGCGAGCAATATCCGGTGAAATTCAGTCGTTCCGGATTTCGTCGCAATTTCGTCTATGAAGCGGTAGTGGCGAGGCAAGTTTTACCGGACTAAACAACTTGAGGTGATTGCACTAGCTGACCCCGAAGGGTGGCTGGCCTTAACCGTCATTGTGAAGTATTTTTGAATAGGGGGATAACATGAAACTAAGCTATGACCCACGGTACAACATCGGTTATCTGCGCTTTCTGGAGCCGAGCGGAAGCATCGAGACAATTCACATTAGTGATGAACTCAATGTCGATATTGCTCCAGATGGCACCATCTACGGGATCGAATTGCTCAATGCAAACGAACAACTAAGGGGTGAGGACGGAAACAAATTGCTGGTCGTAAATGAAGCCCGAGACGAACATGCCGAACTGCCTCTGTCAATCTAAAAGCCCGAGATGAGATTTATGAAGTTACCGATTGATCACGACGCGGATGCGCTCTATTTTAATCTCGACGAATCTCATGCCGCCGAGAATGAGGAGATTGTCGCCCCTTACTTCTCCAGGGGCCGGCTCCTTGTTGCAGGAATTACTTTTACGAATTAGAGCCTTTGCGAGATAGGTTGTAAGTACCTTGAGTATGGTTATTGACCGAATAGAATCGCTGCAGGGAAAGTCATGATAGTTGATAGATGATTAGAGAATACGTTCTGTTCGATCTTGACCATCGCGGCAGAATGAGATCAGAGCAAATGGTCTCGCGTCCTACCGCCTCGTTTGAACCACTTAGCTAGCGATCGCTCTTGAATTGAGTGCATCACAAGTGATATAAACGCGATGCTCCTCCTCTGGAGCGGTGATTTTGGGAGTGATCGCCGCTTCGGTATCAAGTTTTTGCAATACGCAGCGATCTTGCGACTCCTTCCTCTAACCTCGTAGGAGCACCTCATCGTGGACAAAGATAGCGACCAACTCAACGAAATTCTCTCTCTCATACTTGACCAACTCAAAATCAACAGAGCAACGGCGGCTCAGGAGCCGGCACGAATTAAGATGTGGCCCACGCTTGCGGAAATCGAGGGGACTTACGTCGGACACGTCCTGCGTCACACGCGCGGAAAATAAACAACAAGCCGCGCGACTTCTGGACGTAGATCGCAAGACTCTCGATCGAATGATCAAGCGCTACGAGATTATTCTGGAATAATAGGTTCAAAGCGCGGCAGGTGCTTCAACTACGCGCAACGACTTTGCGCGCCGCCCGCTGATTTAGCTGCGCGGCAAAGCATCAAAATGGCCCTCATGATAGGGCTCCTCAGTAGGACCGATTGTCCAACCTGTCCCACTCGCAAGCTTCATTCCCATCTAATCTTCAGTGGGTCAGACTGGTCTGGTCTCTACTTGGCCGCCATCGCAAGCGAGCTTCTTTTCGTTTTCCCCGCCGATCGACTAAGCTTAGCCCAATGCAAATTTACGATGTCAGCGTGCCGCTGTCTGCAGCCACACCTACTTATCCGGGCGACCCAGGTATCGAGATCAAGCAGTGGTTGCGGTTAGCCAACGGCGATGCTGCGAACGTTTCGCTAATAAACTTTGGGTTGCATTCGGGAACGCATGTCGATGCGCCCGCCCACTTCATCGAAGGCGGTGCCAGAGTCGATTCTCTTTCGCTGGAGAGTCTCGTTGGCGAAGCAGAGGTTGTGGAGGTGGCGAATCACATCGGCGTGATTGACGAGAGCTTCGTTGCCGCCAATTGCTTAAACGGTTCGCAAAGAATTCTTTTCAAGACTGGCAACTCCGCTTTCTGGGATGACACGCGGCAAGGATTTCGCGAAGACTATGTTTCTATCGATCCCGCAGCTGCACGGCGGCTGGTTGAATCAGGAATCAAACTCGTTGGGATAGACTATTTGTCAGTTGAAAAATTCAAGTCCAACAGTTTTCAAACTCACCTCGCATTTCTGTCCCGCGGCGTTGTAATCATTGAGGGCCTGGATTTGCGAGCGGTACCGAGCGGACGCTACGAACTAATTTGCCTTCCGCTCAAGATAGCCGGTGGCAGTGGTGATGGCGCTCCCGCCCGCGTCATACTGCGGACGTTGAGCTAAACAAGGCGGAATAACATGCCGGATAAAACTGACCCGGACTACCGGGAACGCGTCTTCCGAATTGTTCGTATGATTCCTCGCGGACACGTGATGACCTATGGCCAGATCGCCGAACTTCTCGGCGAAGGCTACACGCCGCGAACCGTTGGCTTCGTGATGCATTCGTCGAACGACAAAACTCCCTGGCACCGCGTTATCAATGCGCAGGGTGGCTGTTCCACCCGTGGTATCGTTCTCCCGCTCGACAAACAGCAGCGCATGCTGGAGGCCGAGGGAGTTAGTTTCAATGAACGCGGCCGCTGTGAACTGCAGAAATATCTTTGGATTCCGGGGGGACCGAAAGCCCGAAGCAAAGCACGCACGAAGAAGTTAACTCTCTTCAAAACTTAGTTTCAAAGAGGACAAGCAAATGAGCAGAGACCCCCTCGATCAAAGAACGCCGTATGCAGTCAGTCCACCGCGTTATTCTGTCTCGCATCAAATGGTGACTACTGCACTTGAGTTGCCCAATTTCCGCATTACGCAAAACCTGGGTGTGGTGCGCGGGATCGTAGTTCGATCACGGAACATTTTTGCGACGATCGGCGCCGGTTTCCAGATGATCGTTGGTGGGAACATTACGGTGTGGACCAAGCTTTGCGAGGATACTCGCAGTGATGCGTTTGACATCATGATCCAGCACGCGACTGAACTTGGCGCCAATGCCATCGTCGCCGCTCGCTACGATGCGACAGAGGTTACCGCGGGCGTCACAGAGGTGCTGGCATACGGCACTGCAGTAATCGTTGAACCCTCAAATCCTGACGCGAGCTATCGTTCATGACCAGTGAAAAGTTAACCTCCGCGCAAACTCGACGTATTCAAAAAGCGGTCGAGTCAGTTCCCTACGCTCACTTGCTGGGGATCGAACTTGACGACATCAGCAAGGGGCGGGCGACGCTCGGTCTCAACGTTCGGAAGGAACTTACCCAGAATCACGGGGTCGTACACGGCGGGGCCATCGCCTCCCTAGTCGACACTGCAATGGCTTTCGCAATCATCACTCTGCTGGCGCCGCGTGAGAAGGTGACAACAGTGGATCTGACCATCAGCTATCTGCGCCCACTGACCAAGGGAAGGATTACCGCCACGGCCAGAGTTGTGCGGGCTGGGCGACGCCTTTTTGTCGTCTCCGCAGAAGTCTTTGGCGATGATGGAAAGCTTGCAAGCACCGCACTTAGCACCTACATCAAGCTCTGAACCCAGCCAGGGAATTAGATGGACAGTCGCTGTTTATCTATGTAAAATGATTTTGGCCTTACAGCAGCGGACCCTGACGCGCTAGCTGGCTCCCGCAAAAGTAGACAGCTTGAAGTTTCACCCGGTGAACTCCCACCCATGTATTCTCTTTATCACTCCCTGCTAGCCCAACACCCGAGACAGTTGTTGCCGTTGCGTTGCGCCGGTTCGACCATCGCTCAACTACATCGCTACTTCGAAGACGTGGTGCTGGAAAACAATCTCGCGGCTTTGGTGGTCGAGAGTTTGCCTGCGGTTCGGGAGAGACCGGCTCGCGATATTGCGCGCCTTCAGGAACTCGACAAGACAACCAGGAATTTGTTTTTGTGGGTAAGTCCCGAGGATGCCCTCGCGAGCATGGTGCTGAACCGTGGCAAAGAGAAAACCAAGTCGATTGTTTTCGAACACGCAAACGGCGACGGCGACTCGGAACGATTTGTAGTGATCGCCGACGCTCGCTTCTCCGCGTTGCTTGCTTCAGTTCACAACGCGGACGAAGACGCGACGCGCGATCTGGTCGTTTGGACCTTCGAGCCTGACATCGTTTACTCCGCGCTGGAGTATTTGATGGCTCGCGTAACGGCCGAACAGGAGTTTTACTCAAACACTTTTGCTCAGGCGGTTCGCGTCTCAACGCCCCAGGCTACTTCGCTGCAATTGACTCTGGGAGTCACAACCAAGCTCGCGCGCTTACTACAGGAGCAGGCTGAACGCGAGATCGCCGTCAATCATCTCGCCACCGCGATTAGAAACTCATTGGAACTCGATAGCGTCTTGCAAACGGCGGCTGACGAAGTCGGACGCGCACTGAACGTTCACTCGTGCGCGGTCAGAGTCGAGGGCGCGGTTGTGGGCCAACAGATGACTAAGAGCTATCTGCGCCCGGAGGTGGACACGGACGATGAAGACCTTCTGCTTGGTCACGTGGATTCGGTTAGCGCTCGCTTGTTGGATTCACCCGAATCATATGTGAGCGAAGGAGACGGCTCGCAGTCTCCAAACGTTCTTGCCGATGCCGTGGTGCCGCTTATTCATCAGCGAAGCCTCATCGGATTCCTGCTGGTGCGCTCTGACGATATGTCGCGGATCTGGGTAGACAATGAATTGCGGCTTCTGCACACGGTCGCCGATCAGCTCGTGGTTGCAGTTAACCAGGCTCACTTGTTTGCGCAGATGCAGCAGCAGGCGCTTACAGACGGTCTCACGGGTTGTTACAACCGGCGCGCCTTCGAAATGCAGCTCGAGCGCGATCTGCATCAAGCCACCCGGCTGCGCCAACCGCTTTCTTTGATCATGCTCGACTTCGACAATTTCAAACACGTGAACGATCAGGCCGGACACGACGCCGGCGATCTGGCGCTGCGCATGTTTGCCGATAACGTGCGGGAGGAACTTCGGGCGGTGGACTGCGCCGCGAGATTCGGCGGCGACGAGTTTGTAATTATTCTGCCACAGGCAAACATCGATGGGGCGCTGCTGGTTGCTGAACGCTTGCGCAAGCGCATCGAGCAGATGGACGTGCCCGGCTTTGGCAAGGTGACCTCTTCCTTCGGCGTTGCCACCTTCCCCGATCATGCTTCATCGCGAGATACGCTGATCGTGGCCGCGGATCGCGCCCTCTACGCTTCCAAGAATGCCGGACGCAACCGCGTCAGCATCCCTGAACCATTTCTCATTACTGACGAAGCTAATGAACCGGCAGAAGCCCGCGCTTAAGCAACGGCTTGTTTTACCAATCGCGGCAATACGAGCCCGCGGGTAAGCAATAGTTGGTGCTTGCTTATGCGCGGGCTTCTGCCTTCTGGCGTCCTGACGCAAAATCGCGCATCATAATTTGTGCATGGACGATCTACGAAAATTTGCGCGCTACTTTCTTCCTTACAAGGTTGAACTGACGATCGGCATAGCTTGCATTGTGGCCAGCGTTGTCTTCAACCTCTACATCCCCATCATTGTCGGTCATGCAATTGATGCAAACTGGGTCAAGATCACCTGGACGCGCGTCACCGTCTCTGCGCTCCAGGTACTCGGCGCGAGTCTCCTGAGCGGCACCTTCCTGTTTCTGCAACGCCGCATTCTGATAGGCATGTCCCGCAAGGTTGAATACGACCTGCGCCGGGATTTCTACGCTCACCTTGTCGACCAGCCGCAGGCGTTTTTCCAGGAGCATCGCATCGGCGATCTGATGGCGCGAGCCACCAACGATTTGGCGGCGGTCAGGCAACTGGCCGGCCCAATGATCATGTATTCACTGCAAACCCTGCTCGTCGTAGTAATCGTGCTGCCGCTCATGTTCATGATCAACTGGCGGCTCACGCTGCTGTTGTTTGCCACGATGCCGCTGGTTTCACTGACCGTAAAGTTCTTCGGCCAGCAGGTCCACGTGCGCTTCGAAAAGATTCAGGACTTCTTCGCGCAGATCACCGCGCGCGCCCAGGAAAACTTTACCGGGGTGCGCGTTGTCCGGGCTTACGCGCAGGAAGGCGCGGAGATTGCCGCCTTTAACGAGCTGAATCGGCAATACGCAGAAAAAAATTTGGCGCTGGTAAGAATCGACGCGTTGATGCGCCCGCTCATGCAGTTTCTGATCGGGATGGGTTTCGTGCTGATCATCTGGGCCGGCGTACCGGCCGCGATTCGCGGGGAGATCACGGTGGGGCAATTCACAGTCTTCAACATGTATCTCTTCCGTTTGATCTGGCCGCTGATTGCGCTCGGGTATGTCGTTAATCTATACCAGCGCGGCACGGCCAGCTTGAAACGAATGAACGCGATATTTGCCGTCGCGCCCACGATTGCAGACTCAAAGCACGTGGAGATACAACCGCCGATCAGCGGTGAAATTGAATTTCGGGATCTTACTTTTCGCTACCATCCCACGGTTGAACCGGTACTCCGCGACGTTAATCTGGTAATACCCGCGGGTCAAACTGTGGCGTTTGTGGGGCGCACCGGCAGCGGCAAGTCGACCTTGGTGAACTTGATTTCGCGGATCATTGAGGCGCCCGAACAGACTGTGTTTGTTGATAGCGTTTCAGTTCGCGACTATTCGCTGGCGCAGTTGCGTTCCAGCGTTGGCTATGTTCCGCAGGAGACTTTTCTTTTCAGCGATACACTCGCCGAGAACATTGCTTTCGGCGTGGCACGGGCCGGTCGACCGCAGATTGCGACGGCTGCCGACGTGGCCGGGTTGACTGAAGATGTTGCGGGTTTTCCCGACGGCTTCGAAACTCTCGTCGGTGAACGAGGGCTCACACTTTCCGGCGGCCAAAAGCAACGGACGGCGATCGCCCGCGCCATTTTGCGTGAGCCGAAGATTCTAATTCTCGACGACGCCTTGTCTTCGGTAGACACGTACACGGAAGAAAAGATTCTGGGAAAACTACGCGGCGTGATGCGCGGCCGCACGAGTTTGATCGTTTCGCATCGCATCTCAACTGTCCGCGACGCTGACATGATTTGCGTACTCGACGAAGGGCGCATCATCGAAAAAGGAACACACTACGAGTTGCTCGCGATTGGTGGGGAGTACTCAGCGCTGTATGAACGACAGTTGTTGGAAGAAGAGTTGGCGCTTACTTAACCCGGGAGCGCGGGCATCTTGCCCCGCAGTTTTTGTTGATTAGTTCAGTGGAGGTATCCATGCAAGTCGATCTGAGCAAACAATACCAAACGATGCTTACTTTGTGGTTTGCATTGTTCATGAGCGTGATCATGTACTTCCTGGTCGCACTTTTTGTGGCCCCCAAGGCGAGTAGTCAATCCGCTGATCAACCCAACACTTTATTACTTCTCGGATTGGCGGTACTGGGTGCGTTCCTCATAGGGCTTTCATTGGCGATAAAGAAAAAGTTTCTGAATCGTTCGGTCGAACAACAAGACCTGGGGCTGGTGCAAAAGGGAATGATCATTGGCTGCGCTATGTGCGAAGTAAGCGCGCTGCTCGGTCTGTTAGGGCATTTTGTTGCCGGCAATCGCGAGTATTACTTGCTTTTCGCGCTCGCGGCGAGTGGCATGACTCTTCATTTTCCGCGACGAAGTCAATTGGAGGCCGCCAGCTATAAGAGCAAGAGCATCGTGAACTAGAGAATCAATGTCGACAGCCGTCCAACAATTTCACGAAGAAGAAGCGATCGGGAAGACCCACGACTTCCAGATCGCCCGCCGTCTGCTTCGTTACCTGCGTCCTTACCTGCGCTTGCTCTTCCCTGCCCTGCTCTTGACCTTCGTGCTCAATCTGCTGGGAACTCTGCCACCAAAGTTTACCCAGTACGCGATTGACTGGCACATCCTGCCGCGCAAATCTTCCGGTCTCTCTTTGTTAGTTGGACTTTACCTGAGCGTGCAATTGCTGCGACTCGCGTTCACCTATTTTCAGGCGCTGCTGCTCAACACTGTCGGCCAGTATGTGATGTTTGATATCCGCCGCGAACTTTACGATAAGCTCCAGCATCAGGAAGTGGCTTACTACGATCGCAATCCGGTGGGTCGCATCATGACGCGACTCACCAGCGACGTTGATTCGCTCAACGAACTCTTCACCGCCGGCATTACCGACCTGCTAGGCGACGTCGTGACGATCTTCGCCGTCATCGGCGTCATGTTGTGGATGGACGTGCGTCTGACGCTGATGACCTTGTTGACCGTCCCTATGCTTTGGGTCGCAACTACTTGGTTTCGCATAGGTGCGCGCAAGGGTTACGACATGGTGCGCACACGCATCGCGCGCATCAACGCTTTTTTGCAGGAACACTTCGCCGGCGCGCAAACCGTTCAGATCTTCAACGCGGAAACAAAGTCGGTAACGAAGTTTCGCGAGATCAATGCCGACTATCGCAAGGCTAACATCGACACCATCTTTTATTACGCCGTTTTTTTCCCCCTGGTCGACTTCATCGGCGCTATTGGCATCGCCCTAATCATCTGGTATGGCGGCTATCGCGTGATGCAAAACACCCCAGAACATACCGTGCTCACCCTGGGTGCACTGGTGGCGTTCATACAGTATTCGAGCTTCCTGTTTCAGCCCATTCGCGACATCTCCGATAAGTACAACGTACTTCAGGCTGCTGTGGTCGCGTCGCACCGAGTTTTCAAGACACTTGATCTTCCCATCGCGATCACCAGCCCGGACAAACCGAAGAAATCAGGACGCGCCCGTGGGGTCATCGAATTTGAAAATGTTTGGTTTGCCTACAAGGATGAAGACTGGGTTCTTAAAGACGTTTCATTCAAGGTCAACCCCGGAGAGTCG
>JANLYZ010000428.1:0-3529 GCA_031365905.1 Chloracidobacterium sp. | reverse complement strand
AGTTCCTCATCCGTCACGGGATAGCTCGCGCGTGGCTGACGGAGAAAGGGATTCCGCGGGGGCGCACGCTCGAGGATCGCATTTACGGTTTCTATTCGCTAAATGGCAACCGGCTATTCTCCATCTTTCTGCTCGAAGTTTGTTTTCATCTGGCGGGCATTGCTGAGATTTACGTCACGCTATATTTCATCAGCACTGTGCCGCCAACTTTGCTGACGGCGTTTATCCTTGAATCGGTGAACCGGGTAATCAATGTAGTTTTCAAATTCGTCCCGCTCCGAACTGGAATAGACGAAGCGGGCACCGGTATGCTTTCAAAGGTTCTCGGATTTACTACGGCGATTGGCGTGACGCTGGCGATTGTGCGTAAGTCGCGGGACATTTTTTGGACTGCAGTCGGTGTGGCGCTGATTGTGCGACGGGGATTGTCGTTGAAGAAGCTGAGAAAGGTTAGTGAGACACAATCAGAACCGGGAGCGATAGCGACCGGCCAAAGACTCAGCTAAGCGAAGCGATTTGACTGCAGTTGACTCTTTGGCCGCTCGCTACCGCTCCCGGTTCTGAAACTATTCGTAGGCGAGTGCGCTTACCGCGTCGAGGTTTGATGCACGCCAGGCGGGATACAACGCACCGAAAGCTCCACCTAGAATTCCGATCGCGGCGGCAGTCAATCCCCAGCGCCAGCTAAATTCAAAGAAGAGACCGTAGAACTGATGAATCGCGTATCCGATAGCAAACGAGAAAACGAAGCCTGCCACTAAACCAACGAAGCTGATCAATAGCGCTTCCGATTCAATGATGAAGACGATGTAACGGCGCGAGGCGCCCAGCGCTTTGAGGATGCCAATCTCACGCGTGCGCTCCGTGATGGTCGTATACATCGCCAGCATCACGACGACGGCACTCACGATGGCCGAAAGTCCCACCAGCAGTCGCAAGAAGACGCCGAGGTAAGGAACACTTTTCTCCAGACTCGTAAACACGTCACGAGTGAGCTGGATCTTGTTTCCGGGCAGCGCCGTATTGATTCGTTTTGCCACTTCAACTTCTGAACCCGGACTGCGAACCTTGACCATTATGTAAGTACACTTGCCGGGCGACTCCAATGCCTCCTGCATGGCGGCCAGCGTCGTCTTCACGCGCGCACCGGATTCAGGCGCAAAGATTCCGGTAATGCGATATTGCCTGTCGCCGAAAAGCTTCAGCGTGTCGCCAATTTTCAGTTTGTTGTTGCGTGCTTTGGTCAGGTCAATAACAATCTCGTCGCTTGCCTGCGGCGGCTTGCCAGACTCGAGATGAATTTCGTTGACGCGCGCATACGGCTCCCACTCGACTCCTTCAATTTGTTCGAAGCCCATTCCGCTACCGCCCTGAATAATGTAGCGAATCACCGGCAAAGCTTCGGCAACACCGTCGACCTGTTTCAAACTTTCGGCGTACTTGGTGCTAAGGTTGGCGCTCGATCCGGTCAATTGCATCGAGCCCGGCCGCGTGAAGATAATCTCCGCACGCATATTTGTGGCGCGGCGTTCCATGTCGTTAGACATGCCGCGGGCGAGCCCGGTAAACAGCATCACGAGGCAAACTCCGAGCGCGACTCCGGCCACGCTGACGAGCGTGCGAATGGGTCGCTGGCGAATATTGGAGATGACGATATTGTCCATGCGGGTGCTAACGATAAGACATTTTGTACAAAGCTACCAATGGCGAAGCGTCAGGATGAATTATTTACTGAACGCCTGACTACTATCTGGGCAGCGAATCTCCAAAGCGCCAACAGCGCGAAATGTAAAAGCCTGGGGCAACGCCCCAGGAACTGACGGCGCTAATGAAGAAGCGCTGAAGGCGCGACATGGTGACAATGAATTTCTTAGCTCATGGTGTTTGCGTCAAGGTCGAGAGTAGCTACGAATCATTCCGCGCCTTCGGCGCTTAACGATGTCATCGTTGGCAAGTCTCCTGGGGCGTTGCCCCAGGCTATTACATTTCGCGCCGTTGGCGCTTTCGGTGGACGCCTTGCTACGGATCACTCTCTGAAGTTTTTGAGTTAATATTAGCGACTTTTGATTAAGGGAAATATATTTTGGACTCAACAAGCGAAGCCGGTTCAACTGTCGAAGTGGGCCACAATACTGCCCAAAACGTGACCGCAAAGGACGAACCAGTACCAGTGGTCCGGCGCAATTCGCGTTGGGCCGTAGCCGGGGTGCTTGCGTTCCTCGTCCTGCTCGGGCTCGGATTTCGCGTCAGTCAGCTCAGCGCCATCGGCTTTGCTGAAGACGAAGTGAACAAAGTTGACGCGGTGCATGCTTACGAGCGTGGAGACATTAGTGCGAACGGCGAGCACCCGATGCTGATGAAGGCGCTGATGGTCACTTCTTTGAAAATTGGGCGCGCTGTGGCCGGAACGTCGAGCAGTGACGAAGTCTTGCTGCGATTGCCAAACGCCATCTTCGGCGCGTTGACCGCGATCCCGCTTTTTCTCCTGACCGCAGCCTTCTTCGATCGCCGGACCGGGCTGATCTCCGCGGCGCTTTGGGCCGGCGGGGTAAACGCGATCACTTACAACCGCATCGGCAAAGAAGACACTCTGCTCGTCTTCTTCATGCTCTTTGGTTTTTACTTCTACTTGCGCGCCAAGCAGGCAGACTCGCGAAGAGTCGCCCTCGTAAAACGAAACTTCGTGCTGAGCGCGGTTTCATTCGCGCTCATGCTCGCGTCGAAATATTTTCCACACTATTTTGGCTTGAACGCTCTTTACCACCACAACTATCACGTGCGCGACCGCCAACCCGGAGAACCAGCGGGCAAAGTGCCGCACCTTTTCTACCTGGTTCTGCTAGTCACTTTCCTGATTGCCAACCCGCCGGTCTTGCTGCCGCAAGTTTGGCATTACCTCAACGCATACATGGGCGAAAAGCTTTTAGTGCACACGGGTTATCTTTTTGCTGATCATCTTTACAAGAATAACGTCTCGCGCTCGCCATTCTGGGGCACCCCGATTTATTTCTACGCGCTGTTCATGGCGATCAAGATTCCGCTGCTGGTGCTCTTGTCGTTCGTGGTGGGTTTTGTTGTTTCGCTCAAACGCCGGCTAGAGCCGGGCCCCCGTTTCGCGCTGTTCATGTTTCTGTTCTGGATAGTTCCGTATTCGCTGTTTGGCGCGAAGTGGTTGCGCTACACGCTCTCGCTGATGCCCTTCGTCTATATGCTGGCGGCGATTGGTGTGGTGGAGTTGATCAGGTTCGTGAATTCCCGATTAAGTGCTTCCAAGCAGACGCGTGCGGTTGTCGCCGCGGTCGTCAGCGCGATTTTTGTTGGCGCGCCTACGTGGATCGCATACTCCGCCGGCCCACACTACGCGCTCTACACAAACGCGCTGGCCGCAAACAAGGTTGGCTACTTCTTTCCGCACGACGAGTTTTACGACGACGGTTTGCGCGAGGCGATCAAGTTTGTCTGCGACAACGCGCCGCAGGGCGCAGTGATTGCCCATGAAACTCCGGCCGCCACGCGTTACTATCTAGAG
>JANLYZ010000414.1:0-3809 GCA_031365905.1 Chloracidobacterium sp. | reverse complement strand
ACTACTTGAGAAGCACGCTATCGCGCCGTCAGCTGCAAGGCTTTGTTGGGCGCGTCGTTCGTTAGCAGCCGTCAAATCCCCAAAGTCCAAGAAACGCAACGGCCAATGCATACGAGGTCGCGTCGACATAATGAAGATCTTTTTCACACACCCACGCGATCCGAGTGCCATTTTTCCTGAGCGTCACTTTGAAATGAACTGACCCCGCGGTAGGCGCGAGCTCAGAGGCAGGATGCATCTTTCCCTTCAAGCGACTCAAAATATATCGAGCAGCATCCGCAGATTCATAAAGTTCCTGCGTGTGCGAAACTGGAATTCCGTTTACTGACCACGCGCTACCACCCGCGCGCACCTTAACCTTGCCCCTTTGGATATAGCCGTCCCATGACGGACCGGCTAGGCGCAACTGACTGACAGTCGACGTTGCGACAATGGCCATGATGCCGATTGCGACAGTGAGATGCTTCATTGAAGTCATTGTAGACGCCCAACATGTATTATACCGCGGATCTGCGGCACAAGTACGGATTTGGTGGTCTTATCCGGTGTCGCCGCGCACGCGTGGTAGTCAGTTGATGCGGCTAGATTTTGCCGCATGTAAGGGCGGCGCGTTAACCCAAGTCTCACGCTCAAATCCAAAATATTAAACGCCAAAGGTAGCCGCGTCAGCTCGCGGTCTTTTTTTACTGTTTGCTGTCGGCTGCTTGCTTTGCTGGTAGGACGATTGTGACAGCGAGGCCGCCGCTCGATTCGTTTGCAGCCTTGACGCTGCCGCCGTGTAGCCGCACGGCGCGCTCAGCGATCGCGAGTCCCAGGCCCACGCCGCCTGCTTCGCGATCGCGCGCTTCGTCCACTCGATAAAACGGACGAAAGATTTCACCGAGTGCATCATCGGGTACCCCCGGACCGTGATCGCGAACAATGATCATGAAGCTTTCGTCGTTTGATCCTGATCGCACACTCGACGCTTCGCGATCGATAGTGAGTTCAACTTCAACCGCAGTATTCTCGGCAGTGTAGTGCACGGCGTTGCGTACGACGTTTTCGACTGCCCGGCGGATCAAATTTGAAACACCAGCAATTATTGCCGGCTCGGTTTTGCCGAGTCGTACAGAACGCTGCCGCGCTCGCGCTTCGTAGTCTGCATCCTTCACGATGTTGCGGAGCAGCTCTTCCAGATCAAATTCAGTCTTCTGAATTTCGGTGGCCCCGCTCTCCAGCCGCGTTAGGGCGAGCAGTTGTCCGATCATCTCGTTGAGCAGCTCCGCCTCTTTCTGAATCCGTTCTAGCGCACTCGTCGCCGCGGCGCCCGATCGTTGTCGCGCTAATTCCAGCGCCACGTTCAAACGCGCCAGCGGCGAGCGGAGCTCGTGCGAAATATCACCTAGCAAACGCCGCTGACTTTCAATCAGCAACTGAATCTTTTCGGCCATCTCATCGAAGTCGACGGCCAGCGATACCAGTTCGTCGCGCCTGTTACCCATGGTTGGCCCAACGCGTGCGCTCAAGTTTCCGCTCGCGAATTCTCGAGTTGCGGCGCGAAGTTTCTTGACGGGTGAAGTCAGATAGCGCGCGAGGCCGTAGCAGAAGAGCGCACCGAGGAACGCCATCAAGAACAAATGCACAATGGGTGGCAGAAAATGTACCGGTGGCGGATGCGGCGGCATTTCAGATAGGAACACATATTGATTGCCGCTGGCTGTCAGCACTGGCCGCGCAAAGAAAGGTCGAGGGCCCTCTGACTCTTCTGGTAACCGCGTGTTATGGACTCTTTGCACTACCTGAATTGCGCCCGCAGGCTGAGGCCGACCGGATAATTCCTGAAGTTGGAGATTAAATAAGAGGCCGCGGAAGTTGGATTCGTCGTGAATGCGATCGAGTTCCGCCGCGAGTGCGCGCTGCCCGCCGTGTTCGTAACTCTCGGCAGCCATTCGCGCGTAAGCATCCAGCGCCAGATCGAGTGGTCTGCGCATCTGCTGCTGTGGACCGCTGCGGTGCACGAACTCGCCGACAAGAAACGCCGACCCGATCGCTGTCAGCACAACCGCGCCAAACCACAGAAAGATTTTTAGAAATAAACTTCGCGGCACTCTTCATTCTCCGGCGGCGGCGCTCGCTTGCGCGTAAATGTAGCCAACGCCCCGCACTGTCTTTATTCGTTCGGTCGTGTCCGAACGCGCTCCAAGTTTCTTGCGCAGATTGCTGATGTGCATGTCTATGCTGCGATCAAATGGCGATGAACTACGGCCCAATACTTGTTTCGAGAGGTCTTCGCGCGTGACTATTCGTCCTGCGGCGCGCAGTAACTTTTCCAGCAGGTCAAATTCCACCGCAGTGAGTTCGACATTCTCGCCGGCACGAGAGACCGAGCGCGTGCTGCTGTCGAGTTCGACGTCGCCAACGTTCAGCTTCTTTACTGCGGTCTGGTCGGTGGCTGCTTCCGGAGTTGTTCGCCGCAAGATGGCGCGAATCCGAGCGGTCAGTTCTCGCGGGTTGAAAGGCTTCGGCAAATAATCGTCAGCGCCAATCTCGAGGCCGACAATGCGGTCGACGTCATCGCCGCGCGCGGTAAGCATCAGCACCGGAATTTTTGATTCGGCCCGAATTCGTCTTAAGACTTCAAACCCGTTGAGGCCCGGCAACATTACGTCGAGCACAACCAGCGCGTGCTTGCCGGCGAGCGCCCGCTCAGCGCCGGTGTCACCGCGATGTACCGACTCGATCTCGAAACCCAGCGGCTCAAGATATTCAGTGACGAGTTCGCACAGCGCGACGTCGTCGTCGATGATAAGAATTTGATCCATTCTGATTAGGACAGGCATTCCTGCCTGTCCGCTTTGCACTAACTGACTAGTTGCAGAACCGGGCGCGGTAGCGACCGGATCCTAAACTCTACTTGCCACCAGCACGCTAACCGATATTACGCCGTTGGGTGTTGGATCCGGTCGCTACCGCTCCCGGTTCTGCAAACGCCGATTGTAGCCCAAAAGGCTCCGGGTAATTTGTAAAGAAGTGTCAACTGTGAATACCACCGCGCCGCTCTTTACAAAACTTTACACAGATCGACTGACTCTTTACGTCGGCCGCCGCAAATATGGCGTATAACAGTCGCACGCACTGAAGCGGCCCGATAGGATAAACTTGTCGGTCTAATAAGCAGAGGAGATTAAGCATGAAGAAAAAAATAATAGTGATAGCCAGCATCGCTGCCCTGGTCGTGGCCGCGACAGTTTTCGCGCTGGCCCAGGAACATAAAGGCATGGGCGAGCATATGCGCGGCGGACCGCCGCCGGATATGGTTGAGCATATTTCGCGGGAGTTGAATCTGACAGACGCTCAGAAGGAACAGCTGAAGGCGGCATTCGAGTCCATGCGCGCCACTGAAGAGGAACGCCACGCCAAACTCGAAGAGATTCACAAGCAAATCGATGCAGCTACTGCTAATGGTCAGTTCGACGAAGCGGTGGTGCGGCCGTTGGTCAATCAACAGGTGCAGTTGCAGGCGGATTCGATGGTGGACCACCTGCGCATTCATGCAAAGCTTTATAGCATGCTGACTGCCGAGCAGAAGGCCAAGGCCGATCAGATGATGAAGATGCACGGCGGACCCAGCCACGGTCCTGGAGGTCCTGAAGGTCATCACGGACCGCCGCCACCTCCGCCACCCGGCTTCTAATAACCTGGGAGCGCGGGCATCCTGCCCGCAATGAGTGCCGCAGGCGCGAACGGACGCGCGTGCTTCGCACGCGTTGCGGGCAGGATGCCGATTGCAATCCATCTTCTGCCGGTGGTGTATTGGGAACGATTTT
>JANLYZ010000391.1:0-3333 GCA_031365905.1 Chloracidobacterium sp. | reverse complement strand
CATGTATCCGTTTAGAAACATTCTCTTCCCAACTGACTTTACGCCACACGCCCGCGCGGCCCTGAAATATGCCGCGGCTTTCGCCCGCAGCGGCGGCGGTCGCGTCGTGCTCTTCAGCGTGCAGAGCGGCCGCGTGCCGGCGAATTTGCTGACGTTGCCGGAACGGATTTTTGCAGAGCAGGACAACCGTTGGTTATTACAAGTGCGGACCGAAGTGCGGACGCTACTGGCCGACCCGCTATTCAACGGGCTCGAAGTTGAGCCGGTCATCGTTGCGGGCGAACCGGCTACCGAAATCGCAAAAGCTGTGCGTGACTACGATATCGATCTCGTAACGGTAGTGACGCACGGTCGCAAGGGGCTATCGCGTGCGCTTTGGGGCTCGACCGCGGAAGAGATCATTGCTGAAGCGCCTTGCCCGGTGCTGACGATTCGTCCGCCGCAGCATGACTTTGTAGAACTCAAAGGTGATCACACGGAAGTTCGCCTGAACCGCATCCTGCTGGCGACCAACTTTCGCCCCTCGTCTGCTGCGGCTACTCAGGTGGCAACGCAACTCGCACATCAAACCGGAGCAGAGCTTCACGCGGTCTCTGTGATCGGCGACTATCTGGAACAAATCTCGGTTATGTTTCCCGAAGGCGGGCTGAACGCGTTGACGCGCCTCCGTAGTCACGTTCAGGAACGCATGGCGCAGCTTACGCGCGGGGGAGCCGTGCAGCACGTCGTTGAAGGTCGACCCTACGAAGAGATCGTGCGTCTTGGTGCGGAGACGGATGCCGACTTGATAGTCATTGGCACCAGCATTCACGCCTCGCTTTTGGGCGGCACTCCGGTGCTCGGTTCCGAGATTGAGCGCGTAGTGAGAAATTCACCGTGTCCAGTGTTATGCGTGCCGGCTGCGCGCGTGGTTACGCCTCTGCCGGCGCTTATAAGCCAGCCGGTGAGCTGAAGAGAACAGAGGTCGGAGGTCAGGAGTCAGAGATCAGAGGTCAGCGATCGGAGATCGGAAAAGAAAGAGGTCGGAAGTTAGAAGTCAGATCAATACTTCTGATCTCTGATCTCCTGACTCCTGACTCCTGACCTCCGACCTCTGCTTTTACTGTGTGATCAATTGCAGTCGACCGTCCGGTAGCCTCACCGCAAACACGCTGCGTTCATACATCGTCAACGGCGCCGCTTCCTTACGCTGGTTCGCCGCGAGTTGCTCGCGCGAGTAGTTGCCGGCATTGCGATAGGCCAGCGGATCGCGAATCAAATCATAGCGACGACTAATCCGGCGTACATACTCCTGCGTTTCGCTATAAGGCGGCACGCGATAGCCATACTTGATAACCGCGCCTTCGCCCGCATTGTAGCCGGCCAGCGCGAGATTGACGTCGCCGTCAAAAGTGTCGAGCAGGAAACGCATGTAACGGGTTCCGCCTTCGATGTTTTGTTTCGGATCCCAAATACTGCTGACGCCAAAACGCGCTGCCGTCCCCGGCATCAATTGCATGAGTCCGCGCGCACCTTTGGGTGACATCGCGCGCGCCTTGAACGTCGACTCCTGATGCATGATGGCGTAAAGCAACAATGGATCAACTGAGTTCCGGCGGCCGGAATCGAGAATGTAACCGTCAACGGCGGAGTCGCCAGTAGTGAAGCCACTGAGCGTGCCGGTCCAGTTCATGTTCGTGTTGCGAGTTGCGCGGCTGTTGGACGACGAATGGTCCTGACTAGTTGCGGAAGTCGGCACCCGTCCGCGGCGCAGTTTCTTGGCTGGCGGGGGAGCTGGCAGTTCGATGCGCACAGCCCTCAAGTCGAAGTTGTCAACGCGATAGGTCGGCGCGTTGAATTCGCTTTGAGCGAACGCAGGCAATGCGGAGATGAGAAGGAAGGCAGCGGCGAGAGGGAAAGTTTTCATGCGATTCAATCTGGGTTGTTCTGATTTGGATTGCGAGCCGAACCGGCGTAGTGCCAAAGATGCGTTCCGGCGTGAAGCGCTGGGGACCGTCTTTGTCATTCAACGAAGACCGGGCTAGATACTAACATGGCAGTTAAACGATTGCCAACACTTGCGATTTCAGGCGATTTTCCTTAGCAAAAATGCAATTGACGAAGAGTCTTGAGCCGAGGCTACGAGATCTGGCCGGGATCTTCCGTCGCTTGAAGACAGACGAAAGGAGTTTGCCTTGGCAGAGGCGACTGCCAAACCTCCGGGCCTTGCAAAATCACTTGCAAATTCTGGATCTGGGGGGTTGAGGGCTGGCTATTGAGTTTCAGAACGCAGCCGGTGGATGATACCGCCGCTTTCCCAAACGTCTCGGTAGTGCCGCGTGCTTTGCGGTCTTCACCAGGAGAAGGATCATATGAAAACACTTGCGACCATTTTGTCGCTGCTGTTCGTTTTTGCGATCGCAGTGGCAGCCCAGAATCAAAACAGCTCGACTACTTCCAACAATTCAAACACGGCGGCGAAGAAGCCGCGCAAACCAATCTTCAGGGCTAACAAGGATCAGATCCAGCAGGCGCAAAAGATTCTGAAGGATCGTGGTTTCTATGCCGGCGAGCAAACCGGCAAACTCGATGCCGACACACGCGCCGGACTGAAGAAATATCAGACAGCGGAAAACATCAAAGTCACCGGCACGCTAAACAAGGTGACTCTGGTAAAAATGAACATCGTGCTAACAGACAAACAGAAGACCATGTAAGGGTTCGCGGGTTCGACGGGGAACTTCGAGTAATCCTTGCGGGGGAGGCTTGTTGCAAAACAAGCCGACAGAAAGCGCGGGTGCGTCAATGTCCAGATGACGGCCCGCGCTTTTTTTTAGTTGGGAGCGCAGACATCCTGTCTGCTTAACTTTGGTGGTCACTTAGCTGGGCAGGCAAGATGCCTGCGCTCCCAGCGGCATCTCCAAGCAGCTTTTCAATGACCGCGTAACTCGCCTCGAGCGCTTCGCCGAGTTTCTCCGGCAGGGCGCCGCCGCCTTCGGCCATGTCGGCTTTGCCGCCGCCTTTGCCGCCAACGATCGGCGCGAGTTCTTTGATGACTTTGCCGGCGGGAACGCGGCCAGTGAGATCCGCAGAGGTGCGCACGATGAGCGAAACTTTGCCGTCACTGCTCCGGCCCAACACAACTACGCCACTCTTGATGCGAGCGAGCAGCGTGTCGGAAAGCTGGCGCATGCCGGCGGCGTCGAGTCCGCCTGCTTCGCGCGCCAGAACTTTTATGCCCGCAACCTCGCGCGCGCTGTCATTATCGCCCCCATTGGCTGAGGCGGTGCCAATCGCGCCGGTCGCAATCTTCATGCGCAGATCGTCAGCTTCGCGGCGCGCCTTCTTCAGTTC
>JANLYZ010000371.1:0-17031 GCA_031365905.1 Chloracidobacterium sp. | reverse complement strand
AGTAGAACCGCTGCATTCTTCAAATCTCCTTCGGCCAAAGGGTAAATCCTTCTGAGTCTATTTCGGCTCTTCAGCGGTGGAATAATAGCAGAAGAGTTCGTCAAAGGTAGCGCAGGTCTAGAGCAAAAATCCGGTTCTAAGAATCAACTTCAATCGGTGCGCCGGAGTCTTGCCAGGCTTTCCAGCCGCCGGCCATGGAGAAGACGTTGGTGTAGCCCATCTGTTGAAGAACGTCGGCGGCGAGGGCGGAGCGATAGCCGCCACCGCAGTAGAGGATTAGCTCTGTTGTCTTGTCGGGCACCTCGGCTTCAATGTCGCGCTCGATTATTCCTTTGCCGAGGTGCTCGGCGCGGGCGGCGTGCGCCGCTTCCCATTCGTTATCTTCACGCACATCTATTAGTCGCACACCGTTATCAGCCTTCATCCGTTCTCGTGTTTCGTCGACTGTTACTTCACGAATGCGGCTCTTGGCGTCGTTGACGAGTTGTAGAAATCCTTCCGAGTGTTTCATAAACTAACTCCTCGCTTCCGAGACTGCAGCGTTTGATGCAGAACCGGGAGCGGTAGCGACCGGATCCAAGCATGCACATGCACCCAGTTCTTTTCCCACCAAGATTATCCATTTTTCGTTGAACTTGGGATCCGGTCGCTACCGCTCCCGGTTCTGCACCGCCAATTGGATGAATCTGCGGCGAATGATTATAATGCCCATCTTTCAGGAAAGCATTCAAAACGGTAGGAGATGATGAAGCCCGGCGCGGGCGGCTCATCACTCTTTACTCTTCGTAGGAGAGCACATTGGCAGACAAACAAAGCGGCGAACAGTTTGACGTAACGATCATTGGCAGCGGACCGGGTGGCTACGTGGCGGCGATACGCGCCGGCCAGTTGGGGCTGAAGGTGGCGATGGTTGAAAAGGACACGCGCCTCGGCGGCACCTGCACCTTGCGCGGTTGTATTCCGACGAAGCAAATGCTGATGTCGGCTCACGTTTACGAGCAGATGCAACACGCGGCGGATTTTGGCGTGCAGGCCACCGGGATTCAGTTGGCTTTTGAGGACGTGCAAAAGCGCAAGAACAAAGTGGTGTTGAAAAACACCAAGGGCATCGAGTATCTGATGAAGAAAAACAAGGTGACAGTTTTTAAGGGCAAGGGAAAACTCGCGCTGCCAGAAAAAGTTGAAGTCACCGCGGCTGACGGCACGAAGCAAACAATACAAACTAAAAATATTGTGATCGCGACCGGCTCGGTAGTTCGTCCCATTCCTGGTTTTGAAACTGACGGCGTACACGTTGTCAACAGTGATCACATTCTCGAGTTGAAGGAAGTGCCGAAGTCCCTCCTCGTGATGGGCGCGGGCGCGGTTGGTTGCGAGTTTGCTTCCGTATACTCACGCTTTGGCGCGGAGACCACGATCGTGGAGTTGCTGCCGCGGCTCGTGCCGCTGGAAGACGAAGAAGTTTCGAAAGAGTTGGAAAAGTCGTTTCGCAAACGCGGCATCAAGTCGCAGTTGGACACTAAGCTGGAGAAACTGGAGAAGACTGAAACCGGCGTTCGCGTCACCGGCAAGACCTCGAAAGGCGAAGCTGTAAGTCTCGAAGCTGAGATGCTTTTGGTTGCGGTGGGTCGCATGCCTTTTACCGAAGGACTCGGACTCGAAGGCACAAAGATCAAGGTGGAGAAGGGGTGCCTCGGGGTCGATGAGTTTCAGCAGACAGACGAGAAGGGCGTGTACGCAATCGGTGACGTGGTGGCGACGCCGTGGCTCGCGCATCTTGCTTCCAAGGAAGGCATCGTTGCGGTTGAGCACATGGCTGGACAGAAAAATGTGCGTCCGATCAATCTCCGTCTTGTCCCAAATTGTACCTACTGCGATCCGGAAGTCGCGTCAGTTGGACTCACGGAAGCGAAAGCGAAAGAGCTGGGCTACGATGTGAAAGTTGGCAAGTTTCCGTTTTCCGCTTCGGGCAAAGCGCGCATCCTCGGTGAAGAAGAAGGCTTTGTGAAGATCGTCAGCGAAGGCAAGTATGACGAAATACTCGGCGTGCATATTATTGGCCCGCACGGTACGGAGTTAATTGCTGAAGCTTGCGTGGCGATGCAACTCGAATCAACCGCCGAAGAACTTGGCCGTACGATGCACGCCCACCCGACCGTTTCCGAAGCTGTGATGGAAGCCGCAGAAGGTGTGCACGGGTTGTCGGTGCATATTTAGAGTTGCTTTGTACCGCGAAGCGGTTGCGGCCTTCAGCCCAACGTTGGATAGTGCCCTAATTTGGGCGACGAGGTCAGTACAGGGAGCGGTAGCGACCTGGTAAAGCTGGTGATAGGCTCAATTTTGTTGGGTCGCTACCGCTCCCGGTACTGACTCCATTACGTGTTCGCAAATTAGGTCACTACCCAACGTTGCCGCTCGGCGGCTACATTGGGTAAAGATGTACGAAAGAAGACGCAACCCCATTCGGGGTTGAGGCGGATTTGAATTCGGTACCCAGGGTAGCCGCGGCGGTATTTGTCGGAGTCCCTTGAATTAGGACAGATATGGACAACGAGCCAAACAAATCAGATCAAAAACCTTCAGGAAGAGCCGATGCGCGCCGCCGTCGAGGTCCGCGCCGGCCGCGTTTCGAAATGCGCATCAGCACCAAGTTTGCGCCGCCAATCGCGAGCGACGGCAAACCGCTGACGTGCACTTCAGAAACCATGCTCAAGCCGGATCAGATGCTCGAACTCTACCGCTACCTCAAGCTGACGCGGCTCGTTGAAGAGCGCCTCGTCAATCTTTACCGGCAAACGAAAATTGTTGGCGGAGTCTTTCGTTCGTTAGGTCAGGAAGCGACTGCGGTTGGCAGCGCCTATGCGTTGCAGGCCACGGATTTTGTCACGCCGTTGATTCGCGATCTCGGCGCGGTGCTGGTGAAGGGAATTCGTCCGCGCGAAATTTTCGCGCAGTATATGGCCAAAGCGTGGGGACCGTCGGGCGGGCGCGATCTCAACATTCACTTCGGCGACATGAGCAAGGGTTTCATTGGTCCCATCTCGCATTTAGGCGACATGATTCCCGTGATGACTGGCGTGTTGCTGGCCGCGCGCATGCAGCAGAAGCCCGCCGTGGCAATCGCTTACATTGGCGATGGCGGCATGAGCACCGGTGCCTTTCATGAAGGACTAAACTTCGCTGCCGTTCAGAAACTGCCGCTCATCGTCGTCGCCGAATACAACCACTACGCCTATTCCACGCCGACTAGTTTGCAGACCGCCGTAAGAGATCTCGCCGAGAAAGCTGCGGGCTACAACATCCCGGCTTCGATTGTTGACGGCAACGATGTGGTGGCCTGTTACGAGGTCACCAAACGAGCAGCAGACTATGCACGTCAAGGCGGTGGCGCCGTCTTGATCGAGGCGAAGACTTACCGTCGCCGCGGGCATGCGGAGCACGACGATCAGCGTTATGTTCCCACGGGCGAGATCGAGTGGTGGGAGAAACACAACGATCCGATCGATCGCTACGAAGCGTATCTGATTGAACGAGGCGTGGCAGGTCAAGCAAAGTTGGATGAGATAACGGCGGATGTGTTGCGCGAGCTTGAGGAAGATTGCGCCTGGGCGGAGTCATCGCCAATGCCAGAACCTGAGCAGGCCGCTTATGGAGTTTTCGACAACAGCGTGGTGGCGCCCGCGTTCCGGCCCGAAGTTCTAAAAAATTAACCTGAGGAGGAATGGATATGATTGACGACACGAAACAGGATTCCGCGAATGAGGTAGACGATCAGGCAACCAGCGAAGCGGAAGGCGGCGATCCGAAAGCGCCCGGATCTGCTAACGCACCAGAGCCGGCTGACGACCCGATCATCATCAAGTAAATGACCACCGCACTCAAGAAAGAGCACAAGTCGGCGCGGCCTGAACGCGGCGGTGCGGCCACTCTTCTCGAAGCGATTCGCCAGGGCATCTGGGAAGAGATGGAACGCGACCCGACGGTCTTCGTGATTGGCGAAGACGTCGGCGCTTATGGCGGCGCGTTTAAGGTTACCGATGGGCTGCTCGACGAATTTGGCGCGGGCCGCGTTATCGACACGCCGATTTCCGAAGCGGCGATCGTGGGTGCGGCATGTGGCGCCGGGTTGATGGGCATGAAGGCTGTGGCAGAGTTTCAGTTTATCGACTTCATTTCCGCCGGCTTCGATCTGCTGACGAACTACGCCGCGAAGTGTCGCTATCGTTGGGGCGCAAATATTCCGGCAGTCTTTCGTGGGCCTTGTGGTTCAGGCGTGCGCTCCGGTCCGTTTCACTCAATCAACGCCGAGGCGTTTTTTCTAAACACTGCCGGCCTCAAGATCGTCGAGCCATCAACGGCTTATGATGCCAAAGGTCTTATCAAAGCGGCGATTCGCGATCCCGATCCGGTTTTGTATTTTGAACACAAGAAACTTTACCGCTTGCCGCGACTGCGCGAGGAGTTACCTGCAGACGACTACATTGTCGAGATTGGCAAGGCCCGCACGGCGCGCGAAGGTCGCGACCTTTCGATCATTACCTTTGGTGCGATGGTTCTGACCGCGTTGGATGCGGCTGAAGAATTAGAGAAGGAAGGCCTGGACGTTGAGGTCATAGATCTGCGCACGCTCGCGCCGCTCGATAAGCCGGCCATTCTCGCGAGCGTGAAGAAGACGAGCCGAGCTTTGGTGTTGCACGAAGCATCGCGCACTGGTGGCATTGGCGGCGAGATTGCCGCGACTATTGCAGAAGAGGCTTTTGAGTGGCTGGATGCGCCGGTATTGCGCGTTGCGTCCATTGATACGCCGGTGCCGTATTCACCGCCGCTGGAAGATTATTATTTGCCACAGACGAAAGATGTGATTGATGCGGCACGCAAGCTGGCGGCGTATTGAGAGTCAGAGGTGCAGTCGGAGATCGGAGTCAGAAGGAGTTGATTCATGCCCAAGTATTTAATTGAACGTGAGATTCCCGGCGCAGGGAATTTGACTGAACAAGAGCTGCAGGGGATTTCGCAAACGTCGTGTGGAGTATTGCAGAAGTTGGGCCCGCAGATTCAGTGGGTGCAGAGCTACGTGACCGGCGACAAGGTGTACTGTGTTTACATTTCGCCAAGCGAAGAAATGATCCGCGAGCACGCGAGCCAGGGCGGCTTTCCAGCTAATCGTATCTCGGAAATCAAGACCGTTATCGATCCGACTACTGCGGAATAACAAAAACAGTAAACAGCAACAGTGCACAGTAAACAGCAGGCAGCGAGCAAACAGTAGAGAGCGGGCGAGACGCCCGCGGTTCCAGTGTTTTGGAGAACATATGAGTACAGAAGTTGTTATGCCGCAAATGGGCGAATCAATCGCCGAGGGGACGATCACGAAATGGCTGAAGCAGGTCGGTGATCACGTCGACCGCGATGAACCACTGTTTGAGATTTCGACCGACAAGGTTGACGCGGAGATTCCGTCGCCAGCGGCCGGTACCTTGACGGAGGTTCGTTTCAAAGAAGGCGACACGGTGGAGATAAATACCATCGTCGCGGTGCTCGACGGCGGCGTGGGCGCGCCCGCAAAGGTTGAGGCTGCGTCAGAAGTAGCGCCTGCGAAAGCAACACCGGCTGAACAACCGCAAGCAAAAACTCCTGACCCGGCGCCGGTGCAGCCCCAGGTTGAAGCGGCAGCGGCGACTACTGCGGAGATTGAACCCGCGAGCAAAGCGAAGGCAGCCACTTCGCAGTCGGATGGTTCGGCAGCAGAAGCTCCGAAGGCAAGTGAAGGAACAACCGCGGGTTCACAGGCTTCCGAAAGTGCAAAGAGTAGCCAAGCTGCTTCATCGGCCGGTAACGGTCGCAGTGCCGCGCAGTCCGCGGAAGATCTGCGTCGCACGAAGTCGAGTCCACTCGTTCGCCGGATCGCGCAGGAGCACGGCGTCGATATCGCGGGACTCGAAGGAACTGGCCTCAGCGGCCGCGTCACCAAAAACGACATCCTGAGTTTTATCGAGTCAGGCAGTCCGGCTTCCACGGGGGCAAAGGTTGCGGCTCCCGCAACGCGATCAATTCCGGAAGCGCCGGTACCCGCGCCTTTGAAACCAGGCGAAGGCGATCGGGTCGAGCAGATGACAGTGATGCGCAAGAAGATCGCGGAGCACATGGTGCAATCGCGACGCACCTCCGCGCACGTCACCACTGTTTACGAGATCGATATGACGCGTATCGCCAAACTGCGTGAGCAACAGAAAGATTCGTTCGCCGAACGAACCGGCACAAAGCTTAGCTACATGCCGTTTATTTTTCAGGCAGTCAACAATGCGCTGTGCAAGTTCCCGATTTTCAACGCGCAGGTGAGCGGCGATCAGATCATTTACAAGCGCGACATCAATCTCGGGATGGCAGTGGCGCTGGACTGGGGCTTGATCGTTCCGGTGATCAAGCGCGCCGATGACCTTTCGATTTCGGGACTGGCGCGCGTCGCCAACGATCTGGCGGAACGCGCGCGGACAAAACAGTTGAAGCCAGATGAAGTCGGTGGCGGCACGTTTACGATTACTAACCCCGGCGTGTTCGGTGGTCTATTCGGCACGCCGATTATCAATCAGCCGCAACTGGCAATTCTCGGCGTGGGTAAGATTGAAAAACGGGCGAAGGTGTTAACGTCGCCTGATGGCGAGGACTACATTGCAATTCGCTGGCAGGCTTACTTCGCGCTTAGTTTCGATCATCGCGTGATCGACGGCTCTGACGCGGAACGCTTTCTTGCGTATCTGAAGGAGCAACTGGAGGCGGGAGAGTTTTCACTCTGAAAACGATTTCAGATCTCAGATCTCAAATTTTTAAGCAGTCGCGGTGACCGACCATTCTATTCCGGTTTGTCACCGCGATGTTGTTAAAGTCGTGGTTATTGCGATCAAGTGGCAATTAAATAATGAATGGGACGCTCGACTGTTAAGACCTTGACTTAGTTTTCCGAGGGGGCTAGAAGTGTCCATCTTTATTAGTAACTCCCATTAAGCGGCGGGCAACAATTCCGAGTAAATGTTCGTCAGAAACTACAACTGTCCCGAGCTCGCTTGCGTGAGCCGTACACTTCAGAAGAGAAGGAGAGAGTTATTTATGTCAATCCCGAAGTTTAGAATGTTTTCCTCGCTCATGCTGGCAGTCTTCCTGTTAGCGTTTTCAGTTTCCATTGTTTTGGCGCAGGACACGACAGCCCCCGTCGGCGGCCGCACGGTCGCGAGCGGTGAGAAAATGAAAATCAAAGGCGTGGTTACGCGACGCGACACCGACACGTTTACAGTGCGCGACGTCAATGGTGTTGATACGGTGGTGCGCCTTGATAACCGAACCAGCGTGAAGGCGAACGGCGGCTTCATGCGCAGCGGCTCAAACTATGCGCAAACGCAGATCGTGCGCGGTCTCAACCTGGAAGTTGAAGGTCGTGGCAATGCGGCCGGTGAACTGTTAGCTGAACGCGTCAGATTCAATGAATCAGATCTGCGCGTGGCACGTGCGGTGGAATCTCGCGCCGCGCCCCTCGAAGATCGCGCTTCAACTACAGAAACAAAACTCAGCCAGGTGGAACAGAACGCACAGCGTCTCTCCGGACAAATGGATGAGCTCGCCGCTGTTGCCAACACCGCGAAAGGCGGCGCCAGGGCCGCGCAGGAAACGGCCGACTCGGCCATCTCCGGTGTAAACGCCACCAACGATCGCATCTCCGCACTTGATGACTACGTGCCGCAATCAGTCCTGGCGGTTAATTTCAAAGTCGGCAGCGCGGTCTTGTCTGCCGACTCGAAAGCGAAGCTCGATGAACTCGCGACCAAGGCGCTCAACGCCAAAGGCTATGTGCTCGAGGTGTCCGGTTTTACCGATACGAGCGGCAGCGTTGACCGCAATCGTGCTTTGAGCCAGCGCCGTGCGGATAACGTGATTCGTTATTTGGTGGAGAACCATCAGATTCCGCTCCGGCGAATAGTTACACCTTACGGGTATGGCGAATCGAATCCGGTGGCGGAAAATAAATCACGCGAAGGCCGGGCCCAGAATCGTCGCGTGGAAGTGAAGCTGTTGGTTAACAAGGGCTTGATGCAGGAAGCCCCGAAGATGACCAGCTCCAGCGGTGAATAGGGAGGACTGCACTTCGCATGCAACTGCTGAAGCGTCGCGTTGCAGCTAATGCCATGAATCATGCCGTCGGGAAGTTGTTAAGATAGGGAAGCTAAGGCCAGCAACGCCGGTAAGCTGACTCGGCGGCATGAGGATGGTTTTATGAAACGCGAACGAGGCGGAAAACAATTGGGGACAGCGCTGCTGCTTGCGGTGTTGTCTCTTTTTTGTTGCTTCGCTTCCGTGGCTGCGCAAACGATCCGTGATCTGCCGCCGCCGCCGCCGCTGCCAACCCCCAAACCCACCCCTACTCCAGCTCCCAAAGACGACGACTTCGAAGTCATTCGCACCAACTCGAACCTCGTAATGGTGCCTGTCTCTGTGGTCAACGCGAAGGGAGAGCCGCTGCGAGGTTTAGCGGTCAACGACTTTCGCCTGGCGGAAGAAGGTCGCGAACAGAAACTGGTTGAGATCGGAAATCCCGATGACGTGCCGCTGGACATCGCGATTCTGTTTGACGTTTCCAGTAGCGTTAGTCAGAAGGGATTCTTTCAGTTTCAACAAAGAGCGGCGGCCAGTTTTCTGAAACAGGTAATGAAACCGGTGGATCGCGCAGCGGTATTTACGATTTCTGATCAGCCTAAGCTTGTTTCGCCACTCGCCTCGGCGGATGTTGCGGCGGCAAAAATATTGAGCATCCCGGCGGCAACTGCGCCCGTGCCGACGGCTTTCTATGACACGGTCGTGGCCGCGGCCAAGTATCTGGTTGGGAATTCGGCGGACCGTCATCGTCGTGTGATCCTCACCATTTCTGACGGCGACGACAACTTCAGCAGCGTGGTCAGGGACCTGACGGTGGCTGAGTATCGCGCCAATCAAAAAGGCCAGGTGACGTCAGCCGTCGCCTATCAGAACCTCTTGGCTCGTCGCCGTCGCGCCGTCCTCGACGTGCAAAAATCTGTGCAACAAGCTGATGCGGCCTTCTACTCGATTAATCCTGGCGGCCCATCGATCCATCTCAATGCGATCAGCACCCGGGCGCAGAATGCGCTGGAGTCCATAGCGCAGTCGACCGGCGGCACCGCCTTCGTGCCTGATGCTGAAAAAGATTTGGAGCGGGTTTTTAATGAGGTCGCCGCTGAACTTCGCGGTCAGTACTTGTTGCAGTATTACTCAAACTCGCAAGCTGCAGGCGCGCAATTTCGTCGCATTGCAGTTACCGTGCCCGCACACCCGGAGCTTCATGTGCGCGCGCGTCAGGGCTACTACCCTAAGGGCAAGTAGCGCAACTCTATCACCTCAGCAAGAAGATTTTCCATTTCACATTTTTCATTTTCATTTGGCCATTTCATGAGCCCTCGGTGGGTGAGAACAAATAGCAAATGAGAAATGAAAAATCGGAAAAGGAAAATCTATTGCTGAGCTCCAGTAAATCATTCTCGAGCATTCGGCTAGCGCATCTCCAGCAACACATCCGTCAAATGATTAACGACTTCGAGCAGCGTTCGTCCGGCCTTATCAAACTGATTGGCAGCGGCTAAGTCTTCCGCGTTCGCGGCGCCGGCTGCCACACCCGCGAGCTTTATGTAGTAGCGTTGCAACTCCGGCGTGGCGCGAAAATCGATTTCCAGTTTGTCGAGTCCCTCTCTCACGCTTCGAATACTGGATCGAACCGTAGCTTTGTTCTGTTTAGCCTGATCGATGACCGCCGCGGACGCTTCATTGCGCCGCGTTGCGTCGTCAACCGTTTCCAGTCCTTTAGCAACTCCGCCAAGTAAGTAAATGAACCGCGTTAGTATTTTGATTTGCTCAGCGACGCGCGCCGCTCCGTCACGCTGAATGTCCGCAGCTTTTGGCGCGGCGGCCGTGTGCGAAGGTTTTGCTGCGTTGCGTTTGCGTGTTTGCGCGAAGCCGGCGAAGGGAGCGAGGATAACTGTAATCAACAACAAGCCGATAATTCGTTGCACTTTGATTCTCCTGTGGTTTTCGTTCGCGGGAGATTATAACTGTTAGGATTCGTAGTTTCGAGTTCCGGGTTTCGAGTTAAGAGACAAGGGGGTGGCAAACTCGGACTGGGAAACCGAAACTCGTAACTCTTTCAATTCCGCTGTTAGAATGACGCAACATATGCTCGCGCAGGTTGTATCAGTGAAAAGAAAACTCTTGATCCGGAAAGTGGGCCGCGTCGAATACGGCGCGGCGCTCGAGCTGCAAAAAGAAACCGAGCTGGCAGTGAAAGAGGGCCGGCAGCCCGACACGCTGCTGCTCCTGGAACATCCGCATACGTTAACGGTTGGCCGTCGCGGCGATAGCGCGGGGATCATGATGTCGCCGGAGTTGCTAGCCGCGCGCGGTGTAACTGTCTACGAAACAAATCGCGGTGGCAAGTTGACTTACCACGGGCTGGGCCAGGTTGTTGGGTATCCGATAATTAGTCTCAGTCCCGAACGCGAAGATGTGCACGCTTATGTGCGCGACCTTGAAGAAGTGTTAATCCGCACGATGAAGGATTACGGGATCGAGGCCTTTCGCCTGGAAGGCTTCACCGGCGTGCACACTGCCCGCGGAAAGGTCGCGGCTATCGGCGTACACATCGCGCGCTGGATAACTACCCACGGTTTTGCGCTTAACGTGAACACGGACCTTAGTTTTTTTAATCTGATCATTGCCTGCGACGGCGAACAGGTAACCTCAATGGAAGATCTGCTCGGGCACGAAGTGGATATGGCTGCGGTTGAAGATCGACTGGCTGTTCATTTCGCCGATGTGTTTGAGATGGAGGCAGAAGCCCGCGCGTAAGCAAGGGCTTTTCTTCTTCCCTCGCCAGGTGAGTGCCCTTGCTGAAGCGCGGGCTTTTGCCCGGGTGCTCTCGGCGGTTACACTTCTCCCGATGCTGACAATCGAACAGATCAAAGCGGCCGCTCAGCGAATACGCGGTCGCGTTCACCGCACACCTGTTATTACTTCACGGTCATTCAACGAAGCGATCGGTAAAGAAGTCTTCTTTAAATGTGAAAACCTGCAGCGCGCCGGCGCGTTTAAGATTCGCGGCGCGACTAACAAAATCCTTTCGTTGACTGATGAAGAGAAGCGGCGTGGTGTGGCTGCCTTCTCGTCTGGCAATCACGCGCAGGCGGTGGCCCTGGCCTCGCGCGAAGCAGGTATTCGCGCGGTGATCGCCATGCCCGAGGATGCGCCCAAAGCCAAAGTTGCCGCGACCCGCGGCTACGGTGCAGAGATTATTTTTTACGATCGTCTCAAGCAGGATCGCGAGCAAGTGGCGATCGAAATCGCTGAACGCGACGGGCGGGTGATGGTGCCGCCTTACGACGACTACTTGATTCTTGCCGGACAGGGCACGTGCGGACTGGAGCTGGTCGAAGACGTTTCCGATCTCGATTGCCTACTGGCGCCGTGTAGCGGCGGCGGATTGTTTGCCGGCGTGAGCACGGCCGCCAAAGCGCTGAATCCGCAGATTCGCTGCTTTGCTGTTGAGCCTGATACTGCCGACGACACGCGTCAGTCGTTTCAAAAAGGCGAGCGGGTTTCTATTCCGCCGCCGCCAACGATTGCCGATGGCCTGCGCGTTCAGTCGCCGGGCGCACTGACGTTTCCGATTCTGCAACAGACTGCGGAGGACGTCCTGACTGTGTCGGATGATGAGATCATTGAAACGATCAAGTTCTTCCTTTTTCGCATGAAGTTGCTGGTAGAACCATCAGGCGCGGCTGCGGCAGCGGCCGTGTTAACGGGCAAACTGCCGCGCGACACGAAGCGCGTGGGTGTGATCTTGTCCGGGGGAAATATCGATGCAGATTTGCTTTCGCAATTTCTGCGCTAACCTTTTGCGAAGGAGAAGCACGTGAGTTTCTTGCCGTTGTTGCTTGACGTGCGCGTCGATCCGGTCAGCGCGGTTCCCTGGGGCGCGTTGATTCTGCTGCTCGTGATCGTTTTTGTTTTGGCAGTCGCGTTTGTCGCGGGACTCGTCGTGTTGCTGATCTGGCTCAAGCGTCGCAAGGCAACGAAAGCGCAGCTTTCATCCCAGTAAGCCAAACCAGCCCCACGCATTTAGCACCTCACCAAGGCCAAAGGAAGCGAGGTTCGCGAGGATGATGGTGATGAAGTCGCGCCACATCGAAGGCTTGCCCAGCTCAGCGCGTGTGCCAAACGCCAACCAGAATAGAAGACACTCGCCCACCGGCGCGAACGTTTCCGCGATTACCAAATAGACTTTCCGTGAACTCGAATTCAAGAGCAGTGGCAGCACCAGCGTCACGATCGGATAGGTGCAGGCCGTGAGCCAGATTCCGGCGAGAAGTTTTCGTCTGAGGGGATGTCGACAAGATAGGCCTACACACAGAATCGGTGTCTCGATCAGAATTGTCAGAAGGTAACCGGGGAGCAGGAAATGCCAGAGTTCGGATGGGGACATAGAGTAAGCAGTGAGCAGTAAGCAGTGAGCAGGAAGCAGTAAGCGGTAAGAGCAGTCAGTAATCAGGAATCGGGTCTTGTTCTTTACTGTTCACCGCTCACTGCTCACTCTCCTAAAGCATCTTCAGCAGAAACGGCGCCTCCGCCAGAACGTGTGCGATTGCCACAGTAAAGTAAACGTCGCGAGTGGTTGCGTAGTCCACGGCAAATCCAAACCACAACACCGCGACCAGGAAAACTCCAAACGCCAGTGCCGCCAAGACCAGTTTCGGAAAGCCACGCGGATGCCGCGCCACGGGCACAGCTCTTACACGCCAGATCGCGCGAGCTGACGAAGATTGCGCGTTCTTAGTTCGACCTAGCGGTGCAATCAAAGGTAACGCGACAAGCCATACGCCATAGTGCAGCATCTCCAGAAAGACGTGCGTTGTAACCAACGCATGACTGGAAACGTTCGGCAGCAACTGTGCGCCTGCATGTTGCGTGATTCTCCAGAATAGTCCGTTGTCATCAGGGAGCGCTGCTGTTCGCGATAGTTGCCAGAACATTCCGCCAAGCACCAGTGGCAGCAGACACAAACAACGCCGATAAGTGCGCAGCCACTCAGGGCGCGCGCGCGAGAGATGTCGATCCAAAAACCATAACGCTACGAGCGGGTGTAAATAAACGATTTCCAGGCTGAAAAACTCCGGCGCCAGCCAGTTGAGCGCGGCGAGGCCGAGCGCAACGGGAAAGGCCCACGACCAGTCTCGCCGGACCTTATTTTTTCCTCGCAGCCAGATCAAAACGGCAATCCACAGCAACAACAGCGAATTCCACGACGCGAGAATTGTCGGCCACAAGTGATCGGGAAGCAGGCTGAAGCTGTAAAGCACCGGCAACGCGATATAGGTTGCGCTCAGAAAGCCAATGCCGGCAAAAGCAGTGATAAAGAAATTGCGCGACCTGCCGAAACGCACCGGCAAGCGCGAAAGGAAATAGCGCAACTCAAACCAGTTGTGCGGACCGGCAAAAAGAAAAACGGTGACGATGGAAAACTGCAACGGCAACCAGCTCGCGAAAAACGCAGAGCCGCAGGCACACGCGATCAAAATGCTCGCGAACGCTCTTATGTTGAGCTGACGATTGGCGGCCGGTGCCGCCATGTCCGCGCGCCACGTCGCCATATCGATGTTGGCAGTTCGTTCCACTTCTTACTCCGGCTTAATCGGCAGGATCAGTTTCATGCCCGAAGATCCGACCTCGCCGTCAGGTACGATTTCAATGTCGACGCCGCCCGACGTAGGTGCACCCTTGGTCAAGTTCTGAGGCAGTTTTTTCCAGTAGTAAGATCCCGGCGGGCCCGCGTTGGCTTGAGTCATCATCGCCGCCGCGCCAATCACCGCCACCCCAAAAAGCATTAAAGCGATCGCCTTTTGACTGCGTGTCTGCATTGAACGCGCGAGCCAAACTCCCGCAAACGAGAGCGAGAGAAACATGAACACGCCGGCCATGATTGTTCGCGTTGTGCTGTGGGCGATCCGCTGCGCCGTCGAGTCATTGCCGGGTGTGTTTCCGAGCGCGGCGCGTAGTTCGTCCAAACTGCTTTGCGTAATCTGCAGCCGCGCTTCCCAGGCTTTGTTGTCAGGAACGACTACGAGCCGCGTGTGCAAGACCATCTTGGGCAACTGCGGCGACTGCGCCGGCGATGGCGACGGCTTGGGCCGGGCGATATCAGCGTTAGCAGGAATGGCCAGCGCCAGCAGTAAACAGAACGCGCCGATACTGAAAAAGTGTTTCATGGGATGCCTCCGATAGTTGTGGCCAGCGGAACGCGCTTGCCAGTTGTCGTTGAATTGCCGCGCAGTATAACAGACCAAACTCTTTTGGAGTGCGGTGACCTGTGACCGCTTTGTTCGGTCGTGACCTGTCGCGACCACATGTGAACTGGGTTAGCTGCGAGTGCGGCGTCGGGCCGCCGCAGACCAAAGGGTTGAACCCTCCTTGTCCCGTCGGTGTCTTATCCATTATCGCGATGTTAGAATGTGAAGCATCAGTTAAATTTGCATTCACAACATGGGAAATACCGTGTCGCGCGAACTTAGAGTAATCAGCAACGTTCCGAAAGTCCGTCAGCCAAAACCTGAATGGCTGAAGATCCGTCTCGGCGATCCGGCTAACCAGAATAACGTGTTGAAGCTGATTGAGGGATTGAACCTGCACACGGTTTGCCAGGAAGCACGCTGCCCCAATATTTTTGAATGCTGGTCTGATCGCACGGCGACCTTCATGCTCGGCGGCGACATCTGCACGCGTCATTGCGGCTTCTGTGCGGTTGGCAAAGGAGAGCCCGGTTCACTTGACGCTGATGAGCCGCAGCACGTTGCTGAAGCCGTGCGCCAACTCAACCTGGCCCATACCGTGATCACTTCAGTTAACCGCGACGATCTGCCTGACGGCGGCGCCGCGCATTGGGCGGAAACGGTGCGGCAAGTGCGGGCGCTTAATCCCGAATGCCGGATCGAAGTTTTGATACCTGACTTCAATGGCGACGAAGCGGCGCTCAATACTGTTTTGGATTCGCAGCCTGATGTCCTGAACCACAATACTGAAACTGTTGCACGTCTTTATCGCCGCGTCCGGCCTGACGCGGGTTACGAGCAGTCGTTGACATTGTTGCGGCGCGCGGCTGCGCGTCGCGATCTCGAAGCGCGCGGCATGAAGACGAAGAGCGGCATCATGGTCGGACTCGGCGAGACGTTTGCAGAAGTCGTTACGCTGATGAATGACTTGCGCTCAGCGTCGTGCGACATCATGACCATTGGCCAGTATCTTCAGCCTCACGCGCGCCGGCTGCCGGTTGAACGCTATGTCACTCCGCAAGAGTTTGATCGCTGGCGCGAGCTGGGCATGGAAATGGGATTCAAGCACGTCGAATCAAGTCCGCTCACGCGCTCCTCATATCATGCGAGGCAGCAGGCGGAAGACCCCGCTATCGAGGCAGCCTCTTAGCGTAGCCACGCATCACAACCCTGCCGGGCGACCCGGCCAACTTCAATACAAGGCGACGCGGAGGTATCTATGACCCACACGCGACTAAGAGTCTTCGCAGTGACCGCACTGCTATCAGTTGCTGTCGCCGTTCTGGGCAACGGCGAGGACAAAACGCTCAAGGAGATCTCTGGTTATCGTCAGTGGACCCGCTTGACCGCTAAGCCACTGCCGGTTGAGAACTCATTTGCCGGAGGCGGTTGAGCGTCGTATCCGTCGGACTGGCGCGTCGGCGACGTGCCCATAATCACAACTTCAAAGAACACGACCAGGATTCTGATGCCGGGAGCAATAATTTTTTCCGGGCGCCCCGCTCCTGCCCCCAAAAAGAATGAAGCCACACATGAGGGTGACGGAAACACGTTCGGCGTGGCTTATATCAACGACCTCGCCCGTGAAGCCGTGAATGCCGAGCCCGCTATTCAATTCCCGCGCGGGTCAATCATTGTCCGTGAAAAACTCGCCAACGCCGATGATGCGAAGCCGCTACTCTTGACGGTGATGATTAAGCGCGTGCGGGGCTTCAATCCCAAGGCGAACGATTGGGAATTCCTGGCAATTGACGGAGCGATGAACAAAATCCTGGAACGACAGAAGAAAGGCAGCTGTCTCGATTGTCATTCTTCACAGGAGCACCGCGATTTTGTCTATCCCGCACCAGTGAAATAGCGACTCGTCGTCGCTGGAGGTTTGCAATCTCAACTCCAGCACCTAAAATCGGCCGTTATGAAAGCTGTCATTTTCAAGCAGCACGGCGGACCGGAAGTGTTGGAATACACCGACGTTCCCGATCCGATTATCAAAGCAAATGAAGTCTTAGTTGAGGTGAAGGCGTGCGCGCTTAACCATCTCGACATCTGGGCGCGGGGCGGCTTGCCGGGAATCAATATTCCGCTGCCGCACATTCTTGGCAACGACATCGCCGGTGTAGTGCGTGAAGCCGGTGATTTGGTTTCGTGGGTGCGCCGTGGCGACGAAGTGATGCTTCATCCCGGAGTTTCCTGCGGCCATTGCGACGAATGTCTCGCCGGCCGAGACAATCTTTGTCGTGAGTACGACATTCTTGGTTACGGGCGTGACGGTGGTTATGCGGAACTCGTTGCCGTGCCGGGTGTCAACGTCATTCCGAAACCGAAGAACCTGAGTTGGGAGGAAGCGGCGGCGTTGCCGCTAGTAACCGTAACGGCCTGGCACATGCTCGTGACCCGCGCTGCGGTTCAGCCAGGTGAAGACGTCCTGGTTCATGCGGCGGGGAGCGGTGTCGGCTCTGCAGGAATTCAGGTTGCGAAGCTTCGTGGCGCGCGCGTAATCGCCACGGCCAGTTCTGACGAAAAACTCGCGAAGGCAAAAGAATTGGGCGCCGATGACGTAGTGAATTACTCAAACGAAGACTGGCCCAAAGAAGTAAAACGACTGACACACCGGAAGGGCGTTGATGTAGTTTTTGAGCACACGGGAACGGCGACCTGG
>JANLYZ010000359.1:0-16411 GCA_031365905.1 Chloracidobacterium sp. | reverse complement strand
TCGCAGCCAGCGCGTCGAGATCGATCTCGGCCCAGGTAGGACGTTGATTCAAAATTCGAGCGCCGGCTGAATTGGAAGAGTTCCCCATTATTGAAACTGCGCGTGCCAGCGGACGAGGCCACCTTCCTTATCAAGGAATTTATGTAAGCCCGGCAGGCTGAGAATGTCAGCTTTGATGGCCGCAGCGTTTGCGGTTGGGGGCCTCACGTCAAATGCGCGTCCGGTTAGGTGCCTGCTTATCTTTACCAGCTCCTCTTGTGGCATTGCCTTCATCACCTGTTCGAGCCCGGCGGTGATCTGATCGACAGTCTTAGCTTCCGGATGCTGGTCAACCCATTGCTGTAGCTTGGCGCCCGCGAGGTAGGTCCGCCCAATCCAATCGCGTCTTTTGACAACGTTCCCAGCCATCGCATGTGCTTGCTGGAAGATTCCACGCCGGCCGCTGGTGAATTCAATTGTCGGATGTTTGCTCTGCAGGATCGTAGCCGCATTCTTCGCAATTGGTTCGAGGTTCATTTCTTCGATAGTCATGAGATTCTCCTTTGAAGATTTGAGATCGTAAGGGTTATTCGCCGCGGTAGAGATTATCAAACCGCATGCTTGAAGGTGTAAAGCGAAGTCGAATGGTGTCAGTGGGGCCGTTGCGCTGTTTCGCCACGATTAGCTCGGCAATATTCTTTTCGTCATCCGGCATGCTGTCGCGTTCTTCGGGAGACTTGTAGACCTCGGGGCGATAGATGAAAGCAACGACGTCCGCGTCCTGTTCCAGCGCGCCTGACTCGCGCAAGTCTGCGAGTTGCGGCCGGTGATCGGAACGCGACTCCGGCGCGCGCGAAAGTTGCGAGAGCGCCACCAGCGGCACGTTCATCTCTTTAGCGAGGCCTTTGAGTTCGCGCGAAATCTGCGACACTTCCTGTTGCCGCGACTCGAAACGTTTCGCCGAGCCGCTCATCAACTGCAGGTAGTCAACCACGATCAAGTCGAGGCGCTTTTGTTCAGCGTAAAGCCGCCGGGCCTTGGCGCGCATTTCCAGAACCGTGATGCCGGCGCTGTCGTCAAGAAATATTTTCGTGTCTGACAATGTGATCAAGGATTTTCCGAGTTGCGTCCACTCGGCACGGGAAAGAAAGCCGTTGCGGAAACGCTGCGCGTCGATGTTTGCCTGGGAACAAAGCATGCGCATGACCAGTGCCTCCTTCGACATCTCAAGCGAGAACATGCCAACTACGGCGCCGGGCACATGTATCGCGGCGTTCTCCGCCAACATTAACGCGAGACTGGTTTTGCCCATCGAAGGTCGCGCAGCAACGATAATCAAGTCCTGTTTTTGCAGGCCGGAAGTCAACGTATCGAGATCTGCAAAACCGGTAGTCAGTCCGGTCAGAACCGAGGAACGGCCTTCCATCTCCTGAATTTTTTCCAGCAGTTCCTGCGCGACCGGCTTCACATGAACAAAGCCCTGACGCAGACGTTCATCAGCTAATTCGAAGATGGCGTGTTCGGCGTGATCGAGAATGAGTTCAGGTTCGTCTTCCTGTTCGAGCGCTTCCTGCGTGATTTTGTTAGCTGCTCTGATAAGCGACCGCAACATTGACTTGCCGCGAACCACCTTCGCGTAGTGGGTGATGTTGGTCGAGTGAGGCAGACCATAAGTAAGGTTCGTAATGAAGCTGATGCCGCCGACGGACTCGAGTGCGTTCTCCTTCTTGAGTTCTTCGCCAATCAGGATCGGATTGATCTCGGCGCCGCGTTCGAAGAGCGCGGTCATTGCGAGGAAAATCCGGCGGTGTGATGGCACATAGAAATCTTCGGGCCGCAACAGCTCGATGGCCTGGCTGATGAGACCATTGTCGAGAATTATGCCGCCGAGGATCGCGCGCTCAGCTTCGGCGCTGTTCGGCAGTGAACGTTCAAGCGCTTGTTCGCGGATGGGATCAGGAGTGGCCATTTGGAAGTTACCTTACGAAGCGCCAAGGGCGCGGAATGCAAGAGCCTGGGGAAACGCCCCAGGGGACATTCCGAAAAAGTCATTTGAGCGCTGAAGGCGCGACATATATGCTGAACATTATTTCGCTCCTTTGGCGCTTCGTTGTTCTTGGCGTGCGTTACCTGGGGCGTTGCCCCAGGCTTTTACATTTTGCGCCGTTGGCGCTGGCTTAATAGTAGAACCGAATTCGTAGTGATTGTAATCAGGAATGCCGCACACGAAACGACGCTGCAGGTTCAAATAACTTGCAGCGTCGAACTATACAACACGCGATTTCCGGCCACCAGAGACGGACGCCTCTTGGATTGTTTTATCTACTCGGCAGCTTCGCCTGCTTCTTCCTGCTCGGGTTCGTTCTGTTTCGCGAGTTCCGCTTCCTGATCGGGCGTCAGGTGGCCGGCGATGACTTCGCCTTCCGGCATAACCTTCACCTGAAGATCAATCGACACCTCGCGATGTAACCGCAGTGGCACGTTGAAATCGCCCAGGCGCTTGATCGGTTCGCGCAGGTGCAGACGGTGCCGGTCGATTTCAAAGCCGCGCTCCTTCAAAGCCTCGGCAATATCCATCGAGGTCACCGATCCGTAAAGCGCGCCCTGTTCGCCGGACTTGCGCTTAAACTCCAGGCTCAGCTTGCTGATTTGTTCAGCCTGTCCTTCAGCGGTGGATTTTTCTCCCGCCGCTTTTTTCAACAGCGCCGCGCGTTCGCCCTCAATCTGTTTGACGTTACTGCTGGTGGCTTGGACGGCCAGTTTGCGCGGCAACAAATAATTGCGCGCGTAGCCGGCTCTGACGCGGACTATCTCGCCGCGAGCACCCAGGTCATCAACATCTTCGCGTAAAAGTATTTTCGTGTGCGCCATGTTGGCTGCTCCTTTTCCTTAAGTCCTTTTCCCGGGTCCGACCTTAGTCGGTCGAATACGGCAGCAACGCGATGTTGCGCGCGCGCTTGATTGCCTCGGCCAGCATGCGTTGATGTATGGCGCAGTTGCCCGATATTCGTCGCGGCAGAATCTTGCCCCGTTCCGGGATGAAGTTTCCCAGGAACCGGGCGTCTTTGAAATCAATGATGTCTACCTTTTCAATGCAGAAACGGCAGATGCGGCGCCGGCGAAAGCGGCCACGCGGGCCGCCGCGACCTTGAGAAGGACGACCGCGATCGTAATCATCGTCGCCATTGTTGTAACGCCGCCCTCGGTCTTCGTAATTTGTCGACATAGTTACCTCTCGAACAGTAAATCGTGAATAGTAAATGGTGAATAGAAAACGCTTGCCGATCGCTAAACGCGATGGACGTTAGGCAGCGTCTTCTTCGGCCTCGCGAGCTTCCGGACGGACCGAGTCGCTCGCTGAACCGCGCCGCTGCTCGTCCTTGCCGGCAGGCCGCTTCTCCGCCTTGCGCGCTCGCTTCGCCTTAAACTTTTCTGCGCGCCGGCGATCTTCATCCACGCGCACGGTGATATAGCGAATGATGCGATCGTTCACGCGCATGCGACGTTCAAGCTCGGCAATTTCGCGACCGGAGCCTTCAATTTCCAACAGCCAGAAATTGCCTTCAGTCTTATGAAGAATCTCGTAAGCCAGTTGGCGTCGGCCCATGGTTTCGGACTTGGTTATCACGCCGCCCTGGTCCGTCACAATTTGCTTAAAACTGTCGGTCAGGCGCGTAACTTCATCTTCATCCGCTGTGGGGTCAACAATGAACACCACTTCGTATTGTCTTTTCGTTTCCAAAATCAATCTCCTTCTAAGAATCGACCGCAGACGGATGACGGCGGGCGGTCGCAGAGCAGTTGCCCTCGGTCAGCGGTCTTCGGTCGTCGGTCCGCCGTTGTATTCCGTCATCGCTTTCAAAACCCCATCCCGCAGGATGGCCCGAATCGCTTCCATACTCCGTTCCAAAATCTCTGCTACAGCCGGTTTCGCTGCACCCGGAAACACGTCAAGCACAAACCGTTTCGAATCCGAGATCGGGTGATCGGGCTGAATCCCAATTCGCAACCGCGTAAATTCATTTGTACCGACTGCCCCAATAATCGACTTCAGACCGTTGTGTCCGCCCGCCGAACCTCTGGCTCGAACGCGAATCTTTCCGAAAGGCAATGCCAGATCATCCGAAATGACGATCAGGTTCTCGCCCGGCACTGACAGTTTGTGCTTCGCAAACAAACATGACACCGCCTCGCCGCTTAGGTTCATGTAGGTCTGCGGCTTAACCAGCTTAACCGCGCAACCTTCCACCTCACCGCGCCCGACGCGGGACTGACACTCGCGGACTCTTACGTCAACTCCGATCGTGTCAGCCAACTTGTCAATCAGCATGAACCCGAGATTGTGGCGCGTCCACTCATACTCTTTGCCCGGGTTCCCGAGGCCAACGACTAAATATTGCCTATTGCCAATTGCCAATTGCCAAGTTAAGAGACAATCGCTCGTCGCTGTCCGACCACCCATTGCGTCAAGGCAAATTCAAAATCGGCAATCGGCAATTGGCAATCGGAAATGTCTCTACTCCTTCTTGCCCTTTTCGCCCTTATCGGCCTCTCCGCCGCCCTCTTCATCTTCCTTCTTGCCCTTGCCAATTACTTCCGGCTCAGCAGGTCCTTCAGCTTCCACCGCAGGCGCCGCCACGGGCTCTTCCTTCACGATGCCTACGGTCGCGATCACGGTTTCGGGCGCGTCAAGGATTTCAATGCGCTCATCGACCGGAATGTCGGAGATGTGCAGCAGGTCATGAACACCGAGGTTTGACACGTCGATGTTAAAGGCGTCGGGAATCTCGCGAGGCTCGCAGCGAATTTCAATCTCGCGAATAATCTGTTCGAGCACGCCTTGCTCTTCGCGCACGCCGATAGGTTCCCCAACCAGGTGTACTGGAACAGTGACTTGGATCTTCTGGCCCTTCACCAGCCGGGTAAGATCGGCGTGAATCAGACGGCCGAGAATCGGATCGACTTGCCGGTCGTGAAACATGACTTCGCTGGCACCGAGGCCTTCAATGTCGAGCGTAAAAATAGTATTGCGTCCGGACTCCGAACGCAGGATAGCCGCCAGTTCGCGAAGCGGCGCCAGCGCAGCCACGCTGCCGCCCTCGCCACCATAAACTGCAACTGGAACCATTCCATCGCGGCGCGCGCGGCGCGCGTCATTCTTGCCGCGACCTTCACGCTGCGTCGCTTGCACTGTGATTTCTTTCTGTTCTGCCATGACTGCTCCTCTTTACAGACGTTCAGCGATCCTTTCCTGGGAGCGCAGGCATCTTGCCTGCTCTTGAAGAGCCGGCAGACAGGATGTCTGCGCTCCCAGGGGGATCGCTGATGGACTCCTATTCAAGCCATCAGTGTTTGCCCTTCGCTAAACGAAGAGCGAGGAAACGCTGGTTTCCTCATGGATCGACTTGATCGCTTTCGCCAGAAGCGGCGCGATACTAAGTACTTTTATCTTTTCAAGCTCACACGCGTGATCGCGTAGCGGAATCGTGTTCGTAATCATTATCTGCTCGATTTCAGATTCATCGAGCTGCTGCACCGCCTGTCCGGACAATACAGCATGCGTAAAGCATGCATGAATGCTGGCAGCGCCCGCACTCTTCAGAGCCTTCGCCACCTTTGTCAACGAGCCCCCAGTATCGCACATATCGTCGACGATCAAACAACTCCGGCCGCGCACATCGCCAACCACGTTCATAACCTCGGCAACATTCGCCTTTTCGCGTCGCTTGTCGCACAGCGCCAGTTCGGCATCCAGTCGTTTCGCATAGGCGCGCGCTCGTTCGGCGCCGCCGGTGTCAGGCGCAACCACGGTCAGGTTCGGCAACGGGTTCTCCTGATAGTAACCAATCATGACCGGCGCCGAATAAAGGTGATCGACGGGAATATCAAAGAAACCCTGAATCTGCGCCGCGTGTAAGTCGATCGTCAACAAGCGATCCGCGCCGGCCACGGTTATCAGATTTGCGACCAGTCTCGCGGAGATTGGCACGCGCGGCCGGTCTTTCTTGTCGGAGCGACCGTACCCGTAATACGGAATAACTGCCGTGATTCGTTCCGCTGACGAGCGACGAAAAGCGTCGAGCATCACCAGCAGTTCCATCAAGTGCTCGTCAGTGGGCGGGCAGGTCGGCTGAACTATAAAGACATCGCCGCCGCGCACGTTCTCGTCAATCTGAAAATTAAACTCGCCGTCCGAGAACCGCTCTGTGATGGCGCGCCCCATGTCGCAACCAAGATGGCGCGCAATCTCTTCCGCCAATTTCGGGTTTGCGTTTCCCGAAAAAACCTTAATGCCGCCAGTTGTGCCCATAAGTGAAACTGACCGAAGACGGACGACCGGAGACGGTGGCCATGTTCGCCCTGCTGTTTGTCGGTCGCCGCTCCTCCGTCGTCGGTCGTTTTTTCAGAGTGGCTGGGGCGGGAGGATTCGAACCTACGAATGCCGGTTCCAAAGACCGGTGCCTTACCACTTGGCTACGCCCCAATATCAGATCCAGAATTAAAAGAGCGTAAGAATGAAATACCCGACGAGTCTACCGCACGCAGATATTCGCTCCGCGACAATGTAACACAAGGAAAGATGCGCCAGCCCGCTTCCAGCTTGATTTCGCCGACGGCGCGCTCTTGATCCTTACGGTCGGCAAAGATACCAAATACGCTCGAACCACTGCCAGCTAATAACGCACCCAGAGCGCCGGCCTGAATTAAGGTTTCTTTAGTTCGTCTAATCTCAGGTTCAATATCAAAGATCACAGACTCAAAATCATTCTTCAGCGACTCTTCGGGGAGCCACGGTTGCGAATACCGTAATTCTGCCTCGTCGCGCGAACTGGAAAGAATAGGTTCCTCAGGCGATGTTGTCAAGGCAGGTGAACTAACTGCAGCGTACGCTTTAGCCGTTGAAATGCTGGCGTTTGGTGTGATCACGACGAGGTGCTGAGCAATGTCGTCCGCATCTTTCGGCGTCGCAGAAACTGTCGCGCCGGTGCCCGTTGCAAGTGCGCGACCGCCCCACAAGAAAAAAGGGACGTCAGCTCCCAGAGACGCGCCAATCTCCTGCAACGCTGCGGTCGGCACGTTCAACTTCCACAAGTGATTGAGTGCGAGCAAGGTGATCGCTGCGTTTGATGAAGCGCCGCCCAAGCCAGCCTTTGCCGGAATCTTTTTCTCCAAGACAACGCGCACGCCCGCTGCAACTTTGTAGCGAAGCTTCAAGGCCGCAGCAGCGCGTACGATCAAATTCCGCGCATCAGTGGGTATATCGGGTTCGTGGCAGGAGAGCGAAATGTCGTCGTCAGTTAGTTCGAAGTGGAGATCGTCGTGAAGCGAGATCGTTTGCAACCAGGTCCTTACTTCGTGATAGCCATCGGGTCGTCTGCCTAAAATGCGCAGACTCCAGTTGATCTTGGCGAATGAAGGGAGGTTAAGAGACGTCTGATTCACTTGGTGGCGGCGTACATTTCAAATTCCTAGCCGCCGCGGTCCAATTGACGTTCTGGCGTCTAGCGAGCAATGAAAACCTGAGTCAGATAAGTGCTGCCGTCAGCGGCCACATAACTTCCAATCGCAGACCCCTCGAAACCGGCATAGAGCATATTCGCGCGATGCCCCGCGGAGGTCATCCATCTTTCAACGGCAAAACCACCCGGATCATCATAGCCTTTATTATACGCGATGTTTTCGCCGATCACGCGAAAGTGAAGAATTCCGTTTTCGTGCGCGCGATCTTTCAACTGTAAGCCTTCGGGGGTTTCGTGTGAGAAGTAACCAAGCTTGGCCATTTGTTCCGAGTGTTCACGGGCCATGCGGCAGAGTTCCGGATCCCACGTCAATGGCGGAAGTCCATTTTCGACGCGCCTTGCATTCGTCTGCTCAAAGGCACGACGCTCAACCACATTCGCGTTATCAATTTCAGGCGCAACGGGAGCAACAGACTTCGTCGTGTCCGCCGAATTATCTGACGGCGAAACGCGGCGTGGTCGCGAGTTGGCCGCATCTGGCGCTGGCCCAGAGATCAGACGAGCAACCGCTCTTGGCTGAAGATTCTGCGCCAACGCATTTTGGCAAACGCAGAAAAGGCCCAGCGATAGTACGACGAAAAAAAATGCGCGGGTCAGTTGGGAAAAGAGCGTGCGCGCCCCGGGCGTATTCAATTTTGTCATGAAGGGTTTCCCGCTTGAGCGCATTGGCCGAAAGCGATGCGCTAAGCGAAAGGCCCTGAGGAAGGCTGTTTAAGAATGAAACCTAGCCGGGGCAGGCAGGTCAGGAACGACACGTCCACACTACCAAACGGGAAAACGAAGATCAACACTTTTCTTGAGTGCAGGTATGAACTGATGGACTCGCGAGCTCAATCGGAGCTTTCCTTGGGATTTGCGCCGTCTTCGTTGGTGGCGTAGTGCCGCACTGCTTGTTCCCATGAGGAGCGGGCTGGATATCCGTACAGGAGAATCGCTGCCGCAACTACCCCGGCTTGGTAGGTGTACATCGGCGCTCCGGTCATTAGCGTGGCAACAAATCCTATCAAGGCGACGGCAACTCCGATCATGGCGACCAGCAGCGTTGTCTTTTGCAGACTAATCATTAGACCGGAGGCGCCACGGAGTGCGGCAATATCTTCTAACCGCATTTTCGCGAACCTGGTGCGTCGCAGGGCAATGGCGCCCAATCCAAAAATCAGCATGCTGATGCGCGCGGCCATGTCGAGCGAGGGATTGTTTCGTGGAGTGAGGAACTTCCGGCTGACTGTCGCGAGCACGCACAAGAGTATGACTCCAACCAATAGCGACAGGACCGTAGTCGCCGTCGACTTGTGACGTTGCACGAGTTCAGCCTGCACGTTTGCGGACAAGGCATTAGCAGTTGTCATTGTTTGAATACCTCACGTTATCATCCGCCAACTGGCGAAGCTGGGCAAGACAAAAGATCAAATCTCAACTAGAAAGAGGGCCCGTCATGAAAATCATAACGGGCCAAAGTGAAAGTCGCACCGAATTTTCTAACGGTCAGACTTACGGCTTGATCGGAGCAGTTGTTGCCGGTTTCGTCGGAGGTGGTTGAATTGGGTTCTGGGTGGCCGGTCGCGGCGTTGGCGTAGGTGTTGGCTGTCTATTCGTGCGCTGCACTGGTGCAACCGGCATAACATTCACGGGCAGTTGTCCGTTATATTTCAGCGCCTCATCGATCAAATCTTCCCGGCCCTCTTTCTTGTCCTTGCTGATGAGTATTCCGTCAGAATTAAACGTGACGTCTGCTCTTCCCAAAACTTCTTTCATCAAATTCCCCATAAAGCCCTGGCGCTCCGGGGGCGCAAGGTTGCGGCGCGCCGGATCGGGTTCAGGTATCGGCACGCCGATGATACTTAACTGCTCTTTTGCCTTTTCGGCGTAATCGCTATTCGGGAAATTGCGCAGGAGATCCTGATAATACTTAGCTGCTTCGTCCGGCTCTTCCTCCTGCTGATAGGTGTAGGCCAACTTGAAAAGCACCGAATCGCGGAGGGAGAAGTTAGGATACTTGTCAACCACTTCCTTGAAGCGAGACTGACATCCCTTGAGCCCGCCTTTCTTGCCTTTGTAGCGGTCGCAATAAAAGTCGCCGATCTGATAACTGTGCATCGCCAAATTTTCCTGCGTCTCACGCAGGCGATCTTCCACGATGGGTCGCAGCGTCGTATTCGGATACTGCTGCAACAGTGCCTTGAGACGTTGCTCCGCTTTGCGCGCGTGAGTAGTTTCACGATTTGGAAGCCCCATTTGCCTCATCTCCGCCTCGGCGACTTTCAACATCGCATCATCCGCAAGCGGATCAGTTGGGAAAAATGTCAGCCAGTCCAAATATGCCTGAGCGGCTTGCACCAGCGAGGGAGTGGTTCCTTCAAGATAGAACGAGTCGGCAATTGCCAACTTCGCGAGCGGCAGAAACGCTGAATCCGGATAGGTGTTTATGATGGTCGAAAACAAGAGGCGGCCCGTCTCGTGATTTCCCTTCCTCACTTCTTTAACCGCATCCTCAAACAACACCCGATCACGGCCGGGCGCCACCGTGCTCGTCAACTCTTCATATTTGTCGTCGCCGCCGCCACCAAGCAAACCGAAGAAACGGCCTTTCTTCTTTTTCCGCGCCGGCGCGGCGGCGGTAGCACTCACGCTCTTTCTCGCACTTGCCGTGCTTTGCAATCCGGCCTGCACACGCGTATTGAGTTCTGCGACCGAAACTTCCAGCTGATCCAAAGTGGTCGGGTCGTAGCGTTCCGAACGCTCCTGTTTCGAGCGTAGGTTATTAACATCGGAGATTAAAGACCCCACTTCCTTGTCCAAGCCGCGCAGGCGCTCGCGCGGGTCGTCAGGATTCTTTTTCTCGCCGGCGCTTGGCGCGTCCATGGCTGAGATAGCGCTGGTGAGCGAGCGCCGCATTCCATCGAGCTTTGAATGCATCACATCCAGGCGTTGCAGCGCCGAAAGTCCGTTTTGCGCGCCATTACCTTGTGCCAGCGCGGAGGCCGCCAGCAACAAAACCAGCGCTGCACAAATCACTGAATGAGCAGCTAAGCGAGAATGCATATCTAAAACCTCCAGGAAACTCTCTAATCTCCGATTCTCTAAACCCACTGCACTGTTGCCTCGCGCAGTTCGCGTACGGCCGCTTCCGGATCGCCGGCCCCGAAGACGGCGGAACCAGCCACGATTATCTCCGCGCCGGCGGCCACCACGGAGGCGATGTTTTCCAGATCAATGCCGCCGTCTACCTCAATGCGAGTCTCGAGCTGGCGCTCCCCGATCAGGCGCCGGATTCGCCTTACTTTCTCGATCGCGTTAGCAATAAACTTCTGACCGCCAAACCCGGGGTTGACAGACATCACCAGGACGTAATCAGCGAAGTTCAGCGCTTCTGTCAATGCCTCGATCGGCGTCGCCGGATTCAGCACGACGCCCGCCTGCGCGCCCGCCGCTTTGATCGAAGCCAGGGTCCGATGCAAATGCGCATCGGCTTCAACGTGAACCGAAACCATTCTGGCGCCGGCCTCAACAAACTGCTCGGCATATCTTCCCGGTTCGGAAATCATCAGGTGCGCATCGATCGGCAACTCCGTCGCTCTGGCGAGCGACTTAACCACCGGCAAACCGATCGTCAGGTTGGGAACGAAGTGGCCGTCCATCACGTCCACGTGCAGGATCGTCGCGCCACCGCGCTTCACCGCTTCGATCTCCTCGCCGAGACGTGAAAAGTCGGCCGACAAAATCGAAGGGGCGATATCAATTGGTCTGCCGTTTATCATTCAATGATTGTGGTCGTTGATTCGAATCGTTAATTGGGTCTGACCGTCGGCGAAGGCCTGGCCATGGCCGGCCGCGCATTCCCCTTCTGATTGACAGCGCGATTTGAGTTGCCATTTACCGCCGGCCGATTTGAATTTGTGGCAGCCCGATTCGTATTGCTGTTATTGGAATTTCTATTCGTCGTCGCGCGATTAGCGTTTGCGTTTCGATTGGTCGCGTTGGCGTTCCGGTTACTGTTTTCGTTGGCGTTCTTATTAGTGTTCCGGTTGTGCTTGGGCTTATTTTCGTTAGCAGCAGGATTCTCATTGCTGTTTGTGTTTGCCGGCTTTTCTTCAGGTGATGGTTGCGGAAGGGAAACGTCGGAAGCCTCGCCGTCTTTCACGGGCCGGCTGATGTCCATTGCGACGGTCTGCCCGGCTTTAACTACATCACCGGCTCGCGGCAGTTGAAACAAAACCGTATCGGCCTTTACCTGGTTACTCGGCCGAAACGCTCGATTGCGAAAATTCAGTCCGGCGTCCGCCAACACTTTTTCAGCTTCGGAACGATCTTTCCCTATAACGTCAGGCACCTTCACTTCCGGGCTGCGCAGCGACAGATAAACCGTGGTCCCGAGACCAAACACAAAAACGATCGCTATCGCGATCACAATGACGAGCCTTCGCAGTACCGAGAGTGCCCCAGTGGCCTTATTCACCTAGTTAACCTCAAAACACTGATGAAGTGCTGAACAACGGATGGGCCTAACCAAGCTGCGCAGTCTAACATTCGCTACAGCCGGTCGCAAAGGTACGAATCTTTCAGGTAAACGCATAGCGAGGATCATTTTCGGTCAAGTACGCAAACAAAAAAACCGTCCGTGCCTTCGCGCTGTGGCCATGTTCGAACTGCACCTGTTGCAGTTCGCATTGCCGCGTCGACCCCCGGGTCAATCAGTCTGAAGCTCTCGTTGTTTTCAAGGAACTCTTGCACTACGTCTTCGTTCTCGTCGCGCTCAACCGAGCAGGTCGAGTAAACCAGCCGGCCTCCCGTTTTAACTACGCGCGCAGCGTTTCGCAGCAATTGCTTCTGGCGCTCGGCCAAATCCGCGATGTCAGCGGGTGTGATGCGCCAACGGATTTCTGGGTTGCGCCTCAGCGTACCCGTCCCGGAGCAAGGCGCGTCAATCAAAACACGGTCAAACGCCCCGTCGGGAAAAGGCAACGACTGCAACCCATCGAGCGCTGCGCAATGAATACTCTTGAGTCCCTGCAAACCAGCGGTAGAAACAATGGTCCGCAGCCGGTGCGCGTGTAAATCCGTTGCGACTATGACGGCCGCATCGCTAGCGAGATCAGCAATCTGGGTCGTCTTGCTTCCCGGCGCAGCGCAAAGATCCAGTATGTGCTGACCCGGCTGAGCGTCCAGCAGAAACGTAACCAACTGCGACGCTTCATCCTGAATATAGACTTCTCCAGCGGCGACAAGTTCGGGCAATAAACTACCTGCCCCGCTTATCCGCCAAGCGCCTGGTGCGACGTTTGAAGGAACCAACTCCGCGCCCGCTGCACGCAATCGATCGCTAACGTCATCTGCCGGCGCGCGATTTTTCACAACTCGAAATGCAACGGGCGCCGGCTCGTTATTGGCCCGCGCAAACTCCTCTGCTTCAGCAGCGCCGAACGCCTTGATCCAGCGTTCAAGTAACCACGCCGGATGCGACGTTTCAACTGCCAAGCGCTCTAATGGATCGTGAATATTGCTGGTTGGATCTGTTTCCGGCTCGCGGACGGCGCGCCGCAGCACAGCGTTGACGAAACTCGCGGCCGAACGCAGGCGCGCGTAGTGAATCAGATTTACTGACTCATTGACGGCCGCCGAAGCAGGAACTCGCGTGAGGAACCGCAGTTGATAAAGACCTAACCTGAGGGCGATCAAGACTGACTCATCAAGACTCGAGACTTTGCGGTTTGCGTAGTGTTCAATCAGCCGGTCTAACCAAAGCTGCCGGCGCAAAACGTGCAGCACTAGCTCATGACAGAGCGCTCGATCCGCTGACTCTAGTTTGTCTGCGTGCGAGGCCAGAAGAACTGAGGCGTACGCGCCTTCGGCGACGCGTCGCAGGATGTTAAAAGCGGCCAATCGCGCCGGCGAAACAGAATTAGACTTCACCAAATCGCTCGCCAACCTTCAGGTGTGTGCCGTTCAGAAAATCGCGCACGCTCATGCGGCGTTTGGCTTCCGGTTGCACTTCAATGAGACGCAGCGCAGTTTCGTCGCCACACTTCACGACGAGATCATCACCATGCGCAACGAGTACTTCTCCTGAGCCGGCGTCATGCGATGCACTCTCCGTCAAGCTCGCTTTCCAGATTATTAGACGGTGCGACTCGTGATGCGTGTAGGCCGTGGGCCAGGGTTGAAAACCGCGCACGCATCGTTCAATCGTCGCGGCGTTCCTCGACCAGTTAACCAGTCCATGATGCTTCGTGAGCAATGGTGCGAACGTCGCGTCGCGATCGTCTTGGGGGCGCGGCGTGAGGTGATCAAGCCGCGCGAGCGTTTCGCTCAGCAGGTCGGAGCCGATACCAGACAAGCGTTGCATTAGTTCCGGCGCGGTCTCCGTTTCACCAATCGTAGTCTCGCGTTGCAACAGAATGGGGCCCGAGTCTAACTCTGCTTCTATAAACATTGTGGAGACGCCCGTCTTTTTTTCTCCGTTCACTATCGCCCAATTCGCCGGCGCAGCGCCGCGATAAAGCGGCAACAAGGAGAAGTGCACGTTAATACAACCCCGGGGCGGCGCGCATAGAAATTCGGGCGGAAGAATCCGGCCGTAGGCGACGACCACTGCAAGCTCAGCAGCGTACGACGCAAACAAGTCCTTCGCTTCCTCAGTCTTAATTTTCTTTGGCTGCTCGACCGGCAGATTGTGTTCGAGCGCGAACTCCTTGATCGCCGACGCATGCATCTTATCGCCACGACCGGCGGGCTTATCGGGCTGCGTCCAAACAGCGACTACCTCGCGCCCATCAGCCAGCAGCCGCTGAAGCGACGGCACCGCTGATCCCGGCGTGCCCATAAAAACAATGCGCATATTCTTCGCGGCTTTGCCGCTTTCCGTGCGGTATGGCTCTGCCTTACCGTTCAACTTAATATTGAAACGAGGCTGCGCCTCATGTCGAGGCGAAGCCTCATCAATTTCTAAAACATTCTCGGAAAGGCGCAGCCGTTCCGCAAGGGAGACGGCAAAGCCGCTCAAGAAGCGTTTAGATCGCTGCCCTCTTCTCAACGGCGGCAGCGGCCCCAATCTTCTCCGCGAAAACTTTCGCTTGCATAAACAGCAGCAGGTAGTCGCGACCACCCGCCTTTGAATCCGTGCCAGACATGTTGAAGCCGCCGAACGGATGAACACCGACGAGCGCGCCCGTGCACTTGCGATTCAAGTAGAGATTACCAACATGAAACTCGCGGCGCGCGCGCTCGAGTTTCGCCTCGTCAGAACTGTAAACCGCGCCAGTCAAACCAAACTGCGTATCGTTGGCAATCCTTAGAGCGTCGTCGTAATCAGCCGCCTTGATCACTGCGAGCACCGGTCCGAATATCTCTTCCTGCTCGATGGTGGCGCCGGGCTTCACGTCGGCGATGACAGTAGGCTCAATGAAGAAGCCCTGTTCACCATCAGAACCACCGCCTGACAAGACTCGCCCGCCTTCGTTCTTTCCCTTTTCGATGTAGCCATTAATTGTTTTGAACGCCTTCTCGTTGATTACCGCGCTCATATTCGTTGCGCCATCGCCAGGGTCGCCCAATTTGATTTTCTCAGTTCGTTCCGCAATCTTGTCCAACATCTGATCGTAGACGCGCGCATCGATGATCGCACGTGAACACGCGGAACACTTCTGCCCCTGGAAACCAAAGGCTGACTGCACAACTCCGGTCGCCGCGTCGTCGAGGTTCGCATCGTCGGCAACGATGATTGCATCCTTGCCGCCCATCTCGGCAACCACCCGCTTGATCCAGATTTGCCCCTCGTGAACTTTCGCCGCGCGTTCGTTGATTCTGAGTCCAACTTCCTTCGAACCGGTGAACGCAATGAAGCGCGTTTTCGGATGGTCAACTATGACGTCGCCCACTTCCGCTCCCGATCCCGTCATGAAGTTAACTACGCCAGCCGGCAAACCGGCTTCTTCCAGGATTTCAAAAAACTTGTAGGCGATCATGGGCGCGTCAGACGAAGGTTTCAGGACTACCGTGTTGCCGGTAACAAAAGCAGCGCTCGTCATTCCAGCCATGATTGCGAGCGGAAAGTTCCACGGCGGAATTACGGCAACGACGCCGAGCGGAATGTAATCGAGATGATTTTCTTCACCCGCAAGTTTCACGAGCGGCTGATCGCCCGCGTAGCGCAGCATCTCGCGGCCGTAGAATTCGAGAAAATCGATCGCTTCAGCGGTGTCGCCATCTGCTTCCGCCCACGTCTTTGCGACTTCATAAATCATCCAGGCTGACAGCTCGTGTTTACGTTCGCGCAGGATTGCAGCGACGCGAAACAACATGTCAGCACGTTCGGCTGCGCTCGTCTTCTTCCAGGTTTCAAAAGCAGCAGCTGCCGATTCAACGGCTTTGTTCGCCAATGCTGTTGTTGCCTTCTGAAAGCGACCAACTACTTCAGTGCGCTTAGCGGGATTGATGGTCTCTAGTTTCGCGTCGGTCGTGATGCGTTCGCCGCCAATCACGAGCGGGTACTCTCGGCCCAACTCGCCTTTAACCTTCGCGAGCGCGGCGCGCATGGCCTGCGCATTTTCTTCTTTGCTGAAATCAGCAAACGGTTCGTTGCGAAATTCGGTAGGCATACTTAACTCCCATTGGGTTTTCTTGAAATAGTAACGGATCAGAGATCAGAAGTCCGCGATCAGAGGTCAGCGAATTGAGGCAAAGGCTTTTCTTTCTGACCTCTGATTTCTGTTCTCTGACCTCTTTTATTTGGCGACCCACTTCCCTGCCTTCTGCAACTTCCTGATCTTGCGTTTTACAAGTTCGCGTTTGAGCGCGCTCATCTTGTCGAGAAAAACAATGCCATCGCAGTGATCGGTTTCATGCAGCATGCAGCGCGCAGTCAGCTCCGTGTCGTCAATTTCGAACTCGTTGCCGTTGATATCATGCGCGCGCAC
>JANLYZ010000350.1:0-6700 GCA_031365905.1 Chloracidobacterium sp. | reverse complement strand
GACAAAGAGCACGGTCTTGCCGCGGTCTTCAGCGATTGCGCCCGAAACAAAGCCGAGCGCGTCGCGAAACATGCGCTGGGTCTTTTGCAGGTCAATAATATAAATGCCGTTGCGCTCGCCAAAGATGTATTCCTTCATCTTTGGATTCCAGCGCCTTACCTGGTGGCCGAAGTGTACGCCGGCCTCCAGAAGTTCTTTCATCGTAACCGAAACCAAACTTTAGTCTCCTTTGTGAACTGGTTTAATGTGCTCACCACAACTGCTGGCTCCTCTTTCAAAGAGGAGAACCAATCCGAGTTATGGCAATGGACTTGGGATATTGCCGATTTTCAATTGCCGATTTCCGATTTTAGAACCACACGATTGCGCGATTCAATTGGCAATCGGCAATTGGCAATCGGAAATGTTTTTACCGCTTCGAGAACTGGAAGCGCTTGCGGGCGCCTTTCTGCCCATACTTCTTGCGTTCCTTGATGCGGGGGTCGCGCGTGATCAGTCCGGCCTGCTTCAATTGCGGACGCAAGTCCGCGTTGTACTCAAGCAGCGCGCGGGTAATGCCATGACGAATGGCGCCAGCCTGTCCTGCCGGTCCGCCACCTCGAACATTAATCAGAACGTCAAACTTGGAAACTGTCTCGGTCAACTGCAAAGGTTGCCGAATAATCATGCGCAGAGTTTCGTTCGGGAAATAAGTGTCGAATGATTTCCGATTGATCAAAAAGTCGCCGCCGCCCGCGCGCAGGTAAACTCGCGCCGTTGCCGACTTTCTTCGTCCCGTTCCGTAGTATTGAATTTCAGCCACAGTTATATCGTCCTCTTTATTAACTCTGCATCATTAAGCTTGACTGGGTCGTTTCGAGCGGGGAGTGAGTGTGTGGGCCTGCGGGCGTTGGGCAGTATGCGGATGTTCGGCATCGGCATAAACCTTAAGCTTCTTTCCCATCGCCTTGCCCAGCTTGTTCTTGGGCAGCATCCCCTGGACAGCTAGCGAAATCACTCGATCCGGACGCTTGGCAAACATGTCTGCCGCCGAAATCTCTTTCAAACCGCCGGGGTAGCGCGTGTGGTGGCGATAGACCTTTTGCTCGGCTTTCGCGCCCTTAAGAACTGCCTGCCGGGCATTGATCACGATCACGTGATCGCCCATGTCCATGAACGGAGTCCACGCCGGATTGCGTTTCCCACTAAGGATCGAGGCAACTTCAGAGGCCAGATGGCCGACCGTTTCACCGGCCGCATCCACTATGAGCCATTTGCGTTTTCCAGCCAGGTCTTTGCCGCTGGGAAAGTATGTTGACATGGTTAACTATCTCTGTTTTTGGCTAGTAATAAGCGAACGGCTAGAATAACCAACGCCTCAAAAGGTGTCAAGCTGGGGACTTAGCGGTCGCGGTCGCAGATCATTGAGCAGAACAAACCACCGAGGCGCCGACAGCAAATGACACTGAAGCCGGACCCACCCCTTCATTACTAAACTAACTTGGCGTCTTGGCGATTTGGCGGTTCATTCCTCTCTGCATGCAAAAGGCTCCCAGGCATTCCTGCCAGGGAGCCTTGAGGTTGACGCCGGGATACCTAAGGCTGAGGCGGCTTGGTGTCGTCGTTCTTCTTCAGCTTTGGAGGTTCTGCTTTGTCAGCCGGCTTGGACTCAATCCCGTCCGGGTTAGTAGTCGAATCGTCCGGAACCGGTTGCCGTTTCTTTAGCGTCGGTCGTCCTGGCGGTCCATCTTCGGCTCCAGGCAGCGCGCCCGCAGTTGAAGCTCTGGCGTTCGAGAGCCGTAGCAGACGGGCCTTTACTTTCTGAAACTCCGAAGTGCTGATGACATACTCGTCATGCTCCGGAAACCTTGCTGCCAGAGCGAGTGCAGCAGCACGCCGTTCCGGTGGGGCCGGGTGCGATGCAAACGCTTTGGAGATGAAGCCGGGTTTCTTCTTGTTTTTGGCTTCCAGTTTTTCAAACATCGTCGCCATCGCGCTGGGATCGTAACCCGCGGCATACATGTACTGGACGCCTAGCTTGTCAGCTTCCTCTTCCGCGCTACGGCTAAACTTCATGAAGATTCCCAGCATGCCAAGTCCCGCGGTGTTCTGAAAAATCATTCCGGGGATGCCACCGAGGAAGATTGAGGTTCCCATCGCCAGGTATTCCAGCAGGGTACCTTTGGTTTGGTTTTCCACGGCATGACGCGCCGCCACGTGAGCAATCTCATGAGCCATCACGCCCGCTACTTCAGCCTCATTGTCGGCTACCAGAATCAAGCCCTTGTTGACGTAGAAAAAGCCGCCGGGTAATGCAAACGCATTGACCTCGTCGGAATCGATTACTTTGATCGTGAAGGGAATCTTGGCATCAGAGTGAAGCACGATGTTCTGACCGACGCGATTCACGTATTCCGTAATCACCGGATCGTCGACAAATTTCGCTTGCCGATCCACTTCCGCCGCCAACTCCCTGCCGAGTTTCACTTCCTTTTCCGTGGAGCCGCTCATGCTCGCAATGATGCCCTTGTTAATGTTCCGCTTGCCGATCATGGCCGGGTCTTCGTTGACCGAAAGTGGCTTGCCGGAGCCCGGCGCAGTCGTCGGAACCTTCTGGGTCGTATCTGTTTTGGTAGCGGTAGTGGTCGATTGCTGTGGCTGCGTCTTTGCCGTAGTTGATGTTTGGGCAAGACCGGCCACAGAACCTGCAAGCAAAGAAGAAGCCAGCAACAGGGCGGTAAGCAGACGGGAGAAGCGATTCATTTTGAAAACCTCCAGACTTTCGTGCACAAGCTCGGCGGAAAAGGTTTTTGGGGAAAATCTTTCCAGGATTTCGTTTTGAGGGTTACAGCGCTGACTTCAAACTCAAATAAGGCCGGCCCCAAGCGCAGGTCCGGCAGAAACTCTTTTCGCTATTTTCAAAGGCGCAGTCTATGATGCCAGCAATTAGCAGCTTGGTTGCGCGTAGGAAGTGATTACTAAAAGGCAAAAGTTCCATCCAGCTTCGGGCAAAGAGGATGACGCTTTGCCAACTGCGAGACGGCGGCCATTATAATGCACCGCCTTTGGAAAACCCTAAGAAACCAGCGCAAAAGTAACGCAGACTGTTAGTTTGCGCGCTTGAATGAAAACATCTGACCCAGGACGAAAGCCCACGGTTGCGATCATCGGCGCCGGCCGACTCGGTCAGGCGTTTGCCATCGCCTTGCAGTTGTCTGGTTATCCAATCCTTGCCTTAGTCGCCCGACGCCGGCATCAAGCCGAAAGAGCAGCAGCTATCTTTAGGAAGCCGAAGCCTCGAGCCGTGGCGGCAAATCAGTTAGCAGAACTGCCAGACAGCGATCTAATTTTGATCGCGACGCCCGACGACGTTATTGCCGCGACCGCTGAGAAACTGAGCAAAATACTACACGGTGACGGGCGCCGCTCGATCTTGCATACCAGCGGCGCGCTGTCGTCCGAGGTCCTGGCGCCTTTGCGAGAAAAAGGATTTCAAACCGGTTCCATCCATCCGTTGGTTTCCATAAGTGAGCCTGTCGCCGGAGCCGCAGCCTTAAAGGGCGCCTTCTTTTGTCTTGAAGGAACCAGGCAAGCAAGGGTGGTGGCGGAAATGATCGTTCGCGACCTTGGCGCCAGCAGTTTTACAATAAAGCCGGAAAGCAAAGCTCTCTACCACGCCGCCGCGGTGATGGCCTCTCCACATCTCACTGCGCTCGTTGACATAGCTCTACAGACGCTCGCCGCTGGTGGGCTCAGCAAGCGCAAAGCGCAACAGGTGTTCCTGCCATTGCTTAAAAGCACCGTGAACAATTTGAAGACCGCGACTCCGCAACAAGCACTCACCGGAACCTTCGCGCGCGGCGACATCGCGACCGTTCGCCAACATCTTCAGGCCCTTTCGCGAAAGGAACTCGACGAAGGATTGGAAGTCTACAAACTACTCGGTCTGCATTCCCTCGAGCTGGCAGAAAAGAACGGACTAGACTCGAAACGGGTGAAGCAGATCAGAAAACTCTTAGGTTCCGCTTAGAGTATGGGACAGAACCGGTGCACAATATCTGAGTGGAAGCCTTCAACGAGGCCACGAAGCAGGCGGAAGATATAGCCCAGGGTGTAACCCCGGGGATTGCGTCTCAAGCTGCCTATCAAACCCACGTCGCCCGCCGGGATCGAACCGAATGAGTTTGCGACGTCAGAACCGTCCAGCCCAACTTGAAAAAGACCTGTGAAACGTACGCCTGACAAGTTATAGTTGCGTCGCTACGCCTCATGACGACTGCCAAAGGAGTGAACAATCATCGTTAAGTTGCTCCGGGTAATTCTGCTGGGACTGTCATTGAATCTGCTGGGCAACCTATGCTTGGCGCAGGAGACGATTCGCGAAGAGCGTGAGCCGCCGGCAGTTGAACTCCTCACGATGAGTGGCGGCCATCCGAATTTGTCGTCGAGTGGTGAGGGGATCGCTTCAATCAAGACTACCGATCTTTTTCAGCGAGGTGTAACTCAGGCTAAACCCATCGAGTCAACATTCCCGATTGAACTTCCAGTCGGGTATACGCTCTTCAACAAACTCGTCTACCAGATCGACTCAGAAGCAGTATTCAGTGGGCCAAACGACTTCTCTTTCCAAATCCCCTCGGCCACGACAAAGGAATCTTTCGACAAGCTGAGAATTCTTTATGCCGAACGTGACAGCGCCGATCCTGAGAAGCCACGCTGGATCGATGCGACATTAATGCCGGGCTTGCCCGAGTATCTGATGGAGGACCTGAGCAAGTCCGATTTTGAGAAACGACTCCCAGAATTCAAGACCCACACACTGCACGCATTTATGGAAAGTGAGCCGGCCATCCTCGTTGTTGCCTTGAAAGACTCCGCCCTCGCGCGTGATCACTTCGTCGCTGACCTCAGTATTACCGGGAACGCACCGGAAGAAGTGATGGTAGGTCGAACGGTAACTTACGATCTCAAACTCATGAACCATGGTCCGGATACAGCTACTGCTATTTCCCTGCACGCGGATCCAACCTTCGAGTTAGTTGCGGCGACTGCCAGCCAGGGTAAATGCCGGCTGGAGGCGATGAACGTCTACTGCAATCTTGCCAGTCTCGAAAAGGGAAAGAGTCTTACCGTCAGAATTGAAGAGAAGGTTCGTTGGGACGGCTATGTGCCAGAGCACAACTTCCCACAAGGCAAAACTATCCAGGTGGGCGCGGCTGAAGGTGATTCGAATCTGGAGAACAATTCGCTTTCTCTTTTCACGACTATCAGTGAAGACACCAACAAGCCACCCGTCCTTGAGAGTGTGAGCCTAAAGGACGATGACATCTTTGCCGGGCCGGACGCCACCGTCCCGATCGTTGTCAAGACATCTGACCCGGATGGATTTGTCGACAAGATCGAGTTCTTTGACGGGGGCCTCCCCATCGGAAAAGGCACGCTTGTTGGTAAGGACGAATACCGTCTGATTTACAACAAAGTTCCTTTAGGACGCCACTGGTTGGAGGTCACGATAACTGACAACCTTGGGCGTGAGACCAAAGGGGGCGCTTACAATTTCTTTGTTAACGGACTCGCCAAAGTGGAGATTTCAGATCCCAAGCCGAACGCGTTGTTGGATCGTCCCGAAGGAGAAATGTCCGTTACCGTTCAGGCCAGCCATCCCACCCTCGGCCTCAAGGAACTAAAAGTCTATATGAGGGTATTGGATGACGGCTATGGCGAGGCCAAGGCGTTACCTGCGGGCAACGATCTTTACGTCGCGAAAATTGATTGCTCTTTTTGCAAGCGGCAAATCGAATTCAGAGCGGTGGTGATCGACGACTCTGGCGTGGAGACTCGTTCGCAGCCGGTGACGGTCAAACTCAGGACGCCGCCTATCATTATGCTCTTCCGGGATGAGGGGGAAGACACCGTCCCGTTGGTTCCGGATCAGGCAAATGATTTTTCCGCAGGCGCGACCTTGGTGGCAGAAGCAGAAGAGAACATGTTCGAAGGACTAAACATCGTCAAGATGGATTTCTATGCAAACGGCAAACTTATGGAGAGCTTTGTTGCGACCAATCCTATCGACCCTGAGAATCGTCGGATCGGATGGGATCTGGCGGGCCTGGAACCCGGCCGCTACAAAATCCAAGTGGTTGTCACCGATACTGACGGCTCGATCGGTAAATCACCCGTGGTTGAAATAGTTATTAAGAAATGAGCTGCGAGACCGCGCACCCAGCGATTCGCGCGAGTGCAGCGCCCGTGGGCAGTAGCCCGACAGTTATGGAGGGCTCGCGGGATCATGAGGTCAGTACCACCGCGCGGTAGCGGGTGGGTATCGTTCACATTTTGCCGAGCAGTTCGCAGCCACGACCCACCCGCTACCGCGCGGTGGTACTGACCTCATGACAGCAGGGAATTTGAGAATACTCCGGCAACGATCCTAGCTACGTCGGTACTTAGTTACCTGCTTGCTTGACTTGCGTTCGAGCGACTTCCTATAGTGAGCTTTGCCAAAAATGCCATCACAAAATCCCCGCATTCGCAGCACCACCGTGCTGCTCGTTCGTAAAGAAGGACGAGTGGCGCTCGCCGGTGACGGCCAGGTAACGCTGTGCGAAACCATCATGAAAAGCAGCGCGAAAAAAGTTCGCCGGCTGTACAACGACAGCATACTGGCAGGATTTGCCGGCTCGACTGCCGACGCTTTTGCGCTATTGACGCGTTTCGAAAG
>JANLYZ010000206.1:0-2697 GCA_031365905.1 Chloracidobacterium sp. | reverse complement strand
TATCGCGGTTGCATTCGAGTAGGTGGTGCTGCTCGTGCTGATCGCGCCCGTTGTAAAGTTATAGGTGACGGTACCGAGATTGGTCGCACCATCCTGCAGTTTCAGTGTCGCAGTCAATACACCACCACAACTGAGAGCGCGCGTTGATTCGAACCGGAACGACCTGGAGACGGCGCCACCACCGGGAATGATAGCCCCGTAGTTCTGCGGGTTCGTTCCGTAAACCGCGGCGACCCCGCCGGTGGTTTGTAACGTTGCCATAAGGTTAGTCGTGGCCGCAGTACCATTGTTAACCAACGGGAAGCTGACGGTCACGGTCTCACCCGGATCAATTGCTCCGTTATTTGCGGTGCAACTTTCAAGTGAGAGCGCGGTCGGCGAACTGGCCGCGATCGCTGGGGTTCCGGCAACGCCGCAGCAAACTGGCTGTTGGCGACCGATTTCCAACTGGACACAACCAATCGTGCCTGTATCGAGGTTCGCGTTATCATTAAAGCGAACCTTCCATGTTCCAGTCACGCTCTTGCCGTTCATTGCTGTGAGCGGACTCTCCGGCTTGAACGAGCCCGCGAACGGCGGCGCACCGGCCGAGATCGCTGTTGCCGCCGCGTCATCGAAAACCGTGTGCGTACCGGCACAATCGTTAGTGCCGCTGCCAAAGTTATCGCCACCGGCGCCGCGATTGGTGACGAGCGGAACAATTGTATTGTCTGGAGCAACGAGGCTGATCGAGACGTCGCCGTCAAAGGTGTGGTCCAGTCGAACCTTCACATTAATGTCCGAAACTCCGCCGACATCGGAAATCACGATCGGCACGTCGACGGTAGTGTTATCCGGAAGCGGAGTCGTAAGATTGCCGCTGCTGTAGGTGGCGGTGACTGTGCCTCCGAAGGTGCCAACCTGGTAAGAGTAGGTGACTGTACCGAGATTCGTCGCGCCGTCCTGAAGTTGCAAGGTTGCGATAACCTGCGAGCCGCAAGTCTGACCTGCTGCGACGGTGAATGTGAACGGCCGACTGACTACGGTCGTGTTATCCGGAGGAATCGCGCCATAATTTTGTGGACCACTTGGACTGGTCACGCCACCCGTCGCTTGCAGAGTTCCTACCAAGCTAGTAGTTGCCCCAGCGCCGGAGTTCTTCAAGCCGAGGCTAACGGTTACGGTCTCCCCTGGATCCACCGTATTGTTTGCCGGCCCACAACTCTCGGCAGTGAATGTCGAACCGGCGGTCGCGATAAGTGGCGAGCCGACGATGCAAATATTGACGACTGTATTATTGCCGTTGGTAACTACTACGCCGCTTTGACTCGCGGGAAAAAAGAGCGGCGGCTTGGAGACGTCAACCGTATATGTGCCCGGCGGCAATCCACCGACGTAGGCTCCAGTGGCTGAAGTGCTGCCGTAGAGATTTCCGTTAATGCTAATCGACGCCCCTTGCACCGGAAGACCGGTTTGGCAGTTAGTCACATTGACGGTGACCGTGCCCTTCTGCGGCGGAGTGCAAACGGGAAACGCTAACTTACCGATGCGCGTACTCCAGGTTGCCGAGCCAGTCGCGACATAATATTCCTGCGTGTACCAGAAACTACAGTCGTCGCTCGGGTCAACGCTCATGGCGCTGTAGTCGCCCCAACGTCCGCTGGCGCTGGTCTGCACACCGGTGGCCGCTGTGAACAACGCTTCGCCTTCATTCAAACCTACTCCGGTGGCAACGCCGGTGCGTCCGGCGATCTGGATGTTGGCATTCAAAGCGCTACTCGCCTGACTGAAACCTAAGGCGATGTTTCCCTGATTGTCCTGAGCGACGCCGCCCATCCAATTGTTGATACCTACAGAGCCACTGATTGGCCCGGTGGCTTGGGTGGCTTGGTCACGCACAGTGGGCAAAGTCGATGCATCCGGGCTGCGCAATTCAAACCAACGGATGCCCGCCTGGTAGGTTGCGGCGTTCGTCGGCATTACACCACTGACGTTCACCGTGAAGTTTCCGGTCCATGAATTTGCTGGCGACGCCTGTGTCCCCAGGTTGCGATACGCGAGCCGGAACATCAAGCGATCAGCGATCGCGTCCACGGCCGTGCCGCCCACACCCTGTTCGATAAGATTGCGCGAATTGACCTGCGTAGCGTCGAATGCCGCCAGCGCAATATCAGTGCGAATGGTAAATGTCGAAGAAGCCGGCGTAGTGTAGTTAGGAACAAGCTCGTATGCACGAATTGCGTCGAGGGGATCCCCACCCTCAGTTGACCTGAACTCCATTACACGGTTTGGCAAGCCAACAGGAGGCGGAACAATGCCGTCAAAATCTGTGGGCAGCATGCCACCGGCATTCGGATCGTCGGTGAAGACGTTGTGATAGATGTAGTTTGCCGAGGGATCGCCAGACAACATTTTCTGGCGGTTGAACGCAAAAATACCGGCGCCTAAGAAAGCGGTACCAGCCTGGTTAAATTGGTTGGTGGTCATGTAGTAGCCATTTGGCCATACGCCCAGATGCGGGTAGTCCTGAAAATCAGTACTGGGCATCACGAAGTCGTAGGCGAAATACGCCCCGAGCGGATCGCTGGTCTGCGAGATAGCAATACACTGACGGCCCGGAACGTTATTCACTTCGAATTGAGTAATCAACCAGCGATCGGCCAGCGGATCATAGAGCACGATCGGATCGCCATCGTCGCCCGTGCGACAGGCATCGCC
>JANLYZ010000201.1:0-16082 GCA_031365905.1 Chloracidobacterium sp. | reverse complement strand
CCCGACGGCCTGGCCTTTCCCCTGCACGGCGGGCGAAACCACGGCCGTGATTGATTACAACGGCGATGTGCGCGCCTGCGAGTTGCGCGAAAAGTTTGCCACGCTTTCAGATTACGATTACGACTTTGGCGCGCTTTGGGCGGCGCACGAACGTAACGTCGAGTTGCAGGCGATCGACGGCGGCAAGGCTTGTTGGTGCACACACGTCTGCTTCATACACGACTCGATGCGCCACTCAACTCGCGCTATGTTGTACGAACTTCCAAAAAACTACCTCACGCGCGAGAAATGGCAATCGTAAATGACAACTCCAGACGATGAGGACGCCAATCGTAAGAGCGGCATCGCTTATGGTGCCGGACTGGTGCTCTTTTCCTCCGTCGTCGCTTTTTGTGGTGTTGGCTGGTTGCTCGATCGCTGGCTGGGTACGAAGCCCTGGCTGCTGGTCCTGGGAATTGTGCTTGGCGCGATAGCAGGCTTCTATCAGTTCATTCGGCTCACTGCTAAACTTCAGGAATAACGTCGCCTCGACAACGGGCCGATTTCCTGTGTAAAATCCTCAGCTTTACTAATGAACGATATTCCAAGCAATGCGGCCAGAACTATGCTTCCGGAAGCGAATAACAGCGGCGTCGAAGCCCGCATCTTCCGCGCCATGGCCTTTGCGGTGGCGCTGGCGGTAATCGTTAGCGCGCCTTTTGCGCCGTGGCGCGTAACCACGGGACTGTTGGTTGGCGGAATTCTTTCGCTGCTTAATCATCGCTGGTTGAGTACGTCAACGGCGGCGGCGTTCACGGTTTTAATTCATGGAGCCAGGCCAAAACTAAAGCTGGCGCAATACATTCTCCGTTATCTGGTCGTTGCCGCGGTCGTCTTTCTTGCATACAAACTTGCGCTCGTGTCGCTGGGCGCGACAATGGCGGGTCTGTGCAGCTTCGTCGTGGCCTTGTTCGTTGAAGCTATACGAGAATTTTATTTCGCGATTATTCACCGAGAGGAAATCAGTTGATGTTTTGGTTACAGGAAGCTGCGGCGAAAGTTGCGGAGCAGACCGAGGAGGTCGAGCAGGCTCCGATCATTGTGCAGTTGGTTAATCACTACTTTGGCGAGTGGGCCTACAGGTTTGAAATGGCCTATACTTACCCGCTCTGGACAAAAATCTTCGCCAAATTTCATACCACGCCGGAGGCAGTGTTTGGTCCGTACACAGCAGAAACCGCGATCCCCTGGTACACGGTGATGTTTGTCATCGCCTGCATCCTGAGTGTCGTGATTATCTGGATTCTCAAGGGACAACTTTCGGAAGAAGAACCTGGGCATGGACAGCAGACGCTCGAGGTTGGCGTACTCGCTGTGCGCAGCATGATCGCAGACATTATCGGGCCCCAGGGACTGAAATACTTTCCGGTAGTGATGACTTTCGCCGTGCTGATTCTGGTTTCGAACCTGATGGGGATGTTTCCGTTGTTTATGTCGCCAACATCCGCGACCAGCGTGACCTTCGCGCTCGGTCTTTCTTCGTTTCTCTACTACAACTGGGTTGGCATTAAGGAGAATGGAATTTTTGGCCACCTCAAACATTTGTGGGGGCCCATCTGGTGGATTGGACCGCTAATCTTCCCAATCGAGTTGATCAGTAACTTCATTCGACCCTTATCGCTTGGCATTCGTCTTTTCGGCAACATGTTTGCTGACGAAAAGGTGTCGCATACAGTCGCCAACCTTTATCCCAGCGTGACGCACTGGTTGGTCCCGGTATTTCTAATGCCGCTGGGCGTGTTCGTCGCGTTCATTCAGACGTTTGTCTTTATTCTTCTTTCGCAGCTTTACTTAAGTGAGGTTTCCCATGGCGCTCATGACGAGCATGAGGATCAGGCTCACGATGTTGAAACATCTGAGCACGGCCATGTTCAACCCGAGGAGGCTTTGGCAGTTTCTTGAATCGTTAACAGCGCGGGTCGAGCGGTGTGGGCAAACGCGTCCGCACGCGTTGGCACGCAAGGTTTGGAAGATGCAACCTGCCAAGGCTGGATCGAACTGGCAACATAACACAGCTTCCGCAAGCGAATGTCTGTCTCGCTGGAGCGCCGTTGTAAGAGGGGCGGTGGATACCGGATGCAGGCGAAATCATAAACGCCAGAATTAATTTCAAGTGTTGCAGGTTAGCGAAAATAATGTCTGAGGTGAAACCTCAGCAGGAGAACAGAAAATGAGAAAACTCAGCTTGCTTTTATTTGCCGTCGTTGCAGTCATGATGGCGGCAATGCCGGTGTTGGCACAGGCGCCGAACGCGGCTCCGGTAGACAACAACGTCGGAATTAAGGCTTTTGCGGCGTGCGTCGGTTTTGCCATCGCAGTATTTGGCGGCGCGATTGGTCAATCGCGTATCGGCGCGGCAGCTTGCGAAGGCGCGGCACGTAATCCCGGCGCCGCCGCGAAAATTCAAACGATGATGATTCTTGGGCTCGCGCTCATCGAATCACTGGTCTTGTTTGCCTTGGTAATCGTGTTTGCGAAGGCCTAACTAGATCAAGCTTCCTGAATACCAGTAGAACATGCGAGTGTGGCTTCACCGGCCACACTCGCATTTCTTTTTCAATCTTCAAGTATCTTTGCTGCCATCTGAAGCTCTGTGATACGCTTTCGGTATTCTCCCGCAGAAAATAGTTTCCCGAATTAAGTAGGACAGACATTCTTGTCTGTCCACTTGTTGAAACAACAGACAGGCAGGAATGCTTGTCCGACAAAGAGTAGCGAGGACATTACCGCTCGATGAAAGCTTGTCCGAAATGCGGAGTTGAATATCCTGACACAACCACCTTGTGTCCTGCCGACGGCCTCGCGTTGGAAAAAACTGACGACGCTTTGCTCGGCCAAGTTCTGGCTGACAAGTATCGCATTGAAGAATTGATTAGCTCGGGTGGCATGGGTAGTGTTTACCGCGGCACACACGTCTTGATGGACAAGACCGTTGCAGTTAAAGTCTTGCGTCCCTCACTTGCCGCTGATGAAAAGATTGTAGCGCGCTTTTCCCGGGAGGCGCGCGCCGCGTCCAAAATTTCCCATCCGCATGCGCTAAGTGTGACCGACTTCGGCGAGTCTGAAAACGGCGTAGTGTTTCTGGTGATGGAGTATTTGGACGGGCGGACTCTCAAGCAAATAATCCGCGATGAAGGTCCAATTCCATTGCCGCGCGCGGTCGAGATACTGCGCCAGATCGGCGGAGCGCTTGATGCGGCTCACGGCGAGGGAGTGGTCCATCGCGATCTCAAGAGCGACAACATCATGCTGCTCAGCAGCTCCGGCACAGACTACGCGAAGGTTTTGGATTTTGGCATCGCGAAGATCAAGGAAGCAGAAGGCACCTACGATCCTGGTCTGACTGCACCCGACCTCGTGATCGGTACACCGCAATACATGTCGCCCGAGCAATGCTCGCAGTCTCCGGATATTGACGCGCGCTCCGACATCTATTCGCTCGGCGTAATCCTCTACGAAATGCTGGTTGGGCATGTGCCGTTCACGGGCGGATCGCCAACCGCGATCATGCTCCAACACCTTCAGCATCAGGCGCCCTCAGTATTGGACGAAAGAAGCGATGTGCCGGAGGCGATTGGCCGGGTGGTGGCGCGCGCGCTGGAGAAGCGCCCGGAAGATCGTTACCAAACCGTTGGCGAGTTAGTAGAAGACTTTACGATTGCGGCGGGAATGGAACCCGCTTCTGTTTCATTATCCGCAAGCCATCCACGCGTTGAGCCCACAGCACAGCAAGTAGCTGATGATGCTGACGAGGAGACTGTGGTGCGACGCAGAGTTACGCGTGCGATGGCGCCCGCAGTTTCTACTCCAGCTAACCCGCAGGTTGTGGTTTCGTTACCAAGCCAGACATCGCCTGCGCCTTCAAGTTTCAATCCCTGGAAAATTTTGATTCCGTCGATGATTGGATTGCTGGTTATCTTTGGAGTTATCTACGCGTTTTCGCGCAACCCGCAACCGACCGGCGCTACTCCAAGCGGTTCACCTTTGACTGCTGATCCCAATAGCAGCCCGGTTGAACCGGCTAAACCACCGACCGGCGCATCGGAAGCTGGCATTCCTGCCGGTGGCACCACGAATCAAAGCGCTAATGCAAATCAGAATGCAAACGTCTCCGCATCACCCACTGCAAGCGAAACTCCGATTGACCTGGGTGGCGCAAATCAGAACGCGAATGGAAACTCGAACAACGGGAAACCCTCGACTCTACCGCTGCCTTCACCGACAAAATCAGTCGAAGTAGCCCCGCCGTTGCCTTCGCCGGCGGCGACTAAGCCGCCTCTGCCGAAACCATCAGTGGCGCCCACGACCGCCTCAACGCCGGAATTGCACTAGAGCTGTCAGCGGCTAGCGCAAGCCTGTCGAATCATTTTGATCATTCTCGAGTCGTCTTCAATTGCGATTTGAATGTCGACGACGTAGCAGGGAAGGGCCAGCTCAAGCTTTGAGAGCTTGATTGCGTCTTTGGCCGTAGTGATCAGGCTGGTCGCGCCGTTGGCTTTCGCATCTGTGCCCAGTCGCATTGCATCAGGTTGGGTGTAGTTATGATGATCGGCAAACTTCCGCGTGAGTGCCAGGGTGTAACCTTCGCGGCGCAGGTGATTGAAAAACGACTCCGGATTTCCAACCCCACAGAACGCTGCGACTGGTCCAGAAGTGACAAGACCTTTATCAACTCCATCGCCATCGAGTCTGCGAATTTCCGACGGCACCATACGAGATGAGAAGACTGGAATATTGCCTGCCAATTGCTGAATATCGGCCCTTATTGAAACCAAATCCCCGGCCTGCTCGGTCCGCGTAATCACGACGCAATCAGCGCGCGACAAGCCGGTGCGCGGCTCCCGCAAACGTCCATAGGGAAGCAGACTGCCGCCGCCCCACGGATTCGTGGCGTCGATGGTAACGATGTCGAGATCGCGCGCGAGCCGCAAATGTTGAAAGCCGTCGTCAAGCACAAAGACTTCACTACCAAGATTCTTGATTGCCCATTCGCCCGCCCTGATTCGATCCGGATTAGAGATTACTGCGGCGATTCCGAGCAGGCTCGTTGCGAGCAGGTAAGGTTCGTCGCCTGATTCAACTGCGCCGGCGAGAACATTTTCTCCGTTTGAAACCACAACTTGAGATTGCGCATTTGCGCGGCCGTACCCACGCGTTAGCACGCATGGCTTTCTACCTGTTTCCCGAACAATCGTGCGACAAACCCACTCGACCAGCGGCGTCTTTCCGGTTCCACCAGTTGTCAGATTGCCGACGCTTATTACCGGAACGGAAAGTTGCGAAACAGAAAACCAACCGCGCCGGTATGCGCTTACCCGCGCTCTAGTGGCAACACTGTAAAGCGCGCTGAGCGGGGGCAGGATTATTGTTGCCAGCGGGTTCATGCAAGGGGCGCGCTGTTGGCGCGTAAAGGGCCAGTGACTTCAGAAACAGTTTCAGGGCTGCCAAGTATCGGCTCCAGTAATTGCAGCGTGCGCTCAGTAGCGCCGCGGTTTTCGTTTACGAGGCTCTGTGCCAACGAGCCAATCTTACGAACTCTGTCGGGATCAACCAGCAAATCAGAAATCGTACTAGCCAGTTCAGCAATTGCCGCTGAATCCGACATAAGTTGTAGTTGGACAATCGCTCCTGCATTTACGAATGCCTCTACGATCGAGTGAAAATTGTAAGTGTGGGATCCGACAATCACTGCTGCGCCTACAGCCGCTGGCTCAATGATGTTGTGCCCGCCGCTCCTGGCGATGCTCCCCCCTACGAAAACGATCGAGGCTAGTGAATAAACGGAGCCCAGCTCGCCGATGCTATCAAGCAGAATAACTTCAGCTTGTCCGTCGCTCGGCTCTGGAGGCCCACTTCTTCTGGCCCAGCGCAATCCCGACATCTTGAGCAACTCACCGACTTCGGCAAAACGCTCCGGATGACGCGGCGCGATCATCAGGCGCGGTTTCGCTTCAGATTTAGATACCAGTTGGCGGAAACCATTGACGATGATTACTTCCTCCGGCGCATGTGTGCTGGCGGCGAGAACCAACGGAGACTCGCCGCTCAACTTGAAGCGATCTTGAAACTCGCACGTCAACGAATCACCCCCCGGTAAAGGCCCGACATCAAACTTGACGTTGCCGGAAACGCGCGTCTTCCCGGTGTCCATTCCCAGCGCGCTCAGTCGCTCGGCATCGGCTGCGGTTTGCATCACCGCCAGATCCAGACAACTTAGAACTCGCCTCATGAAGCCTTTGAATATCCGGTAACGGCGAAAGGATTGTTCCGAGAGACGGCCGTTTACGAGGGCGACGGGGATATTTTGCTGTTTGCATTCGCGCAGAAAGTTCGGCCACAGCTCCGTCTCCATCACCAGCACCGTATCAGGATTAATAGCATTCAGCGTGCGGCGGGCGGCCCAGCGCCAATCGAAAGGGAAGTAGAAAATCTTCGCAGCGTCATGCTTGAAAACTTCGCGCGCCAGAGTTTGCCCCGTCAATGTGATGGTGGAAATTGCGATCAGGTGATTCGGAAATTGTTGTTTGATAGTCCGCACCAAAGGCCGTGCAGCCTGCGTTTCACCAACGGAAACGCAGTGGATCCAGATTACCTTGTCGGTGCCTTTTGTAATCGGCGACAGCGAGCCGAGGCGCTCACGAAACCCGGCGACGTACTTGCCGTGACGGAATGCATCGAGAAGAAAGCGGGGCAGCAGGATGAGAAAGCCGAGACCCAGCAGAAGACTGTAGATGAAGTACATAGGGTAGGACAGGCATTCCTGCCTGTCTAAGTAGCCCCAAGGTCAGCGATGGAAGTGAAGAGATTTTCCATTTCTCATTTGAAAATTTTCATTTGTTATTTGGCTGAGTAAGTTCTCTGTTGTTTGTAATCTCCAATAAGAAATGACAAATGAGAAATGACGATTCTCTTCTGCTTGCTCCTCGATTAGCAGTTGCTCACCGGGACAGACAAGAATGTCTGTCCTACTTATTTTGCGCGTTCGATGTAGCGGCCTTCCGTAGGATCGACGCGAATGCGGTCGCCTTCATTTATGAAGGGTGGCACGGTCACGGTCACGCCATTTTCGAGCGTAGCCGGTTTGTTTACGTTGGAAACTGTCGCGCCCTTCATGGTCGGATCGGTGCGCGTAACGGTCAACTCCATCGAAGGCGGCAAATCGATTCCAATCGGCGCGCCTTCGTAGAACTCAGCTTGAATCTTCAGCCCCGGCGTTAACCATTGGGCTGCGTCGCCCAACTCCTCTTCGCTGAGGGCGACCTGCTCATAGTTTTCCGTATTCATGAAATGATGATGCGACCCGTCAGAGTACATAAACTCCATTTCGTGCTGCTCGAAGATGGCGCGTTCAATTGAATCCGACGAGCGGAAGCGATGTTCAAAGGATGAGCCGGTCTTAACGTTCCTTAGCTTTGCCTGCACCATTGCCCGCAGATTGCCCGGCGTGTGATGCCTGAATTCCATAACTTTGCACGGTTCGCCCTCGAATAGAATCATCATTCCGCGCCGAATTTGAGTCGCCTGAATAGCCATAGTCTTACTTCAATCTCCGTCTTAATTATTGCGCTGGTTGCAGGTAACAGCTCGCACCTACGTTTCGAATCGCGTAGTTTAGCGACCGCCAAAGGGCTTTGTCCAGCAGGACCAGCCGGTGCCTTACAGCTATCGAAGAGTCGTGATCGTGCGGATTACAGATAAGAAGGCGGCCTTACCGGAGTGAATCCCCCGGCTCAGCCGCCTTTTTGAGGAGCCCACCTACCTCGATTGTGTAAACGCGCTAACCCGAGACAGGTTCCAATATCAATTCATGAATTCATTAGGCGGCGCGGGCGCGCGGAACTCGCCGCCGCCGGGCGATCTGCTCGAGGTAGCGCTGGGCATCGTCATACTTGGCGAAGCGACGCTCATCGAGCCGAAACGCGGCGGTGTGATAATAGCGGCGACCGTTAATCATTCGCGCGGTGTGCTTCATATGCAGCATCTCGTGATAAATAATGAACTCCACAAACCATTCCGGCACTTGCGTTGAATCAAGCGACTTGCTGATCACGATGGTGTCGTACACGCGATCGTGATGACCGAGAATGCTTCGGGTCTTGCGTTGCGACCAGGTTAGCGTCGGCTTTTCGAGACTGGAATCGAAGTAGCGGCGATTCAGTTTGGAAAACATCTTGTCGAGGTCGTAGTAATTCCCGCGAGCGCTGGAAATCATCTTCCGTCCGCGGCCACGGCGCGCGATATCAGACGAGCGCATCACCTCCGGCGTTAGAGAGTAGTCGCGATAAGTTCGCTCGTGAACCGGCGGTATCTTTTTCCCCAGGAGCCTGGCTACCAGCACGAACGCGAGGGCACGCATCACTTCCGGCGGGCTATCCTTACAAATATCGGAAAGACGAACGTAGACTTGCCCCGAGCGTAACCTGATCGTATGACGTAATCCGGCATACGGATAAAAGCGCACCTCGACCGCCGGCAACTCTCGTTTGCCGCCGAGATGGTGGAACGCGTCAAGGAAAAATTTCTTTACGTCAGTCATTGCCAACAACTCCAGACAATTCGCCGTCCCTGGTTTACCAGCATACCAACTTCAAAATGTTTATTCCCGAAGCAGGAAGAAGCAGGAACCCTCTTCGGACTAACGCTCCCGTCGGAACCCAGAGGGGCTTAGGGTTTCGGAGAGCCGGAGGCTGCGCTCATATTACGGAGAAGTTTGGCGAAGCGTCAATTGATCCCGGGGGACAGCACGAAAAGCTTAGGAAAAGCCCTGATTTGCAGCCGCGCTGGACTTGCATTCTTTCATTCAGTTGTAGGGGCAGGGCTTGTCCCTGCCCGCGCGATCGAGTCTTATGCGATCGGGCAGGGACAAGCCCCGCCCCTACAAAACTACAGCCGAGCAGCGAACGTAAGTGATTGCAGGAGTGTGGATTGACTGATGAGTGGAAGGCAGGAACCCTTCGCGGTCGAATATTTGCAGCGCGACAAACGATTCTTTATACTGCGAGATGGTAGTCGTTTACTTTACTTCAACTGAGATCCCGATGCCCCGTCGCCATTCAACCCTCCAAGTCGTAGAAAAAAACACCCTTGATGCCCGTGCTCAGGCGGTGCTCTCCGCCGTGATCAAGGAGCATTTGGTCACCGGCGAAGCCGTCGGCTCGCTGGTTCTGGCGGAGCGGTTTGCCAAACGCGCAGGTTGGAGTTCAGCGACCATCCGAAATGTCATGGCTGAACTCGAGGAAGCCGGACTCGTTGAACAGCCGCACACGTCGGCGGGTCGCGTGCCGACCGATCAGGGTTATCGGTATTACGTCGACTACATCCTCGAAGAAGCTCGACTCTCTCGCGCCGATCTGCGGGCGATCGATAGAGTGTTTGCTTCCAGCGGCATCGATTCAGCGATTTCTTCGGATCGCATTATGGAAAAAATGTCGCACGCGCTCTCGGAGCTTTCCGCCAACGTGGGCATCGTAGTATCGCCGTCGCTCGCCGAGAACTGCTTGAGTCACATTGAATTTGTTCAGCTCTCTGACAAGCGCATTCTCGTGGTGCTGGTAACGACCTCAAACAGCATTCACAACAAGATCATCCGGCTCGAGGACATCCTGACTCAGGAAGAGCTCGAACAGACTGCGCGCTACCTGAATACCGAATTTGGGGGCAAGAGCCTCTTCGCGATTCGCACTGAGATTCTCGAAATGATGCGAGAAGAGAAGGCGCTGTATGACCGGCTACTCAGAAATGCGATTCTGCTTTGTGATATGAGTCTGGAAGGTGAAGATCCCGGCAGCGGCGACGTGTATGTCGATGGCGCTTCTAATATCCTGAGTAAGCCTGACTTCGTTGACGTTGATAGAATGCGCGAGTTGTTTCGAACCTTTGAAGAAAAGTCCCGCCTAATCAAGATTCTTAATGAGTGCGTCGCGCGCGAACAGCCGGCAATGTGGGGAGATGTTCACGTAGTCATTGGCCGGGAACATCCTATCTCCTCAATGCGAAATTGCACGCTGATCACTGCTCCCTACCGCCTCGGCTCAAACGAACACCTGGGCACGCTTGGCGTCGTAGGTCCGATGAGGATTGAGTATTCTCGTATCATGGCTATGGTAAACTACATGGCGCGGCTCATTGAGCGCCGTTTGCATGAAGAAGCGCACGTCTAGGGCCTACCGAAAACTTTGAACGAACGACACTGATTGATGGCTCCTGAACGCAAAGGTGATAGGTCGAACCGCATTCCAATCAATTTTCTTGATGCGGACAATGAAGCCGGTCTCGACGCCGGACTCGATGAGACTGCGTCTGCGCTGTCAACCGACGATAAAGAATTGCTGAATGATATGACCCTGGTTGAGAACGACGAAACGGCGACCGAACCGGAAGCGGTGGAACTCGATGAAGAGATGGAACGACCTGCGCCTCCGCCGCGGGGATCTACCGGCGACCTCAAGCTTAACCAGGGCGGCCCCGAGGTGGCGGAATTAGTTGCTACCCGTGCTGAACTGAAACGACTGGAAGCCGAGGTCAAAGAACTAAGAGACAGCCTCACGCGCCGGCAGGCGGATTTCGAGAACTACCGCAAGCGCATGGAGCGTGAACGCTCGGAGACCTTCAACCGCATCGTCGTTGACATCGCAGCCAAGCTCCTGCCGGTGTTGGATAATTTGAAGCGGGCTTTGGATACCGAAGCTTCAGTTGAAGCCAGCGAGTCGGATGAATTTCGGCACTTTCTAAGCGGCGTGGATTTGATTTACAAGCAACTCAATGGCGTGCTCGATGCGTTGGGCGTCAAGCCGGTGTTAGCTGAAGGAGAAATGTTTGATCCGCATCTTCACGAAGCAGTTGTCACCGAACCTACTGACGAATTTGAACCGGACACTGTTATGCAGGAGATAGTGCGCGGTTTCCGGGTAGGCGATAAGCTGATTCGTCCGGCGCTCGTGAAAGTAGCAGTCAAGAAGTGATCCGGACTCTACGTTAAGGAAAAAATGGGAAAAGCGATCGGCATAGACCTGGGTACGACGAACTGCTGCGTCTCCGTTCTGGAGGGCGGCGCAGTGCAGATCGTGCCTAACAAAGAGGGTGGGCGTACGACCCCGAGCGTGGTCGGGTTTACCGACAAGGGCGAACGGTTGGTTGGGCAGATAGCAAAACGCCAGGCGGTAACCAATGCTGCCAATACGGTCTATGCAGTGAAGCGGCTTATCGGGCGGAAATACAGCTCCGCCGAAGTTCAGAAGATGAAGGCGACGGCGGCGTTTGAAATTGTCGATTCGCCCAACGGCGACGCTCGCGTGCGCGTGCAGGGTCGCAGTTACAGCCCGCCAGAGTTGTCGGGAATAGTCCTGCAACGCTTGAAGGCCGCAGCGGAGGACTTTCTCGGCGAGCCGGTGACGGACGCGATCATCACCGTTCCCGCATATTTCGACGATAGCCAACGCCAGGCCACAAAAGACGCGGGAAAGATCGCCGGGCTAACGGTTGAAAGAATTATCAACGAACCTACGGCGGCGGCCCTGGCCTATGGACTGGGCAAGTCTGAGGTCGAGCGCATCGCGGTTTACGATTTGGGCGGCGGCACCTTCGATATTTCGATCATGCAAATGAACGATGGCGTTTTCGAGGTGCTCTCTACTTCTGGCAATACCTTCCTGGGCGGCGAAGATATTGACGAGCGCATCATGAACTGGATGGCCGATGAATTTTTGACCGATACCGGAATCGACTTAAGGAAAGATCGCCTGGCGCTGCAGCGACTGAAGGAAGTAGCTGAGCGCTCGAAGTGTGAACTCTCTTCCGCAACTGAAACAAATATCAATCTCCCTTTCATCGCCGCCGATGCCACCGGCCCGAAGCATTTCAACAAGACGATGACTCGGAAAGAGTTTGAAGATTTGATCGTGGACTTGATCGACCAAACTATCGAGCCGTGTCGCAAGGCGCTTGAGGACGCGAAATTACAAGCCGCCGACGTCGACAAAGTAATTCTGGTCGGTGGACAAACGCGCTCACCGATAGTCGAGCGGACGGTGGAGAAGATTTTCGGCAAAAAGGCCTCCGCAGAAATCAATCCTGACGAGGTTGTCGCCATGGGCGCGGCCATTCAAGGTGGCGTGTTAACCGGGGAAGTCAAAGACATCGTGCTGCTGGATGTTTTGCCGTTAAGCCTGGGACTTGAAACACGCGGGGGACTATTCACCAAGATCATCGATCGGAATTCAACTATACCGCTGCGCAATAGCCTGACCTTCACGACCGTGGTCGACAATCAGACGTCAGTGGAAATTCATATCTTGCAGGGCGAGCGGGAAGTGGCAGAAGGCAATCGTTCGCTCGGAAAGTTTGAGCTGGTAGGCATTCCCCCCAATGCGCGTGGCACGCCTCAGATAGATGTTGTGTTTGAAGTTGACGCCAACGGGATCGTTTCGGTTTCGGCACAGGACAAAGCGACCGGCCGCGAGCAGCAAATGCGCATCACTCCGACCTCCGGTCTGGCGCCGGACGAAATCCAGAAACTTATAACGGAGGCAGCCGGTTTTGCTGATTCCGATCGGCTGGCAAAAGAAATTGTTGTCTTGCGCAATAAGTTGGAGTCGTTGCTGCGCAACACCCAAAAATCGTATACGAAGTTTGGCGGCGCGCTTTCCCAAAATGATCGGGAGATAGCTGAAAGAGTTTTCAAGGAGGCAGAGGTGGCGGCCACTGCCGAGGGAAAAGAACCGATTAGCAAAGCTCTGACGGCCCTGGAACGAGTAGCCGGACAGCTTACGTCTGCCATGATGGATCCTACCGGCGAATCTTTGCAAAAAGGACTGGAAAACGTCGAGTAGACCAATGAGAGTTTAGTTAGTCATGGAATTAAGACGAGAGGATTTTGGACAAGTCAGAAAATGAGCAAACGAGATTACTATGAGGTGCTGGGGGTTGACCGCACCGCAACAGATACGGAAATAAAGAGCGCCTATCGCCGCCTGGCGGTTCGTTTTCACCCGGACAAGAATCCGGGCGACGCGAGCGCCGAAGAGAGTTTTAAGGAAGGCGCCGAGGCTTACAGTGTGCTGGCCGATGCGGACCAGCGGCAGCGGTATGATCGTTTTGGTCATGCCGGCGTCTCCAGCGGGGCGGGACAATCCTGGGGTGCGCCGGGCTTTGGTGGCATAGAGGATATTCTCGGCGACCTGTTTGGCTTCAGTGACGTCTTTGGTGGTGGTCGCAGCGGCGGTCGTCGCACCGCTGCACAACGCGGCGCCGATCTGCGTTACGACCTCGAGATTACGCTCGAAGATGCGTACAACGGAATGACTGCGCAGTTGCGCATTCCGCGACTCGAAACTTGCGAAACCTGTAAAGGAAACGGCGCGGCCCCTGGAACGCAACCGGAAAATTGCGCCAACTGTGGCGGCACCGGGCAGGTTCGTTATCAACAGGGATTCTTTTCCGTGGCGCGAACCTGCCAGCCTTGTCGTGGCGCCGGTCGGGTAATTAAAACACCCTGCCAGGATTGTCGTGGTGCGGGTCGCATCGAACGCGAGAAACAGATGGAGGTAAGGATTCCGGCGGGCGTTGAAACTGGTTCGCGGTTGCGGGTCCAAGGCGAGGGAGAATCCGGTACGCAGGGTGGACCAGCCGGCGACTTGTACGTTGTCATCCATCTTGGCGAGCATGAGCGTTTCGAACGGCAAGGCAGCAACCTTTACGCTTCACAGCCGCTGACTTTCGGACAAGCCGCCTTGGGTTCTGACGTTTACGTGGACACGATCGAAGGAGAAGAGAAGATTAAGATTCCGGCCGGCACGCAAACCGGCACCGTCTTTCGCATCAAAGGAAAAGGCATGCCGGTGCTCGGCGGTCGCGGCCACGGCGATCTCTTCGTGTCCGTGAGCGTGGTTACGCCAACTTCGCTGACGCGCGAGCAGCGAAAACTGCTCGAGCAGCTCGCGGCAGTTGAAAATAAAGATCTTGAAGACAAAGGTTTGGTCGACAAGGTTCGCGATATTTTCGGATAGATTTGGTGTGCGGTGACCTATCACCGCTTTAGTTTGGCTGCGATTTGTCGCAGCCTTCCGCTTTAATCGGTCCAGTGAGACGTGGCGTCAAGCCGCCGCTTAAAGAAAAGCGGCGACAGGTCGCCGCACTCCAAAGCAGGAGCATGATATGAAATCCTTCCCCCACGTTCGCTTTTCTTCTTTCCTTTTTGCCGCGATCATTTTCGCTAGTTCACTTTCCGCGCAGGCGCAGGACAGCATGCAGCGCTGGCAAAGTTTTAACTTTGCCACGTCGGCCCTCAAGCCTGCTGACGTCGCCAAGCTTCCGCTCGAAGATTTGAAGCTGATGCGCGGCATCGTCTTTGGACGCCACGGGCGAATTTTCAAAGACGCCGAGATAAAGTCTTACCTTGAAGCGCAGGACTGGTTCAAAGCCAATCCTGACTTCAATAATTCAATGCTCAACGCAACTGAGAGCCGGAACCTCGATCTTATTCGCGTCGCCGAAGCCAGCAAACACCCGACCGTCCAGCCCGGCGATATGCGCTACTGGGTAACCCGACCGCTCACAGTAAAAAAGCTTGGCGTGCATAGCGGCGCTGAATGGCGTGTGCTGCGCGCTGAAGTCGAGGCGATTCATGGCAAGCGCTTTAGTGAGGCCTGGCTGCAGCAATACTTTGACGAGCGCTATTGGTATAAGCCCAGCGACAAATACGATGCGAAGTCTCTTTCCGCGCTCGAACAGAAAAACCTGGACGCGATTGCGACGGCGCAGAAGAAGTCGCGCAAGGTTGCTTTGGCTCCCGGCGATATGGAGCTGTTTGAGAACCGGCTGATCTCGCCGCAGATGCTGCACGGTTTGAGCCTTAATGAGCTGCGCCTATTGCGTAACGAAGTTTATGCTCGCCATGGCCGCCAGTTTCAGGCGCCCTGGCTCTCGCAGTATTTTTTCAGCCAGCCGTGGTACCAGCCTGACGAAAACTTCAAGGACGAAGAGTTAAGCGGACCTGACAAGACAAACGTGGAAACCATCGTCGCATACGAGAAAACGATCCATGACGAGTTGGGAAGCAAACCGATCACGCGCAGTCTGCTCGATGGCTTATTTGTAGAAGACGCCGTCAAGATGCGGCAGGAGATTTACGCGCGGCGCGGCAAAGTTTTCACGAAGGAGCCGTGGTTTCAGACTTACTTCGAAAGCTTCGCCTGGTACAAGGCCGACCCGAAGTTTAGCGAGGCAAGCTTGACCCCGCTTGAGAAAGGCAACATCGCGACTATTGCCGCTTATGAGAAAAAGGCGGTGAGCGCGATGAGCGTCATCGAGGGTTGATAAGGCCAGACTCCGGTCTCGCGTGCCGAGACCCGCAAGACATCACGTCTTTTGGAAGCCTGAAGTTCCATGGCTCGAATCGATTATGTTAGTCAGGATAATCAGTGCGCGCAGCACCCAGGCTGACTCGAAGTGGCTGAACTCCTATTTCAGAGACAATATCAGGACGCGAGTAAATCTTTGACAGTCTCCAAACAAAGGATTATCTTTTGCACATTTGGACTTCGAAACGTAACTTTCACTAACCATACCAATAACCAGGAGACACAAAGGATGGACGACGAAACAGGTGCAATCTTTCTCGTCAGCGAAGTTGTCGACACTCATTCAGGTAAGTGGTTGGCATTGGAAGTTGTCACCAAAGACGAAAACGGCTTGCCGCAGCAAGTGAAACTCCTCGCGACGGCAACTGATCGTTTAGAGCTCCGGGAGAAAATCAAAAGCCGGTCTCATGTCTATATCAAGTACGCCGGGCCGCTAGCGCCGGCTGGTTACGGCGTTCTTTACTGAGAGTGGCCTGGCAGAAGTCTTTAAGAACTTTGCCAGGCCACTTCGTTAACCGCATCGTCTGCGCTTAAGTCATCTCTTCCTGGAGTTTATCCATCACTATGAAGGCGTTCTCGGCGATGCGCTGAATGTCGCCTTCTGAGAAATCTTCAAACCGCGCTTTGCCTGCTTCACGTTGGGTATGTGCCGCTGCGTTTCTTAATTCCAAAAAGTCTTGCAGTCGC
>JANLYZ010000198.1:0-3821 GCA_031365905.1 Chloracidobacterium sp. | reverse complement strand
AGGCCTCTTTCAGATATTTAAGATCGATCTTACGGAACTCGGACATATAATTGGCGAACTGAGCAACGTGCCGCTTGGTGGCCACCCTGGACTGCATTTCAATTTATACGATTACTATTGTTGACGACTTTTTCGGCGGGCTCGTTTGCACTGGTCTCGCCCTGCGCCGGTAAGGCCTGCTGAGAACCGGCAGGCAGCAGCCCCATCTCCTGTTTATAAGCGAGCAGCTTGTCCTGCAATTGCATATCCATCGCTTCGCGTTCGATGTCCTGCATCTGGTTGTCGACTGACGCGGAACCGAGCTGCAACTTCGCTTCAGCCGCGGCAGCACGACGGTCAATCTTGTCGCGCATCTCATCAAACGTTGAAGCGTCGTCGCCAATCTGGAACGACTCCATCGTTTGCGCGAGTTGTTCCTGTAGCCGCGCCTGCTTCGACTGATTGATCAACTGCATGGCTTCAGCAGTGCGTCGCTGCATCTGCAGAACGTAATTGTCGCGGGCCTTGAGCGCCTGCTTCGATGCGAGGGTCGCGTGCTCCAATTGTTGCGAGGTCTTCTGCAAGTCCACCTGCGCCTGCTGGAGTTGACCAATATAGGCGGTGGCGATGTCGTCGCGATTGAGTTTTACCGAGGCGCGAATCTTCGAATCCAAATCAACGACCTGCGCTTCGAGCCGCTCCTTGCTCTTAGACAGGAGCTTTTCGGTGGCCATTACCTGCGCTACCGAATTATTCAACTCCGGCACGCGGTCGCGCATGTCGCGAATGGTTTGTTGCAGGATAAGCTCGGGGTTCTCAGTTGACTCAATGATTCCGCCAAAGAGAGCCCGAATTGAACGGGAAATTCTGCTCATTAGTCCCATGTTGTCACTGATCCTTTACCAAGAGATGTGCGATCTTTTTCCGAAGGCTCTCAAATTCCCGCGCCCGTATATGTACGTCGAATGGCTGCGAAGGGTTCAAAATACAACTGCGAACTGGAAACGAAGTATAACAGGTGTTGGACGCCAGCTCCCAGAAGGCGGCACTCAATGCGAATTCTACTCGCGCTAATGCGCTTGCTACGGGCGGGACGCCTGCAGTCCCGGTTTAAAGCGGCCAATGTCTCGCCGATACCGCATGCCCTGCCACTCAATCTTATCGATGGCGCCGTAACAACTGGCAAGCGCCTGCTCCAAACTGGCGGCCGCGGCGGTGATTCCCAGAACGCGGCCGCCGGAGGTAACAAACACGCCATGGTCTGCCTGTGCCGTGCCGGCATGAAAAATCTGTAACTCGTCGCTTGACGCAATTCGATCCAGACCGTTAATCGCGATGCCGGTTTCATACGGTCCGGGATAGCCGGCGCTTGCCAGCACCGCACAAGCGGATGATTGATCAGTCCATTCAACCTCGATGTTGCGAAGGTTCCCCTCGGTGATCGAGTGGAAAATTCCAAGTAGATCAGACTTCAGTCTCACAAGGATCGCCTGCGTTTCCGGATCACCAAAACGAACATTATATTCGAGCACCTTAGGCCCGGCGGCAGTTAACATTAGGCCGATAAAAAGAATCCCGCGAAAAGGAAAACCTTCGTGGGCAGCGCCTTGCAGCGTTGGCTCGACAACCTCGCGCACGATGCGATCAAGAGTCTCCTTGTCGAGCACGGAAGGGTCAGTTATTGCGCCCATGCCGCCGGTATTGGGACCGGTATCATTTTCACCGATGCGCTTGTGATCGCGAGCGGGCGGCATCAGTGCATAGTCGCGGCCATCAGCAAACAAGAGCACTGAGACTTCTCTTCCCTCAAGTGCTTCCTCGATCAATATATGTTTCGCAGCATCGGGTGTGACAAGATTTCCAGTCGTCAGATCCGCGATGGCCTTTTCTGCTTCTCGATGTGACGAAGCAACTACGACACCTTTGCCACCCGCGAGGCCGTCGGCCTTTACGACAACTGCCGAATCGGGCGGGCCAAACCTTCCACTGCGCAGGGCGGCCCGAGCCTCGTCAGGGGAGTTTGCGACTCTGTATTCCGCCGTCGGGATGTTATGCCGGCGCATGAAATCTTTGGCAAAGGCCTTGCTCGATTCCAGCCGCGAAGCTGCGCGGCTCGGCCCCATGATCTTCAGTCCGTGACGTTCAAATTCATCGACAATGCCTTCTGCGAGAGGTGCCTCGGGACCAACTACAGTCATATCGATGGCCTTCCGCTTCACAAACTCTATCAGCGACCGATGGTCACCTGGAGCAATCGCCACGCATTCGGCAAGCTGGGAAATGCCGCCATTTCCGGGCGCGCAGTAAAGCTCAAGCGGAACCCTCGAAGTCCGCTGCAGCGCCCACAGAATCGCATGTTCTCGACCGCCTGAGCCTATCACCAACACTTTCATGCGGCTTTCATCGCCTCCTTCCCCTGACTCTCTCGTCAGCCCCAGCCAGAATGGCTCCCATTTAACCTTGACACAGTTTCGTCATAGTTATACTTTCCACTATCCGCCTACGCCTGATCGAGCGCTGCTGAGGCCGCACCCGATACTCGCCAGGAGAACAGCGGCTCCTCTTTGAACAACAGCAGCACGACTTCCAATGGCCCCACCTGCATTGGGATCATGGTTTTAGACCGACCCTGGGAGACGAGTCATGTTACAACGGGAAGAAATCCAGGAACTGGAAACTAGCTCAGATTCCGAGTACCAAGATCGCAGCATCAAATGCGTAGATTGTACCGAACCTTTTATCTGGACCTCAGGGGAGCAAGCCTTCTTCCATGACAAAGGACTGAAGAACGAACCGAAGCGCTGCAAACCTTGCAAGCAGGCGAAGAACGAAAGACTGGCGGCGATCACTGCCGCCCAAACATCCGGTGTGCGACAACGCGTCGAGGTTTCTGTTCAGTGCGCCCAGTGTGGACAACAGACCACCGTTCCGTTTTATCCTTCGCAAGGTCGACCGGTTTACTGTCGTTCGTGTTTTCTCGCGGGTCGGACCGGTGAGACTAACAGCTCAGCCAGTGCTTAAGCCATAACAGCGCCTCACCACAGTACTAGTCACAAATTTTTCGGCTCATTTTTCCAGATGGTAAGGGACACTCGTGACGATGACGCCCTTCTGGAATAACAGCGAGCCCTTCAAGATCAGCGAGCTCTGATTGTGTAATAGCTGGTGCCACCATTTTGCCGGGACAAACTCCGGCAGCAACACCGTTATCATTTGCTTCTCGCTCTGCTTTGAAAGGCGTTCAATATACCTCAGCAGCGGACGACTCAACGAACGATAGGGCGATTTCAGAATCACGAGCTCAACTCCGGCGCCCCAACGAGGCCACTTCTCTCGCAACTTCTCCGTCGCTTCCTCATTGAAGTCTACGTAGACGGCAGTGACGTGCCCGGGAGCAATCGACTTGGCATATTCAAGCGCAAAGATCACACCCCGGTGTATGCCCGAGATTGGCACGAGCACCTGATGTTTCCGGATTGCATTTTCAGGAACAACTCCCTCGGTCGATAGCTGCCTGGCAATGTCCAGGTAATGTGATCGTATCGAGCGAAACATCAAAACAATCAAGGGGATTAGTAGGACCACCGCCCAAGCGCCATGCGTGAATTTGGTTATAGTGATAATTACAAGCACCACGAAACTAACCAGAGCGCCAGTCGCGTTGACAATGATAGAAAGCAACCAGTTGCCCCCCTTGTCGCGCTCGATCGCCTGCAAGCGTTCCGCTTCGTGGCTGGCGGCGCCGGTGTCGGCCGTTTCCGTTCGATGTATTTCCTCTTCTTCCTTAATGCGACGCTCCGCTTCATCGACCTGGCGCAAGCGCTTCCAGTGAATCACCATGC
>JANLYZ010000159.1:0-11654 GCA_031365905.1 Chloracidobacterium sp. | reverse complement strand
CAATGCACACGGAACCATCGCGGGCTCAGTAATCACAATGCTCGCTGCGGTGCGACTGATGCTTTCCAATGGCGCGTCTGAGGTTGAGGTTGCGAAAATGGCAGCAACCAATCCGGCACGGTTGTTAGGAATTGATCAGGACCGCGGCTCGATTGAGGCAGGGAAGCGCGCCGATTTCGTAGCGCTGGACACCGACAGAAATATTGTCTTCACCATGATTGGCGGAGCCATCGTCTTCGATGCCAGGGAAAAGTAAGAGGGAAGATCCAGCCGCGGATTTGCGCGAATAGACGCGAATCAGAAACAATGGAAAAAATAGGCGAACTATCTTTCAGATTTGTGTCATCGCGTTTATCCGCTGCTGATTCGTATCCTCGCAACGACTACTCAGCTTGGGTCGTGATACATTCCGGCGCGAGCGTACGCTTCGTCGAGTAGCTCGACCGGATGACAAGTTGTTAGATCCATTCCCGCGAGCAGCGCGCCCGCGCCGATTTGCATTTGGCAACCAGGATTTCCCGTCGCCAAAATTTTCGCGCCGTTCATTTGGATCGCGGCCAGCTTTTCGTCGAGAACGCGCGCTGACAGATCTGGTTCGAGCAGGTTGTAGATCCCCGCGCCCCCACAGCATCTTTCCGAACCTGCAAGCGAGGCAAAATTCAATCCAGCAATCGCGCCGATCAGGTTCAAGGGCGCGTCGCCTGCCTGCTGCCCATGGAGCAGATGACACGACGCATCGTAAGTCACCAGCTGATTGTTGACGCTCGACGCTCTTCCTATTTCGATAGTGTCTAATTGCTGACTGACGTCGCGCACGCGGGCGCTGAAGCTGCGCGCCCGCTCGCGAAACTCGTCATCATCAGCGAGCAGATGCGCGTAGGAAACCAGCATTGCGCCGCAACCGCCGGCGTTGGTGATAATTGGTGCACCTTGCGCTCCATCGGTTGCGTCAAACGCGTTGATGTTGCGTTTGGCTAACGTGCGCGCGCCTTCGAGGTCGCCCGCGTGTGCGTGTAGCGCTCCGCAGCAACCTTGCTCAGTCGGACTTTGCACCGCAAAACCATTGACTTCGAGCACACGCGCGGTGGCACGGTTAACGCGCGCGAAGAGTCCTTCGCCAACGCAGCCCGTAAAGAGAAGTGCTCGGGTGTTTGAGTTTGCAGTTGCCGCCGTCGCAGCGCGCGCGGACTCGTTTGCGTTTGCGCGGTTTCGCTTGAATTCGGGCGCGGAGCTCTCAAGCAATGCCAGCGCAAACTCGAAGCGGCTGGAAAATAGTTTCGCGATTCCGGATTTCCTGAGCGCGCGCGCGAGGCCGCTATTGCGAAAGAGACGCGTCAACGAAAAGGCAAACCGCAAACGCGCCGGATAAAGCCAAACGTGTTTGAGCGCCAGTCGCAACAGTGCGTAACTAAAGCCGCGCTTTGGACCAGCCTGAAAGAGTTCACCCCGCGCGGCTTCGAGCAACTGTCCATACTCGACACCGGCCGGGCACACCTGTTCACAGGCGCGACAACCAAGACAGCGATCGATGTGGCGTTCGAATGCGGCCGAATCACTCGCAAGCCGGCCTTCGCCGACCGCGCGCATCAGATAGAGCCGGCCGCGCGGTCCGTCATTTTCGTCGCCGGTGATTACGTAAGTTGGGCAGGCTTCAAGACACAACCCGCAATGAATGCAGGCGAGCAGCTTCTGTTCTTCACTCGCGAGAGCGGTTGTTAGAGTCTGGTTGGTTGGTTTTTCTTGCAAGCTGAATCCGATTTGTTATCATTTCCACATGGACTATAGCAAGATAATTACAATCGAACCCGGCAAGCGTAGCGGCAAGCCATGCATTCGGGGAACGCGCATGACTGTAACTGACGTTTTGGAATATCTGGCCGGCGGAATGAAGGAAGAGGAAATTCTGTCCGACTTCCCCGATCTCACTGGTGAAGACATTAAAGCCTGTCTTGCTTTTGCTGCCGACCGCGAACGCAGACTGGCAACGTTACCAGAACATGAAACTGCTGTTTGATCAAAACCTCTCACCTCGCCTTCCGCGCTTGTTGGCTGATATTTATCCCGCAAGCCTTCACATAAGAGAAGTAGGACTCCGCGATGCGAACGATTTAGCGATTTGGGAATACGCGCTGGATCAGGGGTACGCGATAGTTTCAAAAGATTCCGATTTTCAACAGCGCAGTTTGCTATATGGGGCGCCGCCTAAATTCATCTGGTTACGGGTTGGTAATTGTGCGGTAAAGAGAATCGAGGATTTACTGAGAAGCTATTCCGCTGCCATTCATACCTTCGACTTAGACGATTCAAAGTCTCATTTGATGCTGCCGTAATGGCACTACCCCCCGGGAATCAAATCGAGCGCGAGTATAACAGTCGGGGTAGCAAATTGAATTGGCGAACTAGCCCGGAGCCTTGGATATCTTCTTGATCAACCGCGCCACTTTGCCACGCGGAACAAGGCGCACTGCAAACGCCGCAAACTTGTTCATCGTACCCGGAACCACCAACCCGTCACCGCGATCAAGTCTTTGCAAGGCTTCATTCACGACGACCTCGTGGCTCTGTTCGCCGCCGGGAAACTTCCTGCGTTCGCTGCCGCTCTCGATATCTTCCGGAGCAACGCGAAGCCGTCCAGGACAGAGCGTAACCACGCGAACGCCGGAGCGATAGACTTCGGCGTCGAGGGCCAGCGAGAAGGTCGTCAGGAAAGCCTTCGTCGCTGAATAGACCGCCGCAAACGGAATTGGTTGAAACCCGGCCATTGATGAAACGGTGATGATTCCGCCTTGCTTGCGCCGAATCATAGCTGGCACCAGGCGATAAGTAAGTTCAACTACGGTCGCGTTCTGCAAGTGGATTGCTTCCAACTGTCGCTCGAGAGGCAGCTCAAGAAATCTTCCCTGATCGCCGAAGCCGGCATTGTTGATCAGCAGATCAATTTCCAACTCGCGCTTAGTTAGTTCATCTGCCAAACGTTGGCCTGCGCCTGCCACCGCCAGATCGAGCGGAATGGTTTCGACGTGAATGCCATGAGCTGTTCGCAATTCATTTGCGAGCGCTTCCAGCTTTTCTCCGGAGCGCGCAACCAGCACTAGGTCATGTCTGCGCGCGGCCAGAGCGCGCGCGAACGCGCGACCGAGGCCGCGTGAAGCGCCGGTAACCAGGGCGTAGTGAAGCATCTTCGTGCTTCTCCCTTAAGCTTGTTTGACTGGTTGTTCGCTCGTGGTTGGCGTGTAGGTTTTCGTGCCACCATAGAGTCGTTGTCGGACATTCTCGGGAAAGCGCGTCTGGAAAATAAAGTCGAGTATGCCGCTGCTGGTGCCGAAGCCTCTGGTCATGCCCTGAGACGTGTGGTGATAGAGGTGGTGCTTCTTCATGTAACGGAAATAGGGATCGCGAAAGTTATAGAAATGCGTCGCGTGATGGATCCACTCTTCAGCGATATATGACTGGAAAGCAAAGGCCACAATGATCGAAGCGGTGTACGGGGGGAAGAGAAGAATACTTAGCGGCACGCCGAGAAAGAAGAGTGGTAACAGATCCTTCACACGACCGCTCATGTGATCGCCGTCAAACGGCTTCTCGTGATGACCGAAATGCGTCGGGTCGAGATACTTGTTGGCCACACGCGTCCAGAATCTCTTGTAGCGTCGCTGCGATATTTTCCAGTGCCGGTGCAGGACGAAGCGATGCGAGAAATATTCCGTCAACATCCAAAACACTACGCCGGCGGGAACGAACGCGAGCGCGCGCAGGAGATGATGAGAGCGAATGGCGAAGGCCAGCAGGATGATTGTGTATGACGTGTAAAAGGCCGTGGTGCGATAGATCTTGCGACGGGAGATGACTTCCTGCTCGCGCTTGTATACGCGGTAGGGATGTTCCTTCGGCGCTTGCTTGGTTATGGTCTGATTAGGGGTCATGGGGGCCAGGAACCTCGAATAAATATAATGATTGCGTAACCGTTGGAGATTCTGGCCGAAGCGCTTCGGCTAGTCAATAGCGCAGCTCGAAAATCAGTAGCCAACCGCCACGCCATCGCTGCGGCGCGGGTCCGTGGCACCGAGACGCATGCCCGTCTTTTCTTCAATCATGATTCCCTCAGCATCTCCCAGGTAACGCGGCGTCGCCAGTTTGTGACCGAGGGACACGAGCGCCTTCTGTGTATCTCCTGAAAGTCCATAAGGTTCGAACACCAACTCGTCAGGCAGCCATTGATGATGTATTCGTGGAAAGTCGATCGCCTGCTGGATGTTCATGCCGTAGTCGACTACGTCAGTGATCACGCAAAGTGCCGTGTTGATGATCGTCGGGCCGCCGGGACTGCCAACGGTAAACCAAAGACTGCCATCCTTGCGCAAGACGAACGTTGGTGTCATCGCCGACAGCGGACGCTTATGCGGTGCAACTGCGTTGCGTTCACCCTGGATCAGGCCATACATGTTTGGCGTGCCGGGCTTGGCGGCGAAGTCGTCCATCTCGTCGTTAAGAATTATGCCCGTGCCTTTCGCCACCGCCGCTGAGCCGTAGGAGTTGTTCAGCGTGTAAGTATTGGCGACCGCGTTTCCTTCTGTGTCTACAACGGTGAAGTGTGTCGTCTCCTCGGACTCATGACCGGCAGGTTGGCCCGCGCTAATCTCGGCGCTCGTCGATGCTCTCTCGGTGCTGATCGTGCCGCGAAGTTTTGCGGCATAGGCTTTATCAATCAAACCCGCCACCGGAACCTTCACAAAATCGCTGTCGCCCATAAACTCTGCGCGATCGGCAAACGCGCGTCGCATCGCTTCCGTCATCAGGTGATAACGTTCGGACGAAGCAGGATCCAGTTTGCCGAGATCGTAGCCTTCGAGGATGTTAAGCATCTCTATCAGGACCGCACCGCCAGAAGACGGCGGCGGCATCGAGACAACTTCATAACCGCGATACTGCGCGCGTACCGGCTCGCGCTCTTTAGCAACATAGCCGCGCATGTCTGCCAGAGTGATCAGGCCGTTGTGCTGCTTGACGTCGTCCACAATCATTCGCGCCGTCTGGCCTTCATAGAATTCGTTGGGGCCTGATCTTTGGAGTCGTGCAAACGTCGCGGCGAGATCAGCTTGACGCAAGAGATCACCTTCGTTGTAAAACTTTCCATCGTTCAGATATATCCGTTTTGTTTCCGGATACTGCGCGAGGTAATCGTTGTTTCCGCGCAAAGATCGCGCGAGGGTGTAGGTAACAGCGAAGCCATTGGCGAGTTGGCGCGCGGGCTCGATCAATTGCGACCAGCTAAGTTTGTGAGAGCCGTATTTCTTGAAAGCCAGATCCATGCCGCGGACGGTTCCCGGCACTCCCGCCGCGCGATAACCAACCAGCGATCCGCCTTCGCCTGCGATCAACTTTCCATCGTTGTCGAGATAGATGTTGTGCGTTGCAGCTGCGGGCGCCATTTCGCGATAGTCAATCGCCGTCGTCTTGCCGTTCCTGAGACGGATCATCATGAAGCCGCCGCCGCCGAGATTACCGGCCGCCGGATGGGTTACAGCGAGCGCAAACGCCACCGCGATCGCGGCGTCGATTGCATTGCCGCCGCGCTTCATGATGTCAACACCAACTCGCGACGCAACTTCATTCGTGGAAGCAACGATGCCGTGGGGTGCGCGCACCGGCTCGCGCGAAGCGGCGTGCGTTGTGGGGACAACTTTGAATGAGGCAACAGGTGAAACTATGAACGCGAGTGCGATCAGCAGAGTAGTAACAAAATGAATTCTGGAATGTTGTTTCGTATACATGATGATCTCTCTGTGCCATTGTTCACCCGACTGAAGCCGGGTGTGAATGAAATAGGCAAATGGTTTCAAGACCCAGCTCTTCAAGTCGGAAAGATACCATCAGGGTCGAGTTGTTGTTTGATTCGCTGCATTATGCCGTAAGCGGCGTCGTTAGTATCCATGTTGTTTGTGCGATCTTTTATCTCGGCCGGCGCGTGTTCAATGATTAAGGTCCCGCCCAGGTCTTTCGCGGAGTCTCTTAGCGCTTCGATCTTTCCGATTACCTTCTTCTCACCGGCTTCGTTTTCGTTAAGGTGAAGTCGCTTCATGACACGAATGCGACCGTCACCAATACTCGCTTGCCACAGCGCTTCGGACGAATCAATGCCGCCGCCTCGTTGGTCCAACTGAGCAAGAACCGTTGGCACGTCCGCTGGCCGCAAGCCCACGCGCCAAACGAGGTCTTGCGAAAATCGCAACGGTAATTGAGCTACAGATTGCCAAATCGAGGAATCATCTTCGAGAGTTGACGATCCAGCGCAGCCCTTAAGCAACTCGATCGCTCCCGCCGTCTGCTTCATTACTCCCGTGCTGGCGCCCGCAAATCTTAACAGAAGGAAGTAGTCCTCTTCATCGGACAATCCAGCGTCAAGAGCCAAGAGCGGCGATAACATTTCGACTGCCACCGGGAAGAGTCGGGAACCTATCACGTCTTGAGCCGCGTAAAGAAGATGATCGCGCTTGCCCCACGCCGTGACCGTCCTTGTTTCAAATGGTACCGGCCGCAATTTAAAGTTCACTTCCACTATCACTCCCAGCGTCCCATAACTACCGGTAAACAATTTGCACAGATCATAACCGGCCACATTTTTGACGACGCGGCCGCCAACTTTGATCAAGCTGCCGTCAGCCAGCACGACCTTCATCCCGATCACATGTCTTCGCGGTGCGCCGTAGCCAAACTGTTGCGCGCCGCCGAGTCCGGTGGCGACTACGCCGCCGATCGTCGCGCGTCCGTCATCGGGCGGATCAAGCGGCAGCCATTGACCTCTAGTCATGAGCGCGGCGTTGAAGTCTTTGAGGGTCACGCCGACTTCGGTTATCGCAATCAAGTCTGCAGGTTCGTGCTCGACGATGCGACTGAGTCTTTGCGTGCTCAGGATGAGGTTCACTTGGTTAAGAGGTTGGCCGGCATCAAGCCAGGTCAGTGCTCCCGCAGGAGCAACTCTCCAGCCTTCACTCGCCGCGAGTTTTATGACTTCGCAGACTTCGGCGATCGAACCAGGCGAAACAGTGAGAGGAGAAGCGGAGAAGGGGAGACGCGGAGACGCGGAGAGATTTTCTTCACCGACTAGCTGGGCTAACTGGAGATGAGTTCGATCAGGATCGAATTCGTCCCGGACGGTTTGCGAAGCTGCGCTTCGTTGCGGGCGGGACGCCCGCGGTCCCAGCAAGTCACCGGCTTGCTGCGACGTGGCTTCCGAAGTTCCATTTCCGGAAGAAGCGACCGTCCGTGCTTCGCCGCAGCCGCGCAGCAACGGAATAATTTTTCCTGGGTTACACAAACCCGTTGGATCGAATGCCGCGCGCACGTGCAGCATCGTTTCCATGTCGGCCTCCGAAAAAATCAGTGACAACAGTTCGCGCTTATCAAACCCGACCCCATGTTCGCCAGTGATGCTGCCGCCGGCGCGCACGCAAACTTCCATTAGCTCGCGCCCGGCTTCTTTTACGCGCCGAACTTCATCGGCCGATCTGGAGTCGAAACAAATCAGCGGATGAAGATTGCCATCGCCGGCATGAAAGACATTGGCGATGCGTAACTGATATTTAGTTGCGATGCGAAAAACGCTGTCGAGCACTTCCGGCAGTTTCGAACGCGGCACTACCGCATCCTGAATCATCGAATCGGGCGCGATGCGTCCGATGGCGCCAAACGCACCCTTGCGCGCCGCCCAAAGTTTTTTCCTTTCGTTCTCATCGCGAGCGAGGCGGCAATCGCGCGCGCCGTATTGCATGCAAACACGCTTCACGAGTTCCGCCTCTTCATCGATGCCGGCTTCGAGGCCGTCGAGTTCGATAAGCAACGCGGCGCCCACGTCGAGCGGCAGGCCGGCAGCAAACACGCTCGCCTCCACCGCGCGGATGATTTCGTGGTCCATCATCTCAAGCGCCGCCGGCATTATGCCCGCCGCAATGATCGCCGAGACGGCGTGGCTCGCGTCATTGACTTCCGCAAACTCGGCCAACAGTGTGCGGACAGCGGGCGGAATCGGCGACAGTCGTAAAGTTGCTTCGGTGGCAATCCCAAACGTTCCTTCGGAACCGACGAATGCACCAAGCAGATCATAACCGGTTGTTTCGGTCCCGCCGCCGCCGAGGTCCACTATCTCGCCGCCTGCAAGCACCACTTTCAGACCAAGCACGTGGTCGGTAGTCGTGCCATATTTCAAACAATGAATGCCGCCGGCGTTCTCCGCGATGTTACCGCCGATGGTGCAGGTTGGTTGGCTTGACGGATCGGGAACGTAATGAAGACCAAGGTGGGCGACGGCGCGCGAGACGTGAAGATTCACGACGCCAGGCTGCACCACCGCGATCCGGTTCGCCTCGTCGATTTTCAATATCTTGCGCATCCGCGCTAACTCAATCACCACGCCGCGATTGAGTGACAACGCGCCTCCCGAAAGACCGGTGCCCGCGCCGCGCGGTGTGAAGGGAATACCGGCAGCCGCCAGCACGCGCATCACTGCGGAGACTTCTTCAGTTGACGAAGGGAAGACCACCGCGCGCGGAAGATATTTGTGTTGCGGCAAGCCGTCACATTCGTAGACCAGCAACTCGTCCGGCTCACTCAGCACGGCCGCATTGCCGACTACTGAACGCAATTCTTCGATTAGGGTGTCCACTCGCGTCTCGCTTTGGATTCCAGGGTAGTGAGCAATGATACCTCACGTCTTCGCATTGACCGGTGCGACGGGGCTCTTGAAATATCTCCGAGCCCTCCATAACTGTCGGGCTACTGCCCCGGCGCGGATTGCGCGCGCCGTCGCGAGTCTCGCAATCCCATCATCGTCGCATCCTCAACGTTGCACCGCAGGTAACTCCGTCAAACGGGGCAGTAGCCCGACAGTTATGGAGGGCTTCGTTAAGCGAAACCTTGGTGTGTTCGAACCCAACCTCACGCTATTCGTCATGAGTTGGCGCGGCCCATCCAGCGATATGCGAAATAGATTAACAACCCAACTGCCGCGGCAATCGTCGCCTGCCACGCTTCTTTCCCGGTGCTGTTTGCGAGCAACCAGGCTGCCAGCAGCAGTGCGAGAATCGCAACCACAGTTCCATAGTGAAGCCGGAAGGATGCTGGTGGTGCATCGCGTCGCCGCCGGAGAACCGGAAGCGCTAGACAGGTCGCGCCGTAAGTTACGAGTCTGGCGATTGCACTGATAGTTAGCGCAGCGACGAAGGAACTCTTAAGCGTGAGCAACAGCATCACCACGGCGGTGATAAGGATGGCGACGTAAGGAGTCGCAAACCTTCGATGTATTGAGGCGATGAACGACGGCAGTTGTTGCTGTTCGGCAATGGCGAAGGGAATTCTCGAACCGGAGAGCACCAGGATGTTCAAGTTACCTATGATGGAAACAATGGCGCCCGCGGAAATGATCGCGCCACCGGCCGCTCCCATGAAGTGCACACCCGCGTCTGCCAGTGGCTTCTGCGATTGCGCGAGTTCGGGCAGTGTCCCCACGCAGACGACCTGAATCAGAATATAGAGAATAGCGATTACGCCGATTGCGATCAGCAACGCGTGCGGCAAATTCCTTTTTGGATCGCGCACTTCGCCCGCCGGAATCGCCGCCATCTCAAAACCGGTGAACGCATAAATGAGGAGCAACACGGATTGCGAAAATGCGCCCGCGGCTGGCCTTGGCCCCAGGGCAAACGCATGGGAGTTAAGGAAGAACAAACCTACTGCGATGAAAATTATGATTGGGATTAGTTTGCCAATCGTGAAAATGTTACTGACGATCGCCGCTTGCCTGATGCCGACGAGATTGATGAAAGTTAACAACGCCACGACAGCGATGATGATCGACGCACGCCAAACCGGATTCGTGGCGGCAGGTAGGAAATAACCGAGGTAGGCGACCAGCAAGTTGCAGTTTGCAGCAAAGGCGGTCACGCGAGCGAGCCAAATCAGCCAGCCAATCTCAAACGCGATAGTGGGACCGAATGCTTCGCGAGCATAAAGGTAAGGGCCGCCCGTTTCGTCGAAGCGGCTGCCCACTTCCGCGAAGCAAAGAATGAAAAGGGTGACGACGGCAGCGCAAACTGCGAACGCGATCAGAGAGTATGAGCCGATAAGGGCGAAGACTTTCGATGGCAGTCCAAAGATGCCCGCGCCAATGATGCCATTGATCGCAATCGCTACAAGGTCCCAGCGGCGAATGCCGCGAATTAATCCTTCGCCTGATTTGTCTGCCGATACTTTTGTCACGGCGTTGCTTATAATCGAAATCGTTTGCTGACACAATCATTTCAATTTTGATGATCTCTCTGTGGCACAGAGAAGTTCCCTAGATGCTGCTGCCATAAAAACTTCCGGGGTATTTAACGATCATGAACCGAAAAACTATCAGCCTTCTGGTTAGCGCTTGTCTCCTCGCTTCTGCTGCGCTCGGGCCAGCGTTGGCACAAACTCAGCCCGGTGCGAAAACCACTGCGCGGAGTTTGCAGTCACTGGTGGACGAAGCTGCCAGGCAAACGCTCGAGAAGTTTGCCGACAAAAAGCTCGAACCAACGCAGCTTTCGATAACACTCATCGACCTTCGCGATCCGGCTCATCCGCAGCACGCCAGCTTTCGCGGAAACGAGCGCGTCTATCCAGCCAGCGTAGTGAAATTGTTTTATCTGGTTGCGACCCATCGCTGGCTCGAGGACAAGAAGATTGAAGACACGCCGGAATTGCGACGCGCGTTGAAGGACATGATCGTCGTGTCCTCAAATGAGGCGACGCAATACATAGTTGACGTTGTAACGCATACGACGGGCGGCTATGAGTTGCCACCGAAAGAGATGGAAGAGTGGCAAAAAAAACGCGACGCGGTGAATCGTTACTATTCATCGCTCGGCTATACCAACATCAACGTCAATCAGAAAACGTTTTGCGAAGACGCCTATGGGCGCGAGCAGGTGTCGCGCCGGCCCGACGGCTCAAACAGAAACAAGCTGACGACTGATGCGACGGCGCGTTTGTTGGCGGAAATCGTGACGGGCAAGGCGGTCACGCCCGCACGCAGCGCGCAAATGATGGAACTCCTGAAACGCGATTATTCAGGCACAAGCACAGACTCGGACGATCAGGGTCATGGCTTCACCGGGATCGCCTTGCAGGGAATCGCGGGTGTGCGTCTATGGTCGAAGGCCGGCTGGACCAGCACCACGAGACACGATGCTGCTTATCTGGAGTTGCCGAATGGTGCGAAGTTTGTGCTGGTGACGTTTACGACTGATCACGCGAATGAACGCGACATCATCCCGAGCGTTGCGAGAGTTGTGATTGACGGGATGAAGGATGTGAAGTAAAGGCGAGCATCTGCGTTCCCCAAGTCCCTTGGGAGGGATCCTTCCTTCAGTATTCATCGCTGAGTCTTTGGCCGGTCGCTACCGCTCCCGGTTCTGACTGGAACATCTTCCTGTAATCAGCGTCTAACCGGGCGGTGAGTGCTGTTGGAGGAAGCGAGAATGTCGACGAACACATCTGCCCGGAGCAAGCCTTTCATAAATGTAACGCCGTTGATAGACGTGCTGCTGGTCATGTTGATTATCTTCATGGTCGCAGCGCCGCTCCGACCTTCTAAGTTTGCAGCGAAACTCCCGTCCCCGCCTGACAATCGAAAT